>NZ_CAWPNJ010000063.1:0-262261 GCF_963889195.1 Calothrix sp. FACHB-168
GATTCTGGAGATAGCAAAGATAATATCGCCATTGTCACAGACAACGAAATTCGCGGCTTGGGAATGGGTGGGAAAATTGACTACGGTAGCTTTGAGAAATTAAATCTACAAACAGGTGATGGTGAGGATAACGTCACTGTAGAAAGCACCCATAACGGTGAAACCAACCTAAATACTGCTGATGGTAATGACAACATTTATATCGAAAGTATTTACGGTAATACCACAGTTAGATCTGCTCAAGGAGATGATAATATTACCGTCAGCAGTTCTCAACAATTGTTGGATAATATCGCCAATACTTTAACCGTTAGCGGTGGGATAGGTGGGGATATCTTGAATCTGGATGATTCTGGAGATAGCAAAGATAATATCGCCATTGTCACAGACAACGAAATTCGCGGCTTGGGAATGGGTGGGAAAATTAACTACGGTAGCTTTGAAAAACTCAATCTGCAAACAGGTGACGGTGAGGATAACGTCACTGTAGAAAGCACCCACAACGGTGAAACTAACCTGAATACTGCTGATGGTAATGACAACATTTATATCGAAAGTATTTACGGTAATACCACAGTAATAACTGGTAACGAAGGTGACACCGTAAATGTAGAAAACTCAAGCCTGCTATCTTCTGTGTTAATAATAGATGGGAAAAAATGGCAGGATTAGTAGCGAGTTGCGCTAAACACAATATGTAGCGATCGCTTGGTGATTGACTCGTTATATTGGTCATTACTGGTAATTTTGATGCAAATTACAGCTAGTTTCAGGTAAATAAACCACACTGTAGGGGCACGGCACCAGTAAAATTATTTTATGTGCCAAAAGATTGTCGGTGTTCCCTACGACAGATGTGGTTTAAATACTGCTCGGTTAAGGAAAATTGTAGGTTGGGTTGAGGCTCTGCGAAACCCAACCTAAGCGGGTTAAGGTTTTTGAGCTTAACCGAGCAGTATTGGATGTGGTTTAAATAGGTGAAAACTGCTGTAAATAGACTCTGGGATAAGTAGGGCGATAGTGCGAGCATCTTGCTCGCGCGGGCAAGATGCCCGCACTACAAATATTCAATTGTTTATTTTTACACGACTCCTTAAGCAACCGTGCAATGTAAATTTGCTGTGGTTTGCTTTCTCAACAAACTTCCACAAAGATTTATAATTCGTTATGATTGTGATTTATCTTGGTTGCAGGGTGCTGAAATGAACTGTAGTAATTTTTGATATTTTATGGCTAAACTTTCCCACGAGTTAGAACGCTTTTTTTTTGAAACTGAACAACCTACTCACGTTAAACTAGCAGATATTTTGTTGCTGGCAAAGGAACGAACCTTTGGATTTTTACTTGTTATTTTATCTTTACCTTCAGCTTTACCAATACCCGCACCCGGTTACTCTGTCCCTTTCGGTATCCTAATTTTTTTACTAGCGATACAAATGATCGCAGGTTCTAAAACGCTGTGGTTACCGCAGAAGATGATCAATCATCCAATTAAACTAGAAACAGCCCAAGGAGTTGTGAAAACAGGAATTCCCTGGTTGCGCAGAATTGAAGCGATCGCTCGTCCGCGTCTGTCCTATATCTGCGTTACTTTACCCGGTAGAGTTGTCATCGGTAGTGCGATCGCCTTAATGGCAATTTCCATGATGATTCCCATTCCGGGAACTAACACTCTACCAGCAATGGGAATTTTTGTGACTAGTTTTGGTTTACTCGAAGATGATGGTGCAATTAGTCTCGGTGGTTTAGTGCTTTGTCTTATGGGCGCTATTCTCACTAGTTCGATTTTAATTGCCCTGATGTGGGGAGGTTCTAGTATACTTGATTACATCAAAATTTGGTTAGGCCGTTAAAAAAGGTAATCCAGGAACTTACAAAAAATAAATTACCCATATTTCGTAGTGCGAGCAGCGTTCGACTGAGCGCTCACGCCGAAGTCTTGCTCGCTGGTGTTCAAAAGCGAGCAAGATGTTTGTCCTTCCCTGCGGGAGGCTGCGCCCTAAGCGAAGCCTCTCGTTCGCGTAGCGTCTCCCCTTGGGAGAAGAGAAGGCTTTACGCACTAAAAATTTATTGGGTATCTAAAAAATTGCATGTCCCGTATGTATATTATTTACCGTAGTTGAGAAGCGATCGCCTGCCCTGTGTTGTCTGGTTGTGGCAGAACTTGACAGGAACGGTAAACGCTACCACAGGAGTAGATGAGAGTGGCAACTAACCCCGTCCAACCTGTTTGATGATTGGCTCCCAATCCCGCACCATTATCACCGTGAAAGTATTCGTAGAACAAAATCAAATCACGCCAATGAGGGTCAGTTTGAAACAGAGAATTACCACCATGAACGGGACGATATCCGGCTTCATTACGTGCAAAAATACTCATCAACCTGTGGGATAACTCAATTGCAACTTCTTTTAAATTGGCAAATTGACCAGAACCTGTAGGACATTCAATTTGAAAATCATCCCCTAAGTAATGATGAAATTTTTCCAAAGATTCAATAATTAAATAATTCATGGGAAACCAAACAGGGCCGCGCCAATTAGAATTACCACCAAACATCCCATTACTTGATTCTGCGGGTTCGTAACTGACACAATGGTTCTGTCCATCAACTGCAAAAATATAAGGATGTTCAGCATGAAATCTCGACACAGAGCGAATACCATGCGGACTTAAAAACTCTGTTTCATCTAGCATTTTTTGCAGAATTAATTTCAGTTTTTCGGGGTTGACAATGGCGAGTAATCGTCTAGCTTCACTGCCTGTAGTTTCTAAACAAGCTATATTTTGTTGCAGACTGGGACGGTTTTTAATAAACCATTCAAAGCGTTTTTTAAACCCAGGAAAAGCCTGTAAGACATTAGCCTCTAAAGTTTCCACGGCAAATAGAGGCACTAAACCTACCATTGACCGTACCTTTAAATGCAGCCACTTACTATCAGGTAAATTCAGTACATCATAGAAAAATTTATCTGTCTCATCCCACAGGTTAATATTCGCCTCACCCATGTGATTCATGGCATGGGCAATATAAAGAAAATGTTCAAAAAACTTACTAGCTATGTCTTCATAGGTAGGATTAGTTTTAGCAAGTTCCAGAGCAATGGTTAACATATTTAAGCAATACATTCCCATCCAGCTTGTAGCGTCAGATTGCGATAAATAACCACCTGTAGGTAATTTATCACTACGGTCAAAAATACCGATATTATCTAGACCTAAAAACCCGCCTTGAAAAACATTATTGCCATCATGATCTTTGCGGTTAACCCACCAAGTAAAATTGAGTAATAGCTTTTGAAATACTCGCTCTAAAAACTCTGTATCCCCACGTCCATAAATTTCCTTTTCAATTTGATAAACTCGCCAAGTACCCCAAGCATGAACTGGAGGATTAACATCACTAAAATGCCATTCATAGGCAGGAATTTGTCCGTTGGGATGCAGATACCATTCTCGCGTTAATCTATCCATTTGGCGTTTAGCAAATTCTGGATCAATTATGGCTAAGGGAATGACATGAAAAGCTAAATCCCAAGCAGCATACCAAGGAAATTCCCATTTATCAGGCATGGAAATAATGTCATCATTATAAAGATGCATCCATTCTTGATTACGGGGCTGATTTCGTTGGGGAAATGGTTGGTTAGAGTCACCACTCAACCAGTCTTCTACTACATAGTAATAAAACTGTTTTGTCCATAATAAACCAGCAAAAGCTTGTCGCTGTACTTGGCGAATATCTGCTGATAAATTATTCGCAGAAATAAAGTGATAAAATTCGTCGGCTTCTTGCTGGCGCAGTTGTAATGTGGTATTAAATTCTTCAGCTAAAGGTTCTGCTAAATTTTCAATATCAGACAATCTTAGGCGAATAATTTGCGTTTCTCCGGCACCAATTTCTAATTGGTAATGAGTCGCTGCTTTTGTACCTGTTTGGCTGGGATTTACCGCTTGCTGATCGTCGTGAATAATATAGTCGTTAATTCCATCTTTCACATAGGGAGAATGATTTTCAACTCCAAATAATCGCTGGTAGTTAGTTTCATTTTCAGTAAATAAAACATTGTGGCAATTTTCAAAGTAAAGCCAGCGATTGCCTAAAGAAGGGTGAGATGCATGAATAAAATTGTCAGAATAACTTAAAATTGGCTTTTGGCTGTCACCTTGCCAAGACCAAGTATTACGAAACCAGACTGTAGGTAAAATATGCAGGGTTTTAGCTGACGCAGCCCGATTAACAATGCTAATTTGAATGAGAATATCTTCGGGTGAATGTTTGGCATATTCGACAAACACATCAAAGTATTCATGACGATCAAAAATGCCTGTGTCTACTAATTCAAATTCTGGTTCGTCGTAGCCCCGACGCTGATTTTCTGCTACTAATTTTTGGTAGGGAAATGCTTTTTGGGGATATTTATAAAGGTATTTCATGTAGGCATGAGAGGGAGTATTGTCAAGATAAAAGTAATATTCTTTGACATCTTCCCCGTGATTACCTTCTGGCCCAGATAGCCCAAATAGCCGTTCTTTGAGAATGGGATCTGCACCATTCCAAAGCGCGATCGCAAAACATAACCGTTGATGATTATCACTAATACCCGCAATCCCATCTTCACCCCAACGATAGGCGCGAGAACGAGCCTGTTCGTGGGGAAAATATTCCCAGGCTCTACCATCTGTACTGTAATCTTCGCGCACTGTTCCCCATTGGCGATCGCTCAAATAAGGCCCCCATCTGCGCCAATAGGCTTCACGGTTGCGGTCTTGTTCCAGTCTGTTTTGTTCTGCGGTCATGTTTTTTACTCTTTTTGCTAGTTTTATTTACGCAGACCAAGCTTCTCGAAAGTCAGCGTATAGCGTCAGTCCACCGTCAATAAATAGGGTTTGTCCGGTAATATATGCAGCTTCATCAGAGGCTAAAAAAGCTACCGTCGCCGCCATTTCCTCCGCAGTTCCCGCACGACCCATCGGGATATGACTTTCCACAACAGCTTTCTTTTCGGGGTCGTTTACCCAATCTTCGTTGATGGGGGTGATAGTTGCGCCTGGTGCGATCGCATTCACGCGAATACCCCGGTTTGCATATTCCAACGCCAGGGTTTTGGTCATATTTTCCATCCCACCTTTGCTGATGGAGTAGCTGACATACATCGGTCGGGGAATAATTTCGTGAACGCTGGAAATATTAATGATGATTCCCGGTTGATTTCGGGAGAGGAATTGTTTGATTGTTTCCCGTGCGCAGATATAAGCACCACGCAGATTTACCCCAATGACTCGGTCGAAGTCTTCAGTTTTGATTTCATGGGATGGACATTCAGTTTGAATGCCAGCATTGTTGATTAAAATATCAATACTGCCAAATTTATCCACTACAGTATTGACCATTTCGATAATGTCGGATTCCTGAGACACATCACCTTGTATCAATAGAGACTGAACGCCGCAGTTATCGATATCGCCACAGGCTTTCTGCATAGCCATTTCCTCAGTATCTTCCGCAGCTTCGGGACTTTTGCGGTAGTTAATCGCGATATTGCAACCTTCTTGTGCCAGACGAATAGCAACAGCTTGTCCAATTCCCGAACTTGCACCTGTAATCAAGGCGTTTTTACCTTTTAATCCTTTCATAAAATTTTTCCTCTATAAGTAATCAACTAATTGCTAGGACTTACGCACCGAACATCAAAACCCTCACAAGGGTGGTCAAAAGTCAAAAGTCAATGGTCAAAATTCAGGTTTTGGACTATGGACTATTGACCATTGACAAAAAGCATGAAAAATATCTGACACTGCGTAAGTCCTAATTGCTATGAATCTTTTTTTATCGGGTAATCCGGAGAATTTTATCTTGCTGTGCTGGACAATTCCCCCGTCCATCACAATTACTGGTTGTGACATATAATTCACCATCAGGCCCCATAATCGCCTCGCGCAGTCGTCCATATTGACCTTGTAAATACACCTCATGACGCTCAACTTGTTGGGGAGATTGGGGGTTGAAGGCGACACGTTGCAAATGTTGGGAACGCAGAGTTGCAATAATTAAGCTACCTTTCCACTCCGGAATAGAATTACCAGTATAAATTGCTGCTCCTCCAGGCGGTAAAGCTTCGCGCCACACAATCGACGGCGTTACAAGTCCTTCCCCAGTTTCGCAACGGTAGATAGTAGGCCAGCCAAGGTTATCACCTGCTGTTGCTAAACTGAGTTTATCGTGACCTCTTCTACCCAATTCACCACTAGGGCCGTGGTCTGTTACCCATAGAGTTGATGTATCGCGCCAATCAAACCCCTGAGTGTTACGAATTCCACTGATATAAACAGGATTTTTCCCAAAAGGATTGTCTTGGGGTATTTGTCCGTCAGGAGTCACCCGGAGAATTTTTCCAGCCAGGCTATTAACATCCTGGGAACTTTGCGGTTCTCTCGCATCGCCAGTTCCAATGTAAAGCATTCCATCGGGGCCAAAGCGAATCCGACCCCCATTGTGAAATTGCGCTACAGGAATATTATCAACAATTACCCGATCTGCTGAAGCACTAAGTCCGTCTTGAGATAATCGCCAGCGTTCAACACGATTCACCTGTGACCCATTTCTATCGGCAGTATAGTACAAATAGAAAAATCGGTTCTCAGCAAAATTGGGATGAGTTGCAATTCCCAGTAACCCATCTTCACCAGTCTCCGTGACTTTGATAGTAGCTACTGGTTTAGGAATCAGTTTCCCACCCCGCACAAGGCGAACTCTTCCCGGCCTTTCCGTAACTAACATATCTTGATTGGGTAAAAAAGCAATTCCCCAAGGAACTTCTAAACCTGTTACCACTTCTTCAGCCTTTAGCTTTACCTGTCCCTGGGAACCGAAGCCACTGTCTACTAAAGTGCAGGTTTGATTGTTACTCCCAGTTTGTTGGCTGACTGGTTGGGCTGTTTGTGTTTGTTGATTATTAATATTTGTGGAATCAGTTGTAGGTAAGTTACAAGCTGAAAGTCCTAATAATACCATACTACAAAGTAATTTTGTTGTAAGAGTATTTGTCTTTTTCATAATTTATTCTCTGCCAAAAATTGCCCTTTGCATGGTTGAGGAAGTTGCTGATTAATTGAGTTTGGCTTATAATGAGTTGCAAATTTAAGAATATTAATTAAATTAGCAACTTGAATTTTTCGGCACAATGAACACCATGATAATATAGTTTGTCTGTAACCAAATTTTATTGCATCTACCCATAGACCGAATTAGAAAAATTTGCCTTGAATATTCGGGACTTCCACAAATTAAATTATCCAGCGATAGGATATTTTTTTTGAGAAGTCCCTTGTTCGCGACCTATTTATGATTGCTGTATGTACATTTAACCAGAATTTATCTAGAGATATATCCTTAACGCATCACGATATTTCGTTGAGAATTTGGTGTCTGTATAGTTATTTCATCTGTTACTTGACGGTATTGTAACCAAGCGAATAAAGCAGCAGTACCCAGAAAAATTAAAGTTATACTGGCTACAACTTGCAGCATGATACTGTAACGCATAATCAAAATTAAGGAAATGTAGATTTTGGAATTTGGTAATAAGTTGAAAGGGGAATTTTTTCGCAAAAATTCGCAAATCAACAAACTAGGAATCTTAGCTAAATCTATGAACTATCAACCTGTAAATTAAGTTAAACAAGGTTGTAATGTTCCATGTGAATATTAGTCACAGGTACATCTAAATTGTGTAAAGCTTTTTCAACTTCATTCATCATTTTTGGTGCAGCACAGATAAAGTAATTGCGAGTTGCAGGACGTTTAGGAATATAGCGTTCTAGCAGTTGTTGATCGACATATCCATTTTCCCCTGACCAATCTTCTGGAGGTTTGCGAAGAACGTGAATAACTGTCAGGTCTAATTTATCTTTTAAGGTGTCAATCTCTTCTCGGTAAGTTATATCTTCCCAAGTTTTACTCGCATAAATTAAGAGTAGAGGGCGCTCGTCTTGACGTTCTGCTAAGGTAAAAAGCATACTGATAATTGGTGTGATCCCTATCCCTCCAGCAATCAAGACAAATCCAGCTGTATTCTCATAGAGGTCTGTAGTAAACACGCCATAGGGGCCATCCAAAAAGGCTTTAGTACCTGGTTTGACATCCTTAATTGTGTTGGTGAAATCTCCTAAAGCCTTAATTCCAAATTCAATGCGATCGCGTTTTTCGGCACTAGAAGCAAAAGAAAATGGATGTTCCCGCATTCTAAACGGCGATATTTCCAAAGTCAGCCAAGCAAATTGGCCTGGTTGGAAACTAATCCCATCGTGTCCTCTAGGACGCAAAACCAAATTCCAGACATTACCTCTTTGGGGGATAGCCGCTTCCACCAAGTAGGGTTTTTTCTGCATAAAATAAGGTTTAATCAATCTCACATAAATCAACAGCCACAACGCCGTTATTGCAATAGCAGTCCAGATTAACGCTTTCCAAAACAACCCTAAGTAGTTACCCACACCCAAAGCATGTCCTAAACCAAATGCAACGATAATCACAGCTAAAATGCCATGAGCTATACGCCAAGGTTCATAAGGAATGTTCAGTTTTTGCCGCCAAATTGAGGTGACAATAATTGCAATTAGCGCCAAAGTAGCTATTACTGCTGCCCTTGCTCGCCACGGTGCTTGGATAAAATTTAATAGTTGTAGTGTCTCTGGATTATGAATGAATAGAACTATGGGATGAGCCAGGATAAAAAAGAATGCAACTATGGAAGTATAGCGGTGAAACTGAAGAATTAAGTCAACACCATAGGAGGCTTCGATGCTTTTAATCCTAGCAGTTAAGGCAAACTGCATTGCCATCATTGCTAAACCAATAAAACCCAAAGCAGCAGAAAATTCTAACCAAAAACTACGTTCATCACTGGGTGTCGGTGGGTATAAAAGTAAGATGAATAGAGGGAAAAGGATAATCAAAATATATGCTACTATCCAAGATACCCCGATAACTACAGGATTTTTCATCAATAAACTTCTCATCAGCCCATACCTCTAAACTTTTTGTTGCAATCCAGCTTGCGATCGTCTGTTAATTTCTGTCCAATTCACCACATTCCACCAATTATTGAGATACTCAGGGCGGCGATTTTGATATCTCAGGTAATATGCATGTTCCCATACATCGTTACCCATAATTGGGTATAAACCATCCATGATTGGACTATCTTGATTAGCTGTAGTTACTATTTGGAGTTGATTTTGGGCATTACGCACCAACCAAACCCATCCACTACCAAATCTGTCTCCACCTGCTTGATTAAATTGTTTTCTAAAAGCATCAAAACTACCAAAGGTTTGATTGATTTGTTGGGCTATTTCTCCTGTTGGTTGTCCACCACCATTAGGACTCATAATTTGCCAGAAAATTGTATGATTGAGATGACCACCACCATTGTTGCGTACAGTATCCCGAATATCTTCAGGGATATTATTTAAGTCGCGCAGCATGGCTTCGACACTTCTATTTTTCAGTTCAGGATACTTTTGTAAGGCTTCATTGAGATTATTAACGTATGTAGCATGGTGTCTGTCATGATGCAGTTTCATTGTTTCTGCATCAATAGCTTTTTCTAGTGCGTTATAAGCGTAAGGTAATTTTGGTAGCTGTGCGGGAGTAGCAGTTAATTCTCTATCTGGATATGCTACCGGTGGAGAGTTGGTAGTTAGAGGAGTTTGTTGTGTTACAGGTGAGACAGTAGCAGTTGGTGACTCTGTAATTTGGTTTTCTTGACAAGCAAATAGTACAGACACCAAAAAAATTCCGGCGATAAACAAAACAAATTGTTGTCGTAAAAATTTTGTCAGCATAGATTTTCTCCAATTAAAAGTTGATATTTCTCGTTTATTGAATAATTCCCAATACAAACACTCGCCTTTTATGTAAGCGGTGCTATCAGTCTTAAGAGTATAGAGTTAATAATTGCCAAGGCGATTGAGCCAAGCAAAGCACTCCAAAAACCGTATCTGAGACGAAAACCAGGTACGATCGCAGCTGATAAAGCAAAGATAATTGAATTGAGAATAAAAAAGAATAAGCCTATGGTAATGATAATGACTGGCAAGGTGAAAAAGGTTAAAACTGGAAGTAATAGAGCATTTAAGATGCCAAAAACTGCGGCGGTAATTAATGCTTTACCAAAATTATCTATTTCTACGCCTATTGGTAGTCGAGAAATAATCAAAAAACTGATAGCTGTGACTACCCAAGTAATAATCAGCCCAACCATAAAATATACTCCTGAACAATATTTTGATTATGAGCGATAAATGTGAAGAGAAAGTGACTGTTTTATCCTGCTGTTAATCAATTAAAGGGGGAATAGGAAACGGGTAACAGGGAACAGAATGTAATGTATGTGGATTTAAACTCCACTTAAAAATTCCAAATATCTTTTACCTTCTATCCCAAGAGATAATTTATTGGTTAAAATCAACAATAATGTCATTGTAAACTGCAAATGTGACTAAAATGTGATTCACAATAGCTGTAGATAATTTAGAAAAATGATTACTTCTCGATTACCAAAATGAAATATGCTGTTATTCAAGCAAACTTGATATATAGCAATCCTATTTAAGTTGCGAAAAATATCGGTTTTGGCTGTTGGCTGTTAACAACCCTGCTTGTAATATTTCACAAATCATTTAGGATTGCTATAAGTTGGGGATTAAATTAACAAATTTCTCAGTTTCTTTAATTGGTGATTTATGTTTCAAAGAGTTTTGATTTGCACAGATTTTGCCGATGGTTTACAGCGTCTCACAAATTTTGTTTCTAGTCTGGCGCTGGCTGGGATGAAGCAAATTGTGTTTCTACATGCTGTTCCATTGTGGGAGAAAGGGATTATTCCCCAAGTTGATACAGAGAAAATAGAACAAGCTCAAACCCAATTAGCAAAAACCGTTGATGCAGGTTCGACTGATGTCGAAGTTAACATAGAAGTTCAATCAGGTAAGCCTGTTGATATTATTCTCAAAGTTGCCCAAAGCTATCAATCTCAATTGATTATACTGGGTTCTCAAAGTCGCAACTTACTCACAGAAAAATTAGTGGGTAGTACAATGGCTGATTTATCTCACAAAACAACTATTCCGCTTTTAGTATTGCGTCCACAATTAATTTCTACTTATACTGCTGAAGAATTAAAACTCCGTTGTCAGCACCTTTTCCGCTCTTTACTACTTCCTTATAATGGGACTCCAGCAGCGAATTATCTTGTGCAACAGGTGAAGCAATTAGCGCAACAACAATCCGAGCCATATATACGAGATTGTACGCTATGTTGGGTATTAGAAGAAGCTCGCCGTCGAGATTTACCCCAAAAAATTTCACCCCAGCAGGCGCAAGAAAGCTTATCTAAAATCAAAGCTGATTTGCAGGAGGTAAATTTGCAAGTGGAGACAGAAGTTCGCCAAGGATACTCTATCAACCAGATTTTAGAGGCAGCAACAATGGTTGATATTAGCGCGATCGCACTTTCTTCAGCAACAATCGGTACAGTCCAAGAATGGCTAGTTTCCAGCTTTGCAGCCGAATTACTGCGTTTTAGCTGGTATCCTGTACTCTTTTTTCCACCCCAACGGCGCTAAACCTGATATCGATAAGCTAATCTGCTTTTAAGTTGCACAATCCATTGTGAGGGCTGTTGACGGTTGACGGTTGACGGTTGACGGTTGACGGTTGACGGTTGACTGTTGACTGTTGACTGTTGACTGTTGACCTAATTACCAGGATATGCCATAGTACTGAGCAAGGCATTTTCTGCTTGTCGCGAATCTAACCGAGTATGTTGCACTACAATCGGTACATCCGAGGTAATAACACTGGCAAAATCAGTATCATGCGGGATTGGTTCTGGATCTGTCAAATTATTAAAGCGGATATGCTTTGTGCGTTGTGCAGGAACAGTCACTAGGTAAGGGCCAACAGGGTTTTTATCACTGTAATAGATCGTAATTTCTACATGGGCATCCTTGTTACCAGCATTAAGAATACACACAGTTTCATGACTAATAAACTGAGGTTCCGGCCCGTTGCTGTATGGAGGAATATAACCTTCAGCTATCGCCCAACAAGTACGTCCAATTGACTGATTCATCGAAAATCTCCTGGTAAATACCGCACTTTTCTACGTGATGTCTTTCGCTGCCACATCCAAGGAATACCTATGCTTGCCAAGATACTGAATTTAGCTAACTCAAGGATTAAAAACAAATGTGATTAAAATGTGACTGCCAAAGAATTTCTCAATATCCCAAAAACTCTATTCTGCTTCTGCTTCCAAGACAACCCCTTCATACAGTAGTGCGATCGCAATTTCAAATTCGATGCTGGATAGGGTAATCATATCTCCTTCAGTATAGGGATGGTAAAGCCACATTCTTCCCTCTCCCCGACAGTAGCGTTCGACGGAAATTTTTTCTGCATCTATCAATAAATATTCTTGCAAAGAAGGGATTTGCAGGTAATTAGTGAATTTTTCGCCCCTATCTCTGCTGCTGGTACCAGGAGAGAGAACTTCGGCAATTATTTTTGGGTTTTGAATAAATTTGCGGGCATTCAGGTCTTGAGGGTCGCAGCTGACGATAACATCAGGATAATAGTAAGGACTTTTAGGCGTAACTTGCACTTTCACGTCAGACACATTCACTCGGCAACCTCTAGCACGTAAATGTGGGTATAAGGCTCTGTAAAAATTAAGTGCAATGTCATTATGAGGAATTGTACCACCAGTCATCGCAAAAACTTTGCCGTTGACGTATTCGTAGCGAAAGTCTTGCAGGGGTTCCCATGCGAGATATTCCTCGATGGTCATTTTTTGCGGTTGTTGGGAGATGGCTACCATAGCAAGATTTTTCTTTGTTTGTTTTGATTTTAGCTTGGAGCTTAGGGAGACAAGCACAAACTGCCTGAGTTTACCTTCGATAAGCAGGCTACAACCAATTTCCTACCAAAACAAACGGTGCCCAATAATAGGGATGGGAAAAATCTGCATCTTGCAAAAATGCTATTTGGGTTGTGCGCAAAGCTTCAACTTTACTGATTCCTGGTTGCTTGAGTTGTTGATAAAATTTACCCATAAATTTGGCTGTAGATTCGTCTTTGACAGCCCAAAGGGTAGCTAAGGTACTGCGGGCGCGGGAATGGACTGCTATTCCTGCCAATCCTAGAATAGCGCGATTGTCTCCTTTGGCTGTTTGGCAAGCACTGAGAACCAAAAGTTCTAGTGGACTGGCTTCATCTTCGTTTCTAGATTTAATTAATTCGGCTAAGTCTTTGATCGGAATTTTTTTATCCCAGGTGAGGATAAAGGTTTCATTAAAGCTACTACTAAACTGAGCGTGAGTCGCTAAATGCAAAACTGAAAAAGGCTTTGATTGGATAGCTTGTCGCAGGTTCACACTGGTAAATGTTTCATTGAGGAGAAGTTGACTGTTAACTGCTGAAGTGATTTCTTTGAGTTCCAATTGTACTCCTGGTAAAGCGTTAAAGCCTTGGCGTGCTTCACTCAATCCTGCTATCATCACTTGCAAATTTTCCCCTTTGAGCGATCGCGCTTGCAATAGTTGCATTCCGGGTGAGAGCGCAAGGCTATATTTCTGGATTAGATATTGTTTACCATCATGCATCGCCGCCATTGGCAGATTTCGCAAGGAACCATCTAACACAAATGCTAAGGTTTTCACTTTACTTTTGGCTAACTCAGACTCCACTGGACGAATTAGCCATTGATATAGTTGTTGATATAGTCGCAAACGTTCTTCATTGGCGTAAGCACGATTGAGGGATTGGCGCATCTGTTTGATGCTGTTTTCGATCTCAGCTTGGGATAGAAATGTGTTGTAACTTGCTAGGGGTTTTCCAGGAATAGATACAATTACGGATAAGCGATCGCGCAAAATAATCGGATAAATAACGGCTGCTGTCTGATCGATTTGGTCAATTTGCTGTGGTTTGCCTTCTAAACAGGCTTCCCGAAAAAAATTGTCTAACTCGGCTAATTGCAGGGCTTCAATTGTTTTCCGGGCTTGCTTTAAGTTCTCTTGGCTGGGGTTAGGTTGTAATAATAAATCTACCAACTCTCGATAAATAGGTTCCACTTTCTCTTGGAAAGAAAATTGCACATCCTGACTAATTGCTACTAAGTCACTACGCAAAAGATTCAGGGCATCTAGAGATAATTTATAAGCGGCGATCGCAGCTGGAATATCTCCTTGAATTTTGCGGATGCGTCCGATTTGCCAATAAGTTTGGTAGGTGATATCAGCCGCTTGCATCCCTTCAGCAAGTTGTTGGGCTTGTTGTGTTAGTTGCAATGCTGGGGCTAGCTGCTGTGTTTGCAGGTACAATCCTCCCAATTCAGTTAAAGCATAAGCTTTAGCTCGCATATCTCCCAAGTTTTCGGCTTGTTTTATCCCAAGGGCTAAAATCTGTGCCGCCTCTTGGTATTGCGCAGACTCTTTGCTATTCTCTGTCTCTAATTTAACCAGACTGCGGGCAAAGTTAACAGCTGCATACACAGAGGTACGTGAGGGGGGAAGTTTCTTCAGTTGAGATTTAATTGGCGCTAATAAAGATTGAGCTTGTTGCCATTGTAAGGTTTCTAGATAAAGACTGAGTTGGTTTAAATTGGCTTCGACTTGCACCCGCAGGTTATTTGTCTTGGCTGCTGCTTGTTGATAGTAATTTAAAGCTACTGGGGTTTGTTGTAAGTCTCTGGCATTATTTCCCAAGCTAAACAGGATTTGACTGATGTCTGCATTAGGGTTGAGGCGATCGCTAATTGCTAAACTTTGCTGTAAGACTTTTTCGGATGTTTGCAAATCTCCTATCACTTGTAAAGCCACTCCCAGACTGTGCAATGCTTGCACTTTTAGTAGAGAATCGGGCTGATTTTGCAAGTTTTCAAGGATTTTGCTGACCAAATTTCGTGCTTTGCTATAAAATCCTAAAGATTGCAAAGCTTGAGATTGATTAATTTGGCTACCTATTTCTCCTACGCGATCGCCAGCATCGCCATAGGCTTGTTCGGCTTTTTGCCAGGTTTTCAGGGCTGTTTCGGCTTTTCCTTGTGCCAGTTGCAAATGTCCTTGAGTATTGAGAGCGATCGCCCATATACTTGCATTGGCTTTGTTTTGTTGTAAAAGATTCAGGCTGTTGTTAATAGCTTTCTCAGCTTTTTGCCACTCCCCTAAATTCTGATAAGCTAAAGATAGATAGCTCAATATCCAAGCTTGATTAATTATATCGCCTTGCTGCTGAAAATTAGTTACCGCCATTTCCCAGAGTTTAGCTGCTTCCGCAAAGCGCGACGCTTCAAACAGAATTTTGCCTTCTTCTAGGGGGGATTTGTCGTCTTGATTGACACGATTGGAACCTACTAAAAATCTGCCCTTGCCCGTTTTTAACATCCATAACAAGTTAGTTTCTGCTAATGCTGAAACATTGCTGCTAATCAGCCAAAATATTATCAACCCCCAACAGTTAATCAAGTTTATAGATGGTATTAACTTACGCTTTATATACATTATTTTACTATAAAATTTCTCACGACAATTTTTCACCCTTCTGAGTTTATCGGAATTTCAATTATAAATTCTGTTCCTTCTCCTAATGTAGAAAAACAACTCAGCTTACCCTTGTGTTGTTGTTCTATAATCTCGCGAGAAATCGACAATCCTAAACCAGTTCCTTTTCCCACCGCTTTAGTAGTAAAAAACTGTTCAAATATGCGTTCTTTAACTTCTGGTAAAATACCTCCTCCATTGTCTTTTATGGAAATCATCGCATAGTTATCTTTCTTAACTGCCGTAGCAATATTGATAGTACCTTTTATTTTCCCTCCCTCTGCCAAAACTTGCTTTGCAGATTCATCAAAAGCATCTATGGCATTAGCAATAATATTCATAAATACTTGATTAAGTTGTCCAGGAAAGCATTCAATTCTTGGTAAATCACCATAGTTTTTGATAACTTCAATATCTAGACGGTTCTGGTGAGTTTGCAGCCGATACTTTAGCAGTACTAAAGTACTTTCAATCCCTTCATTAATATTAAAACAGGCTTTTTGAAAAATATCGGCACGAGAAAAAATGCGGAGACTATTACTAATTTTTGTAATGCGTTCTACACCCACATTCATCGATGAAATCATTTTTGGTATATCTACAATTATTCTGTCCAATTCGATATCTTTAGCATCTTCGACAATTTCTGCAACTGGATCAGGATAAAATTTCCGATAGAGTTTAAAATGGTACAATAGGTCAGAAATAAAGTTTTCCATAAAGTTTAAACTATTGCCGATAAAACTCAGAGGATTATTAATTTCATGGGCAACACCAGCAACTAACTGACCAAGAGCAGAAATTTTTTCAAATTGGACTAATTGCAGTTGATATTCATGTAATTCTCGCACTGCTTGATAAAGTTGTGCTGTACGTTCTTGTACTAGCTGCTCTAGTTCCGTATTATAAACTGCAAGTTTTTTCGTCAAAAAACACAGCTTTAAATGGATGTTAATTCTGGCGATAACTTCTTCTGCTTGAAAAGGTTTAGTAATGTAATCTACTGCTCCTAGAGAAAGACCTTTGACTTTATCAATGGTTTCTGAAAGAGCAGTCATAAAAATTATCGGTATCTCCTGAGTAAGAGAATTTTTCTTAAGTTTTTGGCAAGTTTCAAAACCATCCATTCCGGGCATAATTACATCTAATAAAATCAGGTCTGGACGAGCGTACACTGCTTGCTCAATCGCACTTTCTCCATCAGTAGCCACCAAAATTTCCCATCCCAAATTGGCAATTGCAGCACAAAGAACTTTAAGATTGGTGGGTTTATCATCAACAACTAAGATAATAGCCCGATCGCAATTATTAGCATTCATAAAATTCCCCCTGCAAAGATTTGATAAATTCCCGAATACTCTTAATTTCAAAGTTGTCAGCTAATTCTTGAATTTTCGTAGTAAACGGTAGATATTTTGGATCTAATTTCTCCAGTTCAGCCAATAATATTTCTATACCTTGAATATTCCCCCGCATAGCAAAATCTAACAGTTGATTTAGTTCTGCTGCTGGTGGAGGTATTAATTTATTTTGGCTGACAGCAGATACAGAATGGCTGAATATTTGGGCTTGATTACTGGTTTCTTCATAAATCCACTCTAATTGTAAATATTGTTTAATTAGCTGGAGCAGGGCATCAATTTGTATTGGTTTGGGTAAAAAATCATTGGCTCCTGCTTGCAAACTTTTTTCGCGATCAAGCTCAAATACACTAGCGGAAGAAGTGATAATTGGGAGATTTTGCAGCTTCAATGAATTTCTAATTTTCTCGATCATTTCCCAGCCATCCATCACCGGCATTTTGATATCAGTGAAAATCAAATCTGGCTGAATTACCTCTAATTGATCTAAACCGTCTTGACCGTTAGTAGCTGCAAAGCATACAAATCCCAATGATTCAAGTAATTGAATAATAACGGAACGATTTTCCCATTGATCGTCAACAATGAGCAGCTTGGGTTTTTTATCTTTAATGCCAATTATCTTTGGTTCTTCAGATACCCTAGCGTGATTTACCCAATCCTTAGCCACTAATAAGTCTAGATCTAACCAAAATTTACTCCCAACGCCCAAAGTACTGGCAACTTGGATTTTACTTCCCATTAATTCAGCTAGTTTACAGCTAATTGCTAACCCTAATCCTGTGCCTTCTATTCTTTTATTTTTTTCACCTACCTGTTCAAATGGTAAAAAAATCTCTTCTATTTCTCCTGGTAACATTCCCACGCCAGTATCTTCAACTTGAAATCTCACTTTGTGGATGATTGATGTATTTTTCTCCTCAATTTTTAACAACTCAACCTGGAAAATAACTTCTCCATCCTCGGTAAATTTAATTGCATTACTCAGTAAATTAATTAAGATTTGTCGTAACCGTTTTTCGTCAGCGTAAATTCCTTCTGCCAAATCACAATCGCCTTGAAAACTAAAAGCGATTCCTTTTTGGACAGCACGGATACGACACATTTCTGCTACGGCTATTAAGAAAGCAGGGAAGTGGAAATTACTCTTGTACAGTTCGAGTTTGCGAGATTCAATTTTAGATAAATCTAAAATATCGTTGATCAGAGTGAGGAGATGGGAACCACATTGATGAATGATGTGAATCCCATCTAGTTCAGATTTGCTGAGGTTGGGAGAACGTTGCAAAATTTGTGCGTAGCCAAGAATTCCATTGAGGGGTGTACGCAACTCATGACTCATATTGGCGATAAATTCACTTTTGGCTAGGTTCGCAACATCAGCAGCGATTTTGGCTGCTTCTAATTCTTGGGTACGCTGTTTAACTTTTTGTTCGAGAGTGCGAGAATATTCCTGTAGTTGCTTGTTGGCTGCTGCTAGTTGGAATTTTTTATAAAAGTTGGTGGTGACAATGGCACTGCTGATCAAAGCTAGTAATGGCGAAACAGAGGGAATCCACCAACCTCCAAGAAATGCCAGATAGCCAGTAGTGAAGATGATCAAGATTGCCAAAATGATACCTAAAACTAGCAATCCTTGAATTCGTTGCTGACGGAGGAAGTTAATATCTAGTAACCACCATGTTAGAAGGCTGCTAATAAAAGACCAGCAGAAAATCCATAACCACTCTTGATGATAAGTCCAGGTTTGGATCAGTGGTCGCCGGTTCATAGCGGCGCTTAAAATTTGACTGGTTAAATTAGCGTGAAGGATTACAGCCGGCATTGGTGTGCCACTATTCAATGCATTCTTGCTGTAGCCAACGTGAAATTCATCATGAATACTCTTAGCTGTAGAACCGATCAAGACAATGCGATCGCGAATCAACTTCGGATCTACAGAACCATTCAGCACATCCCGCAGATTAACTATATCAAACCGATTCCCAAAGCCTCGATAGTTGAGGAAAATTTGGTATCCCCCGGTATCTGCTCCTTGATAATTAAACTCATTTCCCTGGATAGCTGTAAATACCGCTTTCCCCAACTGCAAAGTATCCCCACTTTTGTCTAGGGTTTTTAAGGAAATGCCTTCTTTTTCCAGATACATTAAACTGAGGCGTGCCGCTAAACCTAAAAAAATCTCACCTTTTTGATCCCCAGCCGATAATAAACCCCGCCGGACTGTGCCATCTTTATCTTCCACCCAATCCACAATAGCGATTTGGTCTTGTTGCAATAAGGTAGCTGGTGGAGGTACATGTCTTCCTGCTAATTTCATTACACCGATTAACTTCGGTGTAGATTTCATCACCGTAACTAATTTGTCATGACCTGGTTCTACAGGCAAATTGCGATAAATATCTAAACCAATGACTGTTGGTTGTTGTGCTTTGAGTTTGGTGAGCAATTCGGCTAAGACAACATCAGGTATCGGCCATTTACCAACTTGGGAGATGTCTTTTTCATCAATGGCAACGATGAGAATCCGCTCCTCTGGTGATTCTAAGGGACGCAGATTAAAAAATTGCTCCAGGGTTTGCCACTCTAGTAGTTGGAACAATCCAGCCATCTTCCCAGTAATCACACATAACGTTACTGTAGAAACTGTAATCGTTACATAGCGCCATTGGACTTGCCTCACCCTCCGAATGATTAGAGATTTCCATAAGCTTTTCCAATTGAATCGCATTGGCTTTTCCTTGGCATAGATGATGGGGAAAGTATTTGCGTGCAAACATTTCAGCAGCCTTCTTTGTTCCTCATCTGTTCATTCAAAATTGCAAGTTGCAAGGTAAATGCGTCTTCATCCCCAATAGGTTAATTTATCAGAGGTTCATTGGCGATCGCATTCAACCCCACAGAATTTAACAGTTGTTGCCAGGAAATGCTGATAGTCGGATTATGGGGTTGAGCTTGCTTTAATTGCGCCAAAACAGAGGCAGTATCATACCACAGTCCATTGTTAGCTAAGTGAGAAACCAACTCCAACGAAGGAGACAAATGTCCTGAATTTTTGACATTGACAGGCGGATGCACTCGCTGAACCCATCCATTTACCAACGGACTATCAGGCTCTAATTCAGCAGAGCAAATCATCGACAAAGACCATTGATAGTTTTTACCTGTCTGGAGTGCTGGCACATATTCAGAGAGTTTGATTGCCATGACACCAGGTTTTGCAGGTAAAGCGATCGTTGTTTGGTAGTGGTTGTTGGCTTGTTCATCTTGCAAACTAAATAATGCTTTTCTGGCGCTAGTCTGAGGAATGTAGACCAGTATTGTTGGTCGCTCTTTGACGGTAAAACCAATTTTGTTTAATGGTAGTACAGGTGTTACTGAGGCCTGCTGAGTTTCTGTGTGAGCCGAAAGACAACTGTTTCCATCCCGTGAGGCTCCCCCAGTAGACTCTCTTGGTGCAAGTATGCGTGGAGGTTTGAAAGTGACTTGAGCGTTACTTGGTGCGATCCCCACAGGGATACAAGACACTGATATTAACAAGGCGCTTCCCAATAGACGGTATTTAAGCATAAAGCTACACTCATCTTGAGTACACTATCTTCAGTAATTCTGATATCAACTCTTGACTAAATGTTTCCTAAACTTACACTAAAATTGCATTAATTATTTCCACAGAAGTTTTTATCTCGATAAAAATACGGGTATAGTTCACCGATTTTCCTTTATTTTACAATTGTCTGACTAGTACAGTACGGTGTAAGTTTAGGCATGGTCAACATCTATAGAGGCTAATGTTTTCGGTCTCAATCACCCTATCCGAATTGATGCCGCTTTGTACTAGACATTTTTGGACGCTGATAATCATCTGTACCTTACCAAGACTAACTGTAATCTGCTATGAGTCTGTGGACACAATTAACAAGGCATTATGTAAAGTTTTGTAAAGAAGAAGTTGTTACATTTGGCTAATCATCGCGCCATAGCCTGCTGATTTTTACTCTTCTTAATCTAATCATCTTTATTTCCGATAGTCTACTTAAAAGCTCTCGTCATATATATTCTACTGGTCTGTGTAGATAGTAATTGCAATGATAGTCTGTCAAAACTACTAAAAAAACTGAAAACATGATCTACATTAAATAGAAGTTGAATAAGGCAGAATAATTGCATGATCCTGAGAATAAACAAGTTATTATCAGTTGCAAAACTGGCAAGGAAAAGCATTACTCATCAGCAAAATCTTATGTATTTTTGCACAAATAAGAGAAAGCAAGCTATTCTTCAAGGGAAGTTTTTTTTGCTAGTATTATTTATCTGTGCAACTATTAGCAGCTTCCAACTAGTGCAGGCTCAAACCACTGGATATACTACCACAACATCAACAACGGCAACAAAATTTCAAATCTACTATGGGCCTGAGACTACCCTAGACCAGATGATTGGGATGGAAATGGCTGCCAATATCTGGAGTCAATTTCTGGCTGATAATGTCACGATCAAGCTATTTGCATCAACCACTAGTGGCTTACCAAAAAATGTGCTTGGTTCTTCAACACCAGAAATGTTAAAAAACAGGCATTCCTATGAGGAACTGCACAAACAATTGTCTAAAGATAAAAAATCAGCCAATGATTTTACGTCAGATAAAAACCGTTTGAAGTTTCCTTATTTGAGTGTCATGCTCAATGGAAAGGTGATAGAAAATGTTGACAAAATTAACATGACTCGTGCTAATGCCAAAGCCTTAAGGTTCCTTGCAGGTAAAGATACTACTGATTTTGACGGTCATATCGTATTAGCTAAAGACCTAAAAAATTTAAGTAATGTCAATCAATTGACATGGAGTTATAACTACAAAAGCAACAAAATTCCACCTAGCAACTTAGACTTTGTGACTACAGTCATACATGAAATGGGTCATATCTTAGGCTTTGTGAGTGGGATAGATAATCCCCATTTGGAAGCTGCGGTAAGAGATCAACAGCACCCAATCACAGATGATGTGATAGATCAGATTTTCACGCCACTAGATTTATATCGTTTCTCGAAAAGTAGCAAAAATCAGGCAATAAAATATGACAGTGGTAAATACTCTTGGCGAGGAATACCAGATATATCAATTGGTCGCAGTCCTTTTTTCACCTTTGATAAAGGGAATTCAATAGTTCAGAACACAGCCACAGGAGAAGAGATTTCCTTAGGTGGAGATGGGGTACAGGGTTCTCATTGGAAACAAGGTACAGATGGGATCATGAATCCCTATCTGCAATCAGGAAAAAGAAAAGTCATCACCGATAAGGATCTTACCGCATTGGATTTAATGGGTTGGGATGTGCGATCGCCTGCTATGGGATTATACGAATTAGCAGCTAACCTCCCGACTTTATATGAACAAGCCAAAAAAACAGCCCAAGAGAAAATCAAAAACCCTTCTACTTGGATTTTGCTCTCTCCCCCAGAACTAGTAAATCCTGTAGGTGGGGATGCCAAAGTTACCTATACTTTTGGTGAAGGTAATAGTCAATCCTGTAGCTCCAATAACGGTGTAACATATTGCTATAACTCCAGTGGTAGTACATCCTGTAGCTCGAATAATGGTGTTACATCTTGCTTTTCCGAAACAGGTGAAGTTAAGACTATCTCCCCCTCTTCACTAGACTCATCTCTTAAAACATTTTGCCAAAATCCCCAAAATCAGTCCCAACCCAATTGCATCTTATGGCGTGCATCTTTTAACCATAAATATTGGGATGCATATTACCAAAAAATGATTTTTCTTAACCAAAAATGGCTACCCGAAGCACCTACAAATTACTCCCTTACCAGTACAAACTTAGCGATGTAATTTCTTTGAATTAACAAATGACCAATGACCAATGACCAATGACAACCCCGATCATTAATATGTAATTGCACCGACATACCTATATATTTTCCCAACTTAAAAAACTATCAGATGCATACTACCAATCAATTTCAGCTAAGGAAAGTCAACAGTCAACAGTCAACAGCTATATGTTTCCTCAGATTACAACAATTTTCCAACAGACTTTTAATTTACTTCTACAAAAGCAATACTTGTTGCCCCTAATTATTATCTTTCTGTGCTGCAAAAGTCCCTTATTAGTGAGAGCGCAAACTCAAATTAATCCTGATGGAACTCTACCTACTAACATTAATAATAAAGGTGGAGGAATATATGAAATAACCGGCGGTTCCCAACCTAATAATGGTGCTAACCTGTTTCACAGCTTCCAAGATTTCTCTGTACAATCAGGAGACACAGCTCGTTTTGTCCATTCCCCAGGTATTAATAATATTATTACCCGCATCACTGGCGGATCACCTTCTCAAATTAACGGTACCATTCAAACATTAATCAACAATACTACAGATATCGGTCGTGCCAACCTGTATTTTATCAATCCCAGTGGTATAGTATTTGGCGAAAATGCCCGTTTGCATATAGGTGGTTCCTTTGTTGCTAGCACCGGAGATAAACTAAAATTTGCCGACGGAACAGAATTTAGCGCCACTAAGCCTACAGCCAACCCATTGCTAACAGTTAGCGTTCCCATTGGCTTGCAATACGGTTCAAATCCCAACAGTAGGATTCATGTTAATGGTAATGGAAACAATTTATTAATTGATTTTAATTCTGGTTACGTAGACCGGAGTAACCGCCCACTGGGACTGTACAATGTCACCCAAACAGGTAAAACCATAGCTCTGTTGGGTGGAAATGTCGTATTAGATGGGGGAAATATCACGCTCCCAGAAGGAAAAGTAGAAATTTGGTCAGTTAAAAGTGGTGAAGTTGCTTTAACCAATAATCATCAACAATTACAACTTCAACCAGGACAAGGAATTAACTACGGTAACATAGAACTCAAGAATGCCGCATCTATTGATACTAGTGGTAACAGCGCAGGTAGTATTATCCTGCGAGGTGGAAATATTAGCCTGAGCAATAGTTCAGCTATTGTCACAGACACTTTGGGGAATGGTAGCTCCGGAACACTAAATGTCTTTGCTTCGGAATTTCTCAAAGTACAAGGAATAGCATCTAATCCCAATTATTGGACTAGTATATTTGCTGATGTGGCTCCAGGGGCAACTGGAAATGGTAGCAATATTGTCATTGAAACCAACACCTTGCAAGTGGCGGATGGCGGACAAATCCAAACTGCAACTTTTGGCGATGGATTTGCTGGTAATTTGAGTGTCAAAGCTAGGGAAATACAAATTATCGGTGAGTCCCCAATCGGGGCTAGTGGTATATTTTCCCCAGTGAATCCCGGCGCAACTGGTAATGGAGGTAACTTAGATATTAAAACTAATAGTTTGCGCGTGGAAGCAGGCGCTCAGGTATTTACTAGTACTTTTGGCTTGGGTAAAGCTGGAGAATTAAATATTCAGGCTGATGATATAGAAGTTACAGGCATTTCTGATTTAGGCCCTAGTATAATTGCTGCCACAGTCGAAAAAATACCTGGATTTCCCGGTTCAGGTGATGGACAGGGTGGGAGTGTGAATATTCAAACCCAAAATTTACGCCTTGTCGATGGCGGTCAAATAGCTTCGGCTACCAGGGGGTCGGGAAATGCTGGTAATTTGCAAGTTAACGCTGATAAGGTAGAGTTAGTAGGCACTAGTCAACAAAGTCGTAGTGGGTTATTTGCTAGCGCCTTTCCGGGAAATGGTGACGGGGGTAATATCATAGTCGCTGCTAATCAGTTAACTATTAGCGATGGTGCTACCATCAGCGTGAGCAATTTTCAAAGCCAAAACCGCGATACCCCAGGTACAGGAGCAGCCGGTAGTATTCAAATTAACGCTCCTTCCCTGTTGATGAACAACCAAGGGACAATTGCTGCTGATACTAATGCTGGTGATTTTGGTAACATTTCCATCGAATTGCAAAATTTGTTGATGCGTAATGGCAGTAAAATCAGTACCAATACTCTCAATAGTTCTCGTGGCGGTAATATTACTATCTCCACTGATATTTTAGTTGCCGAAGAAAATAGCGACATCACCGCCAACGCCCAAAAAGGTTTTGGTGGAGGGGTAGTAGTGAATGCTCAAGGTATTTTTGGTACTGAGTTCCGCGAACAACTGAGTCCCAAAAGTGACATTACTGCTACTTCAGAAAGGGGGCCAGAGTTTAATGGTGTGGTAAAAATCAATACACCAGATACATATCCATCCCGTGAGTTAGTCAAACTACCGACAAATGTCACTGACTCCTCAAAGCGAATTGCTACAGGTTGTGCCAAGACAGCAGAAAGCAATCGTTTCATCATTACTGGCCGGGGTGGGTTACCAGAAAATCCCGGTTATACTCTGCGGGGTCAGACTCTGTGGTACGATTTGCGGAATTTACCATCCCCAAGCCAGACAGAACGCAAACTGCAAACAACTCAAACAAGCCAGCCAGAAGTTAGCAGCAACAGAAATCAAGTAGAAGAAAGAATTGTAGAGGCGCAAACATGGGCGATCGCTCCCGATGGTCAGGTGGAATTAGTAGCGATCGCATCTGATGCAACTCCTCAATGGCAAATTCCTCATTGTCATGTTTAGAACCCGCACATTTATTAGGTTTGTTAACCGTCAACAGTCAACAGTCAACCGTCAACAACTTAAAGCTATTCCCAATGTCTCTAGTTTATTACTTTTCCAGACCGAGTTTGTCACCTTGCAACCTATAAGCTAATCATGGATATCGAAATAACCCAACGATATCTATCATTATTCCTTGATTGGAGTAAGACCACCTTTGTTTAATGGAAGAGAGAAAGGATTTGTGAACACTCCCTTTTACCTTTCTACTCTTCCTTTTCTTCCTAGTTAAAACTATCTAACTGACCAAAATCAAAATTGCCATCGTCCAGGATACAAACTGATGCTGGTTTTAACAGCCTAAATACATTTGCACAAGAAAAAGAAGGTTATTCTCATGCAAAATATTCACAGCAATATCATCGCCACTTTCAATTCAGTGGAAATGCTGCCACAAATCGATGCAACAGCCTACATACACCCCTTAGCAGCTGTCATTGGTAATGTCCATCTTGGTAAAGAAGTCATGGTTGCACCAGCAGCTTCGGTACGCGGAGATGAAGGACAACCGATTTGGGTGGGTGATGATGTGAATGTTCAAGATGGTGTAGTTATTCATGCCTTAGAAACCCATGTAGAAGGTAATTTGGTACGCGAGGCGGTGGTTGAAGTTCAGGGAAGACTCTACGGTGTTTATATTAGCGATCGCGTTTCTCTCGCCCACCAATGCCAAGTACATGGCCCTGCTAAAATTGGCACTGATACTTTTATTGGGATGCAATCACTGGTTTTTAAAGCCACTGTCGGCAATAACTGTGTTTTAGAACCGAAAACTTTGGTTATGGGTGTAAACGTTCCGGATGGGCGATATGTTCCGGCTGGCTCTGTGATTAGAACTCAGGAAGCCGCCGATAATTTACCCCTGATTACTGCTGATTACCCACTGCGACATCTAAATCATGCTGTGGTAAACGTGAATATCCAGCTAGCTCATGGCTACCAAGAGAAAGCAATTATGGAAATTGCTTACAGCAACAATCAATGGACAACACAGAAGTCTGTATCTACTCAGCCTAACTATATCAACATAGAATCTTGTCTCCTTCCCTAGAAAGCGATGTCTACGACGGGCTACGCCTACGCACTCCCGCCTGAAAAATCTAGGACTTACAGATAACACAACAAAAGTAGCGTTCATACCCTGCAAAAATTTGCTATGCGTCTACATGAATGAACGCTACACAAAAATCAGGTTTTTAGTTACATCTTGCGTAAGTCCTCAAATCAATTATTAAGGACTAGTTCAATATTATGTCAGCCTTAAATCAGTCTAGTTCTGAGAGTTCTGCACTCAATTTGATTCGCCACTGGTTAGACAATCTAGAAGTTCATAACCCCAAAGTGGCTCGGTTGTTTTGCATAATCATTCCGTCTCAGTGTCCGTTTGAGCGTAATGTCACACTCTTCAATCACGTTATCTTTCACATTCCACCTTTGTGTCATGTCAATCCTTTATATGAGCAACTGGTCGGTTTACGTTTTCGGAGTTTATCTTACCTGGCGGATATATGCGGTGAAGATATAACACCATATTGTAGATAATCAGTCAGTTAAATCTGCTATAGCAATTCCGATCATCCGCGACAGAGAAAATCACTACATAATCTGTCAACAGTCAACAGTCAACAGTCAACAATCAACAGTCAACCGTCAACAATCAACCGTCAACCGTCAACAGTCAACCGTCAACCGTCAACAGCCCTCACAATAGATTGTGCAACTTAACAGCAGAATAGCTTATTGATTCCCATACCTAAGCAAAGGATGAGCCAATGTTCTTTAAATCTGAAGTGATGAAACCTTCGAGAAAGAAAATTACGTCTCTCAGATCATTTAAAGGTAAATTTCACATTTATACTGGTGAGCATTTGCACTGGTTTCAAGTGATTTTTAAACTTAAATTCTCAGTAATTAAACCAATTTTGCCTTGGATAATCTTATGTGCAGTCTATGGATTTTTAGTTTCATTGCTTTACGAATTTAAACTTTTGGCATCTATTGATTTTAGTAAAATCCTTCCTAATGTCATTGTTACTCTCAACATAGTTGTGGGTTTATTATTAGCTTTCAGGACTAATTCAGCCCATGACAGATTTTGGGAAGGGCGGAAATTATGGGGAGCATTGGTAAATACTGTTCGTAACTTAACTAGGGGAATTTGGATTATTGTTAATGAATATGGTGCAAAAAGTAGAGGAGAAAAAGAGGCAGCATTAAAATTAATAGTTGCTTTTTCTTATGCTATGAAGCAGCATTTACGACGAGAATGTGTCAACTCTGAGTTAAGGCCTTTGTTGTCGGAAGCTCAATATTTTAAGCTCCAGGAAGCCAATCATCCCCCCTTAGAAATTTCTTTCTGGATTGGCGACTTTTTACAGAGTCAGTATGAGCATAACAATCTCAATATTTTCCAGTTGAATTCTTTGCTAGAGTTGTTAGATGATTTAGTAGATATTTTAGGAGGTTGTGAGCGGATTCTCAAAACACCAACGCCTTTAATATATACCATAGTTCTGAAGATATTGCTGATAATTTATTTCCTGCTATTGCCATTAGAAATAGTTAACGGTTTACATTGGTGGACTAGTCCCACAATAGCTTTTATTAGTGCGGTTATGCTGGGAGTTGATGAAATTGGCGCTGAAATTGAGGAGCCTTTTGGACATGACCCCAATGACCTACCTTTGGATCTTATTTGTACGACGATGCGCCGCAATACGGAAGATTTAATTAATTGTGAAAGAGAAAATTCTTCTGTAGCAATTGTACCTGTGTTGAAAAATTATGAGTCTTGGCGTTCATCATGAAGGTTGTCCTTTGTTCAGAGGTACTAGGGGCTACTTAAGAGATCATTTATAGAGTAAATATTAAGTAGTGGCGCGACAAGGCTAAAATGGTGCATTAATAAAACTCTTGTGGGATGGGCGTCTCGCCCGTCCTGGGCGGACAAGATGTCCACCCCACAAGAAAATTATATTGCAACATTTTAGGCGTGTCAGTCCACTACGATTTAAGGTTTACTTTATAAATAACCTCTAAGCCAGATAGTCGTGAATGATTGGATCATATCTGTGAAGGTGCCCCTACTGCTGGTGAGGAAATAATGGCAGGAACTTGCACCCTGAGAAAAAAGTACGGTTTTATCAGACTTTGAGCGCAACTTCCTGAGAAGAAATGCGGGTTTAGAGAAAAATTCTCCCAAAAAGCAGTTGTTCTAGATTTTTATCACGACTTTGTCACCTTTTACATTGGATACTAATTATGCCTGTGGCAAGAAATTTTGATGAAGGTGAAATGAATAGCAGTCTCCTTTACCAATCAGTTGATTCCTTACTTACTCGGAGAAATGACAATCCGTTGATTAAGGATTTTGATGCTTCCAAGCAGGTCGAGCTGTTTATTACATTAAAACAGCTTCAGTTTAGCGGTCAACTTGTGTTGACTGATGTCATAGGACGAGGATGGATTGTTTATCTGCATTGCGGTTTTATCGTCTATACCACTGGTGGAGATCATCCGGTGAGACGGTGGAAGCGGAATTCAGCAATCTATTTACCCCAGCAACCTGCTGATATTTCCGCACTACAGTATGAATTGGTGAATACAACGGCTGAATATTTTGATGCCTGTTGGCAATACCAATTATTGTGTATGTGGGTAGAGCAGCAAAAAATTACCAAAGAGCAAGCAGCTAGGGTTGTTTGGTCTACGATTGTTGAGGTTTTGTTTGATATCACCCAAGCAACCCAGGTTACTTGTGAACTCAGACCAAATAAAACTCTACCCAAGAGAGTCGTACTGATTGATGCAGCGCAAGCCGTTGCAGAAGCCGATCGCCTTTGGCAAACTTGGAAGGCGGCAAAATTTGCGGATTGCTCCCCTAATAAAGCCCCTACCATTGGCCAGGGAGGAGAACTGCAACAAAAAATTTCTGCCTCTGTTTACCAAACCCTCAGCCAACTTTTACAACAACAGCAAACCCTGCGTGAAATGGCTCTTGAGACGAAGCAGGATCTCATGACTCTGACTCGTTCACTTTTGCCCTATATTCAGTTGGGCTTGGTGGAATTGAAAACTATTGCTGACTTACCAGCACCCATGTTTTCATCATCAACGTCATTAGAGACTAAAGAACCTATTATTGCCTGTTTAGATGACAATCCTTGGGTTAGCCAAGAGATGGAAAAGATTCTGACAGCTGCAAACTATCGATTTGTTGGTCTGAACGATCCGTTGCGGGCGATCGGTGTTTTATTAGCACTGAAGCCAGATCTGATCTTTCTCGATTTGATGATGCCTAATACAAATGGGTATGAAATTTGCAGCAAGTTGCGTAAACTTTCTTGCTTCCGCCATACGCCAATTATTATTTTGACGGGAAATGATGGCGTAATTGATCGAGTCAGAGCAAAGATGGTTGGTTCTTCAGATTTTCTCAGTAAGGAAACAGTTAATACTCAACAAGTCATAGGTGTAATCAATAAGCACCTGAGACAGATTCATTTGACTTGAAATCATAATTGGAAAATTTGATGCGTTTTTTATCGTACATTCAAGGGTTTAAATCCCCGACTGAAAATGTCTTTAATTTTGAATTTTGAATTTTGAATTTTGAATTGTTAATGGAGTACATCTATCTATGACTATTACTTTAGCTACTGAAGATACTTTCAGTGATCAAACTAATCAAACAGTTGCTTTAGTAGTTGATGATTCCCCATCTGCGCGGGAAGCGATCGCACAGTATTTGCTGCAATTTGGGTTTCGTGTTTTGTTTGCCAGTAATGCCGGAGAAGCAATACAACAAATCAGTAAAAATAGACCAAATATTATACTCCTAGATGTTGTCTTACCCGATCGCAGTGGTTTTGCTCTTTGTCGGGACTTAAAGGCAAAAGTTGAAACAACTAACATCCCCATTATTCTCTGTTCCATCAAAAAAACCAATGCTGATAAATTCTGGGGATTAAAACAGGGAGCAAATGCTTACTTATGTAAACCAATTGCTGAGTTTGAACTACTCAGCGCTATCAATAATTGTTTAGGTGTCAAGTCTGACATTTGAGGAAATACCTATGGCGTTTGACTCTTTAACAGATTCAACAACAGTTTTATCTTCTACTATAGCTAGCAAGCAGTTTTTACGGTTCCAGCTTGTTCCGCAAACAACATTATTACTGCCAATTTCTCAGCTAGTTGAAGTGTTGACAATCGCTGTTGATCAGATTACGCCCATTCCTCAACTTCCGGCGTGGGTAATGGGAGCTTCTAACTGGCGGGGTGAGGTACTGTGGATGGTTGATTTGGCTCATCTAATCGGGTTCACTCCTTGGCATCAACAAGGTATAAGTACAACCTGTGCGGTAATTGTACTACGTGCTGGCTCGATGAGTACCTTAAACAACAGTGCTGAGAACCAGATGATCGGGTTAGTAATTAATCGCGCAGAAATGATGGAGTGGTGCGATCGCGCCATGCTTCAACCGCCGTCGTCTGATGTTATCACTCCTGAGTTAATACCATTTGTGAGCGGATACCAATTGAAATCTAATGGTGAACGCTTGGCTGTTTTGGACGATCAAGTCATTATTACCGCCATATCCCAGTCAAACTAATTCGTAGTTCGTAATTCGTAATTCGTAATTCGTAATTCGTAATTCGTAATTAATTTTCTGGGCTTCAGACGACTGCAAATAACTGCTTAGTTTTCCATTAGGTAAATTCCATGACTTTGAATCCTCTGAGGTCTTTGATGGCTCACTCTGAAAATTCCAAGACCAGTAGAAATTTATTCAAAACTCAACAGCTGATTCACCTATGGGGAAAAGCTTTGAGTCTATCCATCTTGAGTTTACCCAAGAGTTTGCCCAGAAAAGTCACACTTTTGGCGGTAGCGATTGGTGTGATTCCCATCGCCACAGTTGGGAGTATGGCTTATACTTTGGCAAGTCGCTCAATCACAGCACAAATCTTTGCAGAGCAAGAAAGCCGGATCATTGGTTTGCGAAGCGGACTTAGCATCACCATTAATCAGTTTGTCGAAGATGCGGAAGCGCTCGCTAAGTCACCCGTAATTACAGATTTACAACAATTAAACACAACGATTTCTCAATTACCTTGGCAAACAAACTCACAATTAAGTACCCCAATTACCTCAGAGCAAAAGGTCAGCACATTAGATAATTTTATTGAGACTAATAACGGCAAATACGATGGTGTGGCTATCATTGACAGCACGGGTAAATTGCTATTCCAATCCCATTCCTCACGCTTTTTTAACAGGCATGAAAACTATAGTGAGCGAAAGCATTTTCAGCGTGCATTTTCAACTCAGTCTGTAGCGATTAACGATCCCAAAAATACTGTATCAATAGGCAGAAGTCACTTAGAAGTTGCGGCACCAATTAAACATCCGGAAACAGGTGAAGTAATTGGCGTGGTTCTGCTGCGAATGTCATCAGACCATCTAGGGCAAATATTCAAATATATTCAAGATAATAGTTGGGAATATCAAATAGTTAGTCCGGAAGGACAGATTTTTGCTGCTGCTGAAGCAGATTTGATCGGTAACTTTGCTAAAGACGATTATCAGGGATTGACCCAACCTTGGTCAGAGATATTGCAACATCTCAAGGAGAAGTCGGTACTGACTAATGTAGCCATAGATAAGAATGATCACGAACAAGTCCTAGTCACCTTTGCTAGTATGCCAGGGTTAAAGGGAGTACCAGAGCCGGGATGGGTAGTAGGTATAGCTCGTCCTACCGCCGAAACCTTTGCACCGTTAAGGACGCTGCGCCAAATTCTCTTTATGGGAATGGCGATCGCCGCTCTCATGGTGGGAATCATTGCCGCTATCCTCGCCAAACGAGCTACCCGCTCTCTGCGAGATGCAACCTCAGTTGTGGAAAAAATGGGGCTAGGAACATCTCATACCCGGTTGACTGTGGAAGGAGAAGATGAATTAGCTGTGTTATGTACCACCATCAATAATATGGCGGCACAAATCCAGGGTTTTATACAGGAAAAGGAACTCTTGCAAACAAGGGTACTAGAGTTACTGGTGGAAGTAGAACCGGTTAGTCAAGGTGATTTAACAATCTACGCCAATGTTACAGATGACGAAGTGGGTACAATTGCAGACTCTTATAACTATGTAATTGAGAACTTGCGGAAGATTGTCACTCAAGTAAAAACTGCAACTAACCAAGTAGAAGCAACAGCCAACCACAGTGAAAGTTTGACTAAAACATTAGTCAAAGGTGCTGTGCAACAGTCCAAGAAAATTACAGCCGCCATCCAGCGCATTCAGGTAATGGATCGCTCAATCCAGGCGATCGCTACCAACGCTAAAGCCGCAGAAGCCACAGTTCAACAAGCGACTGCAACCGTCGAAATGGAAAATGAACTGATGAATTTAACGGTAGAGGGCATTGGAGCAATTCGCGAAACAGTAGCAGCAACCACGAAAAAAGTCAAGCATTTAGGCGAATCTTCCCAAAAAATCTTTACAGTCGTCAATTTAATTAAGAATTTTGCCGAGCAAACCAATGTTCTAGCCCTGAATGCATCCCTAGAAGCGGCTCGTGCTGGGGAACAAGGGCGCGGCTTTGCGATCGTGGCTGACGAAATCCGAGAGCTAGCCCAGCAATCAGCAAAAGCTACGGATGATATTGAAAAGCTCATATCCAGCATTCAGAGGGCAACTAGTGAGGTAGTAACGGCAATGGATGTAGGTACAGAACAGGTTGTATCGGGAAGCAAATTAGTAGATGAAACCCGTTTAGGCTTGAATCAAATCGTCACAGCCAATGCGCAGATTTATCGAGTAGTGGAAGCGATCGCCCAAGCAACGGTTGAGCAAGCGCAAAACTCGGAGATTGTCACCCAAGCGATGGCAGAAGTTGCAACCATTGCCCAACACACAGCCACCTCGGCCACTAATGTATCGGCTTCCTTCGAGAAACTGATCGCCGTCGCCAAAGTGTTGCAAGGAAATGTTAGTCAATTTAAGGTGCAGTAAATTGTTGATGGTTGACGGCGATGCACTGAGCTTGCCGAAGTGTTGACGGTTGACTGAGAAAAAAGGAAATGGGTGGTTTAGTTATGCCGTGCTTTACTAGTGGTTCATCGCCTTAATTCTGTGGGGTAAGTTTCTTCTTCTTTTCTCTTCCTTCGCGCACTTCGCGTCTTCGCGGTTCGTTTTGTACCCCTCAAAATCACTAGTTTAGATGGCTCATCAAGGAGTAGATTATGTTGATGTCTCGCGATGTTCATGACCAAACTTATCAATTTTTCATTGAAGAAGTCCCTGAACTCCTGCAAGCGATCGAAACAGGGTTACTCACATTGAGATCTGAACGTAGTTCTCACAAACTCCATGAATTAATGCGAGCTGCTCATTCCCTCAAAGGTGGTGCTGCAATTGTGGGACTTGATGGTATTACGGCGATCGCTCATCGACTAGAGGACATTTTTCGGGCACTCTACGATGAGACTATAGAAATTGATGCCAGTCTGGAAGTTTTACTGCTACAAGCCTATGATTGTCTACGAGTTCCCCTAACAGAGCAAATTACAACTGGCAACTTTGACCTAGAGTCAGCCATCATCACTGCTGATCCTATATTTACTAACATAGAAAAAAAACTCCCAGATGCACTGGCTCGGGTTAACTACTATATACCTGATTCTGCGGATCTGAATGTTGACATTGTTGCATCAGTTTTTCAGGTGGATATAGCTCATGGTTTAGAGCTACTGACAGCTACAATCGCTGCTAAACCCACAAATGATGAAATGGCGGCAGAATTACGGTTACAAACGGAGCTTTTTGCCAGATTTGCTGATTTTTTAGAGCTTCCAGGCTTGAAAACTATCGCCGAAACCACTTTAGCAGCCCTAGCCGCTCACCCCGAACTAGCATTACACATCAGCCAATTAGCACTTGCTGATTTTACCTCCAGTAGAAAGGTTGTGCTTGCAGGCGATCGCACCCAAGGCGGTAGTCCCTCAGATGCTCTCACCGCCTTGGCTGCAAACACTGTCAGCGATGTAGCACCAGTAAGTATATTTAACCCAGCGATCGCTTCCCTGAATTCAGAAGAACCTCTCTCCCTTTCCTTAGAAGAGTTATTAAGTGGGAGACAATCTGTGACAGCTGCACAACAGAGCGATCGCAGACCAGTTTTTCTGTTTGAAACTGATATAGAAGCTCTAGCCTCAGAATCACCAACTCAGATTATTTCTGATACCGCAGCAGTAGAACAATTACCATCTCTACCCCAGCTAAATCTTGCTAACCATAATCCTAACAGCCCTATTATCACTAACGAGGTAACAGAATCTACTCCGCAGCAGGAATTTCAGATTCACAAACAGGCTCCGGAGCATCTTTCCACCCCATCGGCTAATATTTCAGTTCGGGTTGACCTCGCTCGCTTAGATCGGATGAATAATCTCTTGGGCGAATTAACTATTAACCGGAATATGTTTGCCCTTGAGAATGAACAAGTTCAGGAAGCTATTGAAGAATTACTTCGTCGTTTTGATCGCTTTCAAGAAGTCATCGAGGACATACAAAATTTATCACACACGATGTCGATCGCTTCAGAATCTGCCCAATACCCAGTGCCCAATAAGGCGGGGTGGCTGTCGTCCTTCTCCACCCACGGTTCAGAGTCTCCCGTCGCTTTCAATCAATCCCTAGATTCTGAACATAGTCTTTCTGTATCTGGTTTTGAGCTATCGCCTTCTGGGTTCTCCTTAGCGGAATTTGATACTTTAGAAATGGATCGCTACGGAACTGCGCATTCCTTACTACAGGGAGTTTTAGAAGAAGTTGCCCAGCTTAGAGAAGCAGTAGATGATATTGCCTTATTTAGTGGACGCTCAAATCGAACAATTCGACAGGAGCGGCAAATGCTCTCTCAACTCCGGAATGAACTGATGTGGTCGCGGATGTTACCGATTGGTAACGTACTCAATCGTTTTCCTAGAGTCTTGCGGGATCTATCTCATACTTATAACAAACCTGTCAACTTGAAATTAATCGGCACAGAAGTACAGGTAGAAAAAGCCATTGTAGAAAAGCTCTATGACCCACTTTTGCATTTACTTCGCAATGCCTTTGATCATGGGATCGAGCCAACCGATATTCGCCGTCAACAAGGAAAATCAACCCCAGGGGAAATTGAAATTCGCGCCTATCATCAGGGTAACCAAACTGTTGTGGAGGTACGGGATGATGGTCAAGGAGTGAATTTAGAACGCATTAGCGATCGCGCGATCGCTAATGGCTTATTATTACCAGAACAATTGGCAGTCACTTCTACAGCAGAGTTAATTAACCTGATATTTGAGCCTGGTTTTTCTACCGCCAGTCGGGTGAGCGAACTTTCTGGGCGGGGAGTCGGCCTAGATGTGGTGCGAGCAGAGCTACAATCCTTGAAAGGCAGCATCACCATGACCTCCTCTCCCGGACAAGGCACAACCTTTACTTTACGCTTGCCATTTACATTAACAGTAGCAAAATTACTGGTTTGCTCAGTAAATTCCACAGTCATTGCCTTACCAATTGACAGCATTACCAGGATTATCAATTCTGAAGCAGCGCAGACACAAGAAATTGGCAGTCAGCAATTTTTCACTTGGCAAGAGCAGTCTATTCCTGTTTATCGATTGGCTAGTATTTTAGAATACAACTGTCATCTGCCGGACAATCTATCTAACAGTAGTGCGATCGCTACTTCCGCAAAAGAAAACAAGACTCCACCCCTGCTGTTAATCCGTCGAGAGCAGGAGATGTTTGCACTAGAAGTTGACCACATAGCCAGTGAGCAAGAACTGGTGATCAAACCCTTTGGCGCGATGATCGCCCCTCCCAACTATATTTCTGGTTGTACCATCCTGGGAAGTGGCAGTCTAATTCCCGTGATTAATGGGGTGATGTTGCTAGAAGAGTTTTTGGCGCAAAGCAAAACTACCATAGCTGCTGAGTCGTTAGCTAATTATCAAGATTTGTCTGCCCAAACAAGTTTAGCTCCTCAGGTGGCACACACAATGCCGACAGTGCTTGTGATTGATGACTCGGCTACTGCTAGACAAGCTTTGGTTTTCACTTTAGAGAAAGCGGGTTATCGAGTTTTGTCAGCACGGGATGGATGGGAAGCAATTGAACAACTGCAACACGGTTCAATCAGAGTACAACTGATAATTTCTGATGTTGAAATGCCAAATATGAATGGATTTGAGTTTCTAGAATATTGTCGCCAAGATCCTGAACTCGCAAAAATACCTGTAGCAATGTTGACAACTCGCGGTAATAATAAACATCGAAATTTAGCAATACACCTGGGTGCTAGCGCTTACTTCACCAAGCCTTACATAGAGTTAGATCTACTATCGGCATTGAGCAAAATAGTCAATAGTCATTAGTCATTAGGCATCAAGTAAAAATAAGTAGTGCGAGCATCTTGCTCGCGCGGGCAAGACTTCGGCGTGAGCGCTCAGTCGAACGCTGCCCGCACTACAAATATTAAATTGTTCAACTTATTTTTACACGACTCCTTAGTCATTAGTCATTAGTCAACAGTCAACAGTCAACAATCAACAATCAACAATAATTAGGATTATATTATGTCTTCCAATTCTTTGAAGAGACAGTTAGAGTCATTTGGCCGGATAAAAGACCGCTTTCTAGGAACACCAGAACAATCGTTAGAGCAGGCGTATCAGGCTGCCTTAAAAATCGAATTCATCGAAGGTCGATACTTCAATGGTGAAAAAATACGTAATAATAGCCACATTGACTTTCCCCAGGAAGATTTTGAGAAAAATTTGGACATTCTTCAACAAAGAATGAAAGAATTCAATGGCAGCAGATCTACACTCAGTAACCTCGGACAAGATCACCTGATGAGGCTGATATTTGTCGAGGGAATTTTAGCCAAATATAATCACGATGCAGACAATTCTAGTCTAGCTAATATCCCATCTTCAAGTTCTAGCGCGGTTGTTAAACAAAACTCATATTCACCTGCTGTAAATATCATTGAAGTTAAAGACGTTAAATCTGTCCCCGCTAATAAAAGAAAAAAACAAACTTCAGAATCTCACGCACATGCTGAGTCAGATAATGGTAAGTCAGGAGTACTGCCAAGGTCAATCAAGAAGACCCTCGATAAGGTTAAAAACGATCTAAATCCTGGAGCAGAAGAAGAAATAGTTAATGCATATCGCCGCTCTAGAGCAATAACTGTGATTGGTCTAAGGCTTTTGGCATTGTTAATTATTGTCCCCCTATTGACACAACAAATATCTAAAAATTTCTTAATTCTGCCAATGGTAGAAAAGTTTAGGGTAGGAGAAGAATCCCAAGTCTTTTTGAATTCGGAGATGAAGGAAGAAGCCTTGAAAGAACTCAACACCTATCGCGAAGAACTCGAATTGGAAAGCTTGATTGGTACTGCTCCTAAGATAGAGGCGGAAGCTATGGAGGAGAAAGTTAAACATAAAGCAGTTGAACTGACAGAGGAATTTCGTAATAAGAGTAATAGTGCTGTTAGCAACGTTTTTGCAGATATAGTGGCGCTTGTAGCTTTTACCCTAGTACTGTTGTTTAGACGACAAGATATTGCTGTCCTCAAATCCTTCATTGATAATATTGTCACAGGTCTGAGCGACAGCGCCAAATCTTTTGCCATCATCTTAACTACCGACATATTTGTTGGTTTCCACTCACCTCATGGATGGGAAGTTTTACTCGAAGGCTTGTCAGCACATTTAGGAATTGCAGCTAATAAAAGTGCAATCTCTTTGTTTATCGCTACCGTTCCAGTTGTCGCTGACACAATGATTAAATATTGGATCTTCCGATCGCTCAGTCGGATGTCTCCTTCAACCGTAGCTACCTTGAAGGAAATGGACGATTAATATCAATATCATTTTCACTGAAAAACTCATGATTAAGACTGCCATTTGGTAGGAAGTGAGGAGATACTTACAATCCAAAATTGTCAAATCCACCAGGTATTTATCATGTTTATCACTTCATTAATTACCTTCGCGCTGAGTACGGTTTCTTTTCACATTAGTGCAAAGCTTACGGATGATATAGAGCGGTTATTAGTGAGATTAATCGCCTTGTGCTTACTTTTTGCTAGTCTGGCTTTTGCACCTTTGTCAATCCAACTGCTAATTGTCATTGCTTTGCTAATTACGGCAAAAAAGACTCATAAATTGAACCCAGACAACTCAGTACTGGATACAACTAGAAAATCGAGATAACAACTATGAGCGAGACAATTTTGGATTTTAGATTTTGGATTAAATCTAAATCTAGAATCCAAAAAATGCTGAAATTGCGATCGCCAATATTTGGTTTACTCAAATCATCTTTACCTCTAATGTCCTGACACAGTTTTTGCTACACAACCCTGTGAATCTTGTTGGAGATAGTAGCCCATACCATAAGCTGTGGCGATAAAATCATCAGGTACACCAACTGCTTTTAGTTTCTGTCTCAAACGTTTCACAAGAGCCTTTACAGCATCTTCCTCTGGAGGATCTTCAAAAGACCAAAGGTTTTCTAAAATTTCACCGCGACTGATCACACAACCATTACGACGCAGAAGAAGTTCTAATAAACGGTATTCTTTAGGAGTAAGATGTATAGGCTGACCTTTATAAGTAACCTGACACATATTAGGATCAAGTTGCAAATTTTCCCATTCAATCACAGGGGATAACGCATTATTTCCCCGGCGCAATAAAGCGCGAATGCGAGCGGATAATTCTTGTATCTTATATGGTTTAACCACATAGTCATCGGCACCTGCATCTAGCCCTGCAACTAAATCAACCGTGGTATCTCGCGCAGTCAAAAAGAGGATTGGCATTTGATAGCCTTGAGAGCGTAATTGCCGACAAAGGGTAAGACCATCAAGCTTTGGTAGCATCAGATCTAGCAATAGCAGATCATAAGTAAAACTCTTGACAAATTCCCAGCCTTTTTCACCATCAGTAGCTATATCAACAATATAGTGTTGAGTAGTCAGAGCTTGTGCAAGTAACTCAGCAATGCGCTGATCATCTTCTGCTAACAAAATCCTCATAATCAACTATCTCCTTTAGTAACAGCATTGTCGCAGTTGCAGATGCACGTTTTCAAGGTTGGGCTTCAACTAATTCCCGATCTAATCAAAAGTTGCTCCTTGAGTTTATTGTTGTTTTAAAGATTGTGGACTGATAAAAATCACCAAAGTCCTCGCGCCGTGGAAGCCCCTGGCTTTAGACATGGGGGTAAGGCGCAGGCGAATTTATTCGCCGTCAAGATTGTTTCAAAAGGCATAGCTGTATCCATCCTTTTTGTGAATAGCCGAACAATATTTATGATTTATTCCTGATATTCTTCCGGTCTTGGTTGCGATATCAAAACTACCCGTGGCACGACACAAAACACGTCCAACATATTCGCCAACTTTTTTACCACTGGTAACAACTGCTTTAATAATGTCTCCAGTTTGAAATTCAAAATGGATTTGTTTATTTGAACGATGGCGAATAGGGAACCCGAATTTATCAGTGCCAGCCATCTGCCTTGTTCCGTGTCCATTAGCTGTAACCAACAATGGTTTGATACCTTTGATATTTAATGTTGGTGTTGATTTGCCAACACAAGCAGCATCAATCCAATGAGTCTTGATTAATTTCTGACTAGTTCTGTTGAACTTTGTTAGACCTCCAGAGCCACATTCAACGTGTAAACCCGTAGATTTCAAAACCTCTAAAAGCTTGTATCTAGTAGCATTAACTGCTGCTGCATCAGCTAACGGTTTCTTAGCTTGTGCCAAGATTTTCTCTAACTTAGTAGGGTCTTTTTTGAGGAAATCCTTAATATCCTTAGTCCCTTTTTTGATGTTGCATTTTTCGCAACTTAATGCAAGGTTTGTGATAGAATTAGACCCACCTTTAGAACGTGGGTGAATGTGTTCAATTTGCAAAGGTACGTCTTTGACACCACAATAGGCGCATTGCCGATTCCATTTTTCAAGTAGATATTCTCTGGTTTCATATCCAGTTAATGCGCCTTGCTGATATTCCTTGCCTTCGATTTCAGGGTTACGCATTAATTGCATATCAAACTTAACTAATTCGGTACTAATCGCTGTGATTGGCGCAAATTTGCGTAATCTGTTTACCCATGTTTCAACATTGTGAACCCGACTCATCAGGCTAGGTGCTAACCATCCTTGAGGTTTAGTTCTGTTGATAAATCTTGGCTTTCTATAGCGAGTTTTGCGATTTCTTCTGCCACGTCTTAATTGCCTTCTGGCAATCAAAGCGTCTCTAATAGCAAAACCTCTATGCTTTAATTCAGCAGCAAATATTACTTCGCCTGTTGAATCGTTGGCTAATGCTATTCCCGTGGTTTTAGCACCAGGGTCTAGCTTTAACCGCAATGGTTGTACTGGCGATGAGTGTAATTCTTTGAAAATAATAGTGAATGGAAAGCGGCGATATATTGCTGCTTTCTTATTGCGTAATAACTGCCTCGCTTGTGCTGAATGAATTGGGTTTAGCGGTCTTTTTTCAATATCAATTACAAACACTTTGGACATTTCTGTCCCTCCTTTCGGGTAATGTTAGCTTCGCCAATGTTAGAGGTCGGTACTATCCAAATTGCACTTCCTTAACCCTTGTACAGATGTTTAACAATTTGGTTCTAGAGCAGGGGACTAGCTACGCATCCCCTGGTAGGTCTTTAACTCTTGCCTCTAACGTAGTACTCGAAATACTTAAGCTGGTCAGATTAGGGCTTTTTCAAGCCCCCGGCTTTAGCCGTGGGGTTTCTGACGCTCTTACTAAATATTAATTAATTTTTTGGCGTTGGATTAAGTATTTCTCTCATTCTAGTGAAAAATTTATCACTGTTTTAAAGCATAACATTTAGAACACATCATGATGGATGCGAATTAAAATTTGCATCCTAGTTATAAAAATAATTTATAAAATCTGCGTTTTTTCTTGTTGAACTTCATTTGATTTCACTAAAAATCATGACAATCTATAATTCTTAATTAAAAAATAATTATTTTTAGTAGGCAGAAAAGTTATCTAGTTACTCTGGATTGGTGACTAGATTTAGCTTATTTTGAAACATATATCCTTTTGAATAAAGTTTCCTGAAAACTCACTGAGTTTTTAGTTATAAGTAAAGTTAATGAATAGGTTAGTGTCAGTCGGCGAGAAAAATTCAATGTTTGTGAATAAATACTTACGTTTTGCGATCGCAGATGGGTCTTGAGATTTTCTGATTATGGCTTTTTGTTACTAGTTTGTCACCTAATCAGACTTAAGTGTAAGAGAGTGTAGTACTTGAGAATCTGCTCTTAACCTACTCTGCTGTCAAACTCATGAGCTTGACAGCTTCTCTTGAATATGCAGGATACACAGCTACAGGGCGATCGCTCTTCTTGCTCATCTTTCTGTTGGCAAAAACTCAGCCTCTGGGTTCGCATCTACCAGTAAAATGTAATACATGCTATACAAATTTACACAATGGTGGAAGCAAAGCTAGTTAAGCAAGAAAACAAATTAATTGTTTTACTACCTAAACAAGGGTACTGGGTGCTGTTATCGACAATTCTGGCATCAAGTATGGCTTTTATTGATACTTCAGCATTAAATGTTACCCTCCCGACATTGCAAAATGATCTCCAAGCCAGTGGTGAACAACTACTGTGGATTATCAATGCTTATCTATTAATGCTCGCAGCACTAATTCTCATCGGTGGTTCTCTTGGCGATCGCTTGGGGCGCAAAAAAGTGTTTATGTTTGGCATTAGTCTATTTATCATGGCTTCTTTAGCTTGTGGATTAGCGCCAAATATTGAATTTCTCATCGGGGCGCGTGTAGTCCAAGGTATTGGTGGTGCAATCACAATCCCTGGTAGCCTTGCCATCATCACCGCTTGTTTTCAGCCAGAAGAACGCGGTAGTGCGATCGGTAAATGGTCAGCCGCAACGACGATTGTCACGCTGGTGGGGCCTGTGTTGGGTGGCTTACTTGCTGATGCTGGGCTGTGGCGCGGAGTTTTCTTGATTAATCTACCACTGGGATTAACCACATTGGTAATACTCTATTTCCAAGTTCCAGAGAGCCGCAATGAACAAGTCTCAGGAAAAATAGATTATCCGGGAGCGATTTTAGTCGCCTTGGGACTAGCAAGTTTGACATACGGTTTTATCTCTCTGCACAACTTTGGATTTCAAGATCCACGCATCTACGGCAGTTTAAGTCTTGGGGTTATAGCTTTGGTTGCTTATATTATCGTCCAAATACGCAGCCCACACCCAATGATGCCCCTACATCTATTCAAATCATTGACCTTCAGTGGCACTAATTTGCTCACCCTGTTCCTTTATGGAGCATTAAATGTGGGCAATCTCTTTTTGTCACTCAACTTAGTACAAGCCCAAGGCTACAGTCAGTCAATTGCTGGGATGGCAGATATGCCCTTTGCTCTGTTACTCAGTGGATTGTCACCTTGGGCAGGTAAATTAGCAGACCAATACGGCCCGCGTCCACTGCTGATCCTTGGCCCCTTGTTGGCTGGATTGGGGTTCCTGATCATGGCATTCGTGGGACTGACAGATGGTGCTGAGGATTATTGGACAACATTCTTTCCTGGCATCACAGTATTTGGTTTGGGGATGGCAATCACTGTAGCGCCCTTAACTACCACAGTTATGGGTTCAGTCCCGACTCACTACGCAGGGACTGCATCGGGAATTAACAACGCCGTGGCGCGGATGGCGGGAGTACTGACAATTGCCATTGTCGGTTCTGTGGCACTATGTAACTATGGGAACAAGTTAGAAGTTCACACAGCAAGTATTCATTTGTCTGAGGCAGGACGGATCTTGCTTGCATCCCAAGCCAATCAGCTTGGTCAAACATCAATGCTAGCAGGAGTTAGACCAGAAAATCTCCAGGCGGTTGAAACTGCAATTAAGCTATCTTTTGCCGATACTTTTGGGCTAGTTATGATTATATGTACTGGATTGGCGTGGATGAGTGCGATCGCCGCCGCACTTATGGTGATGCCAAAATCTAAATAAAATTCCAGCCCCTCGTAACTCCCCTCAATGGTAGCGATCGCACTTATACTGTTACTGCGGGGAGCGTCCCAATTTTGACGCAATACCCTTCTAGGGTATTGCCATACCAACAAAGCCTGCCTTCGCAGGCTAAAAGTTTGATAGCCTGCGTTCGTCGAAGACGTTCCCGAAGGGTAGGCAGGCTTCGTATTTCTAGCCCCACCCTTATAGGGTGAGGGCGTTTTTGCACATTTGGGATGCTCCCTTACTGTGTCAAAAACTTTAGTTTGTAGATGCGTTGCCTGAATTGTTCGGCTCTTTGCTGGTTCGGGATTTCTGCTACTAAAGTTTCTATAAGTTGTTTTGATGTTATCTGGGGGTAATTATCTAAAGTATCTTTGAGAATTACACTACCAAAAGGCCCTACAAAACTATTCAGTTCTCGCCGACAATTTTCTAAAAATTCCGGATTGCTAATCGCCGGATATGTGTCCAAGAGTTCCTGGGAATTTTGAGAAGTTTGCAGTTTTTCTGGGTTAGGTTCTACAGGAAGGTTGATCCGACTGCTAAATTCTTTTGCTCGTTGAGAATCAGGAATTGCAGCAGTTAGCACTTCAATAAATTCCTTTGGTGCTATCTGTGGATTTTCTTGCAAAGTGTGTTTCATCAAAAAACTAGCAAAAGGCCCGACAAAACTAGCTAATTCTCTTTGACAATATTCCAAGAATTCTGAGTTGAAAGCAACAGGGGTTTGTGTTGGTAATTTGTTAGTTGTTTCAATCTCTTGTTCCAGGCTTGGTTTATGTTGATCTAATACAATCAGTTCCTCTGGCGATTGATGAGAAATTGCTGTTGGTTTTTGTTGTGGATGAGAAATATTATTTTGTGTAGTTGGTGCTGAATTGCTATCATTTATTATATCAGATAATGTAATTGAATTCTTATTCAATGTGACAATAATTTCTCTAGCTGATTGGTAGCGATCGCTTGGCACTTCTGCCACCATTTTGTCTAGGATGTTAGCGAAATAGTCACTGACTTTGGTATGATAACGCCATTGCCAGCAAAAAGTTCTATCCATCAGCATAGATGGTATTTTTCCAGTCAAAAGCACTATTGCACAAACACCAAGTGCGTAGATATCGCTACAAGGATAGCATTTTCCCAAACGCAGTTGTTCTGGTGGCGAATAGCCAATTTTTCCCACTATTGAATTGCCAACTGAGTAATGATAATTGGGAGAATTAGCAGCGAAAATTTGAGTAATTTTTTCCTTAACTACTCCAAAGTCAATTAGCACTGGCTGAGATTGATTTTCAGGAAGCATGATATTTTCTAGGGAAATATCGCGATGAACAATATCGCGATCGTGAATATATTCCAAAACTGGCAATATATTTAATAGCCATGCTTTCACTTCTGCTTCTGAAAATGCCTTTTTTGTGTGAGTGAGACGTTCATGTAAAATTTGCGCAAAATTTTTACCATCAATATATTCCTGGACAATAAATAGCCGTTCATTTTCTGTCAACCAAGCTAAAAATTTGGGAACTTGAGGATGTTGAATTTGGTATAAAACTTTTGCTTCGCGCTCAAATAGTTCTCTAGATTTACGAATTAGGTCTTCTTGGGATGTTGTCGGTACAAATTCTTTGACAACGCAAGGTTCACCAAAACGTTGCGTATCAATTGCTAAATAGGTTCGACCAAATCCTCCCTGACCAAGAAGTTTCTGAATTAAATAACGATTATTGATTAAAGTGCCTAATTTAATTTCTGGTTTCATTGCTATATTCTGATAATTTTATGCATATATTTTTAGATAATTTCGTCATCAATCATACCGTAGTTCAAAAGTTTTAAGTGCCAAAGAACTGTTGGGAGATGTGGGAAATTATCGAATTTGAGATTTCAAATTTTGGGAGCATCCCAATTTTGACGCAATACCCTAGAAGGGTATTGCTATACCAACAAAGCCTGCCTACCCTTATAGGGTGAGGGCGTTTTTGCACATTTGGGATGCTCCCCAAATTTTGGCTTGAGGAAATTTTACGGGAAAATCCTAAATGCAAAATTGAGGTTACTTTAATTTATACCGTCAAACATCAAAAAATTATGCAGAGAACAGGCTGTTAACTGCGTTCATACCAGAAAATTCATTGTGAGGATATAATAATATTTGATTTTTAAAAATCAGTAAAAGTCTATTTTCTTCTTGCCTGTTCCCTCCCTACACAAATAATTTCAGCAATTAAATCGGATTAATATATATTTCAAGTTGAAGTATAGATATTTTAAAAAAGTAAGATTTCGTGTTCAAAGTTTTCTGGAGTCGGTTCTGTTTCCCAAACTAATCCTTCTTGTTCTTCACCCAAAGCAATTTCAATGTAAATACTTTCTACAGCAGTTTTAGCTTGTACTTGGTTACCATCAAAAGGCTGTAAATCTTCTGTCAAAATTCTCAATTTAAATCCGCCGGGAATCATCTCTCCCCTAGTTGCATTTCGCAGTTCAAAGCGCCATACTCGATTTTCAATGTTACTTTTAGGCTGGACGCGCAATTCGTATTGTTGTCCAGCAATGGTTATTTTGCGTACTAAAGTTGGTAATGTAAATGCTGGCGCGGAACTTCTAGCACCAGCATAATTGATTTGTGAATCGATACTAGCCCAACCAAATTTTTGAGCAAAATCTGACACCCCTGTTTGCAACCATTGGGTAATCGACCATTGTTGTTGTTGTCCTTGGCGTTGTTCATACAATCGCTGTCTCCAACCGCCATGTTCTAAAATTGCTCCCCAGGTGGAAAAGGGTACTGCTAAACGTGGTAAAATTAATTCTGGATTTCCTAGTCGTTGCAGTAAGTTTTGGGCTTGAGCGATCGCTAATTCTGGTAACGGTGCAATTTCCTCAGCACGGGTTGCTTCGTCAGGACAGATTTGACTCGCCATCCATAAGATATTCAGGTGAGAAATCAAATCTGCACCATCTAAACAATAAGCGCGATCGCTTGCATCGTAACTACCCATACTTTTCAATAAAACTTGGGTAGTGTATCCCCAAATGCGGATATAACCCTCTTCCACGTTAACTTGTACCGCTAGATAATAATCTGCTGTCCAACTGGGAATATCCACCCACTCTTGGGGAACGCGCAGTTCGCTTAAATCCATTGCTTCCGATGGAATTAAGACTAAGCGTTTACCTTCCCAAGAAATCCCTACGCCGTTGACTACTTCCCAAATGCTGGGTAAAGTAGCAAGATTCGGAAAAACAGCCGCATTGGGAGCATATTCTGTTTGTAGCCACGGTAAAAAGGTATTTAAGCTCAAGCGGTTGAGATATGCTATCCAACAGCGATTATTGCTAGAAAATCCTTGACTTTGCTGCCAAATTTGGTTTTGTTCGGCTTCGGGAATTTCTAACCACAAATGTGTAGGGTTGATTAAGTTGACTGTGCTGGAATCAAACATTTTAATTTATACTACTCCAACTAAGATGAGGAAGGATGATAGTAGGCTTTTAACCATTCCTCTAAAACTGTGCTGATATAGTTAAGTAGCAGCGAGTTTAGAGAAATATGCAGTGATTCCTTGCTCCAGTTGGCAAGTTTGAGTATTAATGAGTCTTTGGCTTTGCTGAGTCTGCGAGAAATTGTATATTGTTTAATTCCCAACTGTTTGGCAATCTGCTGTTGAGTTAAATCTTGGCTGTAATAAAGTTCGATAATCTTTTTTGCTTCCTCATCTAGCTCGTTCAAGGCGGCGATTAACACATTGCTGATGAGAGATTGCTGTGACTTTCGCTCCTGCAATTCTTCTTGAGCAATAATTTCCGTCATTAAGGAATCTTGCTTAAGTTGTGGTAATATATCTTGATACTCTCCTGAATCGTCATCATTTCTGGACGCATTCAAAGAGGCCATACTGGGGTAAAAATAATCTCGTACTGCTTTGGCACTAGCAACCAGCCATTTTTCCATCGTTTGCCCATCGCACTCTGGCCCTGGTGGGGAAAGTTGGGTGTGACGTTCCGAATTGTAAAGCTGGGCGATCGCCATCCATGTCGATTCATCTGGCTTTGACAGCTGACGAGTACCTGTAGGATGCTGTGGCGCATAGATTGCTTGGTAGCATTTCCAAGCTAATACGTAGCGTTGTATTGTTTCTGCACTCAGTCCCACATTTTGTAAAGACTCTACCAGACGCTTTTGAGTTAGTTTGCGTAACAATCGCCAGTTAGTACTAATATCAATTTCATTGCGCGATCGCAACATTTCCTTGATTTCGTTGCTGAAAATCGTACTCGCATAATTATTCAAATTAAACCCCATGTTGGGTTTAAATCCTTTCAAAATCTTATCTACACGAGTTATGACCATTTGAAAACAGTCAGACACTGTGTATTGAGTAGCAGAAAGATTACTAATTATTTTATCAGCAGACCAATAACAGGTTTCTTGTAAATAAGCCGAGAAATGTTCTCTCGCCAAACCTTCCGGCTGATTTTGCCACAGTTTATACCAATAACTTATCCAAAAATTCTCTGAATGTTCTGGCTGTGATAAACTTGCCTGACACTTGAGTAGATTTCGCCTTAGTTTAGCATCAACTGCCCAACCAATCACCCTGTCAGCATCTAATTGTAAAAAAGTTGTAAATAATTCAGTGATACTTTGACGAGTTCGCATAAAAGTTACTACTCATTTTGGCATCAGTCTTCAGTTTTGACACTCCACCGCCCTATAAGGGCGGGGATTCTACATTCAACGACTCGCCGTTAGACAGCAGGCTTGCACCAACCGCCCAAGAGGGCAAATCTCCTGTAGCGTAAGTTCCCTTGTGCCCCACGGTACTGAGTCCTAATCTCAAAATGTTGATTGCTGCATTGATGTCCCTGTCTTCCGTATATCCGCAATGAGGGCATACATGGGTTCGAGTAGACAAGGATTTTTTAACTTTTTCGCCACAGTTAGAACAGTTTTGGCTTGTATTGTGGGGTGGCACGGCAACAGTCACCTTCCCATATTTGTGACCAAAATACTCTAACCAACTGCGGAAAGTGTACCAACCAGCATCAGAAATTGATTTAGCTAGATGTCGATTTTTTACCAGCCCTTTGACATTTAAATCTTCATAGGCTACCAAATCGTGAGATTGGATGACGGAGTATGCCAGTCTCTGACAATACTCTTTTCGTTGCCTACTTACCCTTAAATGTTTCCGGGCATATCTATTTCTAGCTTTGTGGTAATTGTTTGATTGCCGAAGCTTTGCTTTGTTTTTCTGTTGGCTGAACTTTCTGGATTTATTGCGGTTGGCACGGTTCAACTGTTTTTCTGATTTACGGTAGAACTGGGGTGATGGTTCTACATTACCTTTATTGTCGGCAATGAAGTACTTTAATCCCAAATCAAGACCCACTATTTGATTAGTAGGATGTGTCTCAATTTTGATATTTACATCAATCGCAAACTGGGCATAATACCCATCTGCACGACGTACTAAGCGCACGCGCTTAATTTGTTTGAGTCCAACGTAATTAAGGTCGTAAGTTCCCTTTAATTTTAGAGATCCAATCCCTTTTTTGTCGGAGAAAGTTATTGATTTTCTAGTTTCTGAAAGCTTCCATCCAGATGATTTATATTCAACCGAACGGCAGTTTTTCTTAAATTTAGGGAATCCTTTCTTGCCCTTGATTTTCTTTTTACAGTTATCGTAAAACCGAGCTATTGCAAACCAAGAACGTTCAGCCGCAGATTGTCTAGCCATTGAATTTAGTTCATCAGCAAAGGGGAATTCCGCAGCCAATACCGCACAATACTTATTCAATGCGTACTTATCCACCTTTGAATCTTTGTTATCCATCCAGTAGCGCAAGCACTTGTTTTGAATGAATTGGCTAGTACGAATTGCTTCGTCTATCGCTTGATATTGCCTGTCTTTCCCTTTGATTTTGAACTCGTAAACAATCATGGGTATCGACCAATCAACCACATACTTATGCTAGCACAAAAAGCATAAACCGGTACTAAAGGACGGGGTTTTAGACCCAAATTTTCGATAAATTAGAATTTATGGTTTCGCAAAAATAATTTTATGACAAGTTACCCATAAGTATAAATTTGCTCTATCATTGATAAACGTTAATAATTTTAATTTAAATTAAACATTAATAAACCTAAATCTTACTCATAATACCATTAATTTCCCAAATCAGAGTACAAGATATCGATTACTGTGGGATAGTGGGTGAAATTATTGTCAGCGATCGCTATTTTAACTTCAAGAATATTCATATAGCGGAAATCTAGAGCTTGCTAGGCTCAACAAATCTAATTACCCTTAAATTTTCTTACTTAACCTTAACTCAGTTTGTGAACGGGAGATTTTTGGACATCAAACTCCTTAAGTTATCAACATTTCACTTTCTCTGTGCAACAGGCAAACTAGTAATAACAGCGATGGCTGTGGATTTGGTTATGGACAAATTTAGCTTTTTTGGAGTTACCTTATGTTTGGTCATGTTACCTCCCAAGGAGAGAATTGGCGAATGCTAAAGTCATATTTAAAACATTTTTGGTGACAACAATACGCAAGAATAGCGATCGCTCAATAGGCTAGTGCTGCATGGCGTAAATAACCTTGATAATCTAGAGTAGTGCGAGCATCTTGCTCGCTGACAAACGCGAGCAAGATGCTCGCACTACAATGGTATGCTCATTTCCGCCGACCTGTACTAGTGCATAAACTTTGCACCTTCATCGTTATAAAGCATTAGCAGCCAAAATACAAGTAAAATGACTTGGTTGCAGCAATTTAGCCAAAAAAGCAACGGTACTTGAGGATCTGATAATATTTTAGAGAATTGGGAGTAAAAAATTTCATTTTCGCAGTAGTTGAGCGAAGCCGAAGCTGACTTAGCGCATAGGCGAAATGTCAATATCCTGGATGGTGAGATATGATGCTGAGACTGTTAGGCAGCAAAAATACAAGATTTTGCGATCGCACTATCGCCACTTGGATTTTAATACATGAATAGCAAATTTTTGCTATAAAAAGTAAAAGATAAAGTAATTTTTTACAGTAACTCCTTTTGAGAGTTTTTGAGTTGATTATAACTCAAAGAAGCTAATTAAAAACAATAATTTTAGGATAAAACTAGTAAAAATGTCTCCAATAGCAGTTGGTTCTAGTTATTCAAATAATACATTAAAAACGGGAGAAGCCAAGCTCTGGATTTTATTAGTTGGTGTTAACGAATACCAGGATTCTGGCTTACCTTCTTTGCGTTACCCTGCTGTGGATTGCCAAGGGTTAAAAGAAGCACTAGTAAAAGCCACAAAGGGATTTCCCAATAAAGAAGTAATAATTCATCATGATTTTGCGGCACAATCACCGACCTTGGAAACAATTCGTAGTAGCCTGCAAAGAATTGTCTCGCAAACTCAATCCCAGGACTCGATCCTGTTATATTTTTCTGGACATGGAATGTTAGATCCTCATACTCAGCAAGCTGTACTTTGTTTAGCAGATACCCGCAAAGATGACTTGCTGTCTACAGGGTTGGGTTTGCAAGAATTATTACAGATGTTAGAGGTGACAGCAGCAAATCAGCAAATAGTTTGTTTAGACACCTGTCATAGTGGAGACTTCAAGTTATTAGGAGGAAACGCCGGTAGTGCTAGAGACGGAAATATCCCCGAGAATTTATTTAATTCTGCACCAACCTTGATGAAGGTGTTACAACAACGAGCCTCAAAAAGTAAAGGATTTTGCGCCTTATTATCTTGCGATCAAGGACAAAAATCTTGGGAATTTCCCGAACTAGGACATGGTTTATTTACTTACTACTTAATGCAGGGGTTATTAGGTGAAGCTGCTGACTCCCAGGGTATCATCGAAGCCGACGGTCTTTACAAATATGTTTATCGTCAGACGCTGCAATATATTGATAAATTAAATCATCAACTGCGTCTGATTAATCAGCAAAAGCTCGAGCGCGGCGACAGTAAACTTCATCCTGAATATCCTTTGCAAACACCCAAACGAATTGTGGAAGGTGTGGGAGAATTAATTTTAGGATTCAAACCTGATGCAGTTGAATCTCACAAACAGCGACGAGCGCTAGTCATCGATGGATTTGCAAACAAGAAAACTACAACAGACTTGAGTCGTCTATTTGCTGGATCTGGTAACTTTGAGGTAGAGTTGTTTCCTCAACAAGGTCAATCTTGGTCAGAAATTAGACAAACAATCCAAGAATTTTTACATAAGCGCGATCAATCTACAACTCAATCTGTTTCCCATCTAGGAACAATCAAAAATACACCAACCTCCTTATTATACTTACGGGGACACATCGAGGAAATCGAAGACGGGGAAGCATGGTTAGTTTTAGGCGATGGAATGCGTCTGAGTCGCTCTTGGCTAAGACACGAGTTACGACGTGCTACAAAGTCTCAACAAATAATTATTCTGGATTGTCCTGAAGCGACTACCCTGAACAATTGGATAGAAGATTTGCATAGCGGTACAGAACAAGGACAATGTATAATTGCTGGTGCTTCTACAGCCCAGGAGCCAGAACTATTTGAGCAAACCCTTCTGGAAACACTGAGCGCCGCTAACCCGCAAGCTGGGTTACCAATTGCTAAATGGATTACTCAATTACAAACCGCATTACCAGCAAAAGGTGTCAAAGTTGATGTCTGTTTATCAGCTACACAAGCAGTAATTGATATTTTACCGGGTAATATTAATATAGTTTTTCAAGATTTACAACTAAACGAATTAGCATTAAACGCAGAAAAACAACAACAGGAGCAGAAAAATTTACTTTCTCAAGACGTTAACAATTTACCAACAGTAGAATTTCCTTATCTACCTTCATCCCAGTCATTGATAGAACAGCCTGTCTCTGTTACTGCGCCTATTACTGCTGATTATGTAACGGAAGCACCACCGCAATTAAATTTCCAGCTAGACTCACAACAGTATTCTCAAATCGAATATTTGCTGAAGCTATCAGTAGGATCGATTGCGCCTGCAATTTTAAAAAAGACTTTAAAAAAAGCTACTAACTCTCAAGAGTTAGTAGGAAAATTAACCACGCACTTGTTACCTGAAAAGCAACAAAGTTTTCAGCAACAAGCAATAGCTATTTTAGAAAAATCGACTGTTGAATCTCAAAGTAAGTCAGATAATTCCTCAAGAATTTCTCCCGAATTTATCAGTAAATGCGAGCGCGAGTTAGCTTATGCAGTAGGGCCAATTGCTAGGTTTGTAATTCAAGATATTTTGAAAACTTCCCCGCAAATTTCTTTACTAGAATTTGTCAAGAAATTATCAGCAGGAATTCGCGATCCACAAAAGGCTTTAGAGTTTGAACATCGAATTCTGGGTAACTGAAAATAATACCAATTCAAAATTCAAAATTCAAAATTCAAAATTCAAAATTAAGAATCCAGACAGAACAAGGCGTTGAGGTTGTGTATCTGTCGCATTCTTTTTTCAAATTGGTATGAGTTAGTCAGGAGGATATTCTGGCTAGGCGATCGCTTGCATTAAATTTTATTTAATATTGGTATTATTGTTTAACATATCCAGAGCAATTTCTAAACTATACTTCATCCGGTTAAAAGCTTCTGCTAACATTCCGATTTCATCTTTATCTTGTTTACCAAAACTCGCTTCCATATCGCCAATGCTCACTTTTTCTGCTACATTCGCGATACTTTTGATTCGCTGTATTACTGTCTTTTTAATTAAAAAATTAATAATTATAACGATGATTGTAAAAACAATCACTAACATTCCTAATATTAAGTAAGAAGACCGTTGTGCAGTTTTAAAAATTTCCTCAGCCGGAACATAGACCATTTGAGCAGCAACAATTTCATGTAGCTTCCACCCAAAACCATTTTCTCTTCCATAGGCTGTTATTTGACTTTTAGGAGCCGCTTCCGGCGTGCTATGACAACGTAAACAACTTTCTTGATTGACTATAAAAGGTCGAGCAGTATAAAATATTTTCTCTCCAGATGTATTAATAAACCCAGATAACTCTTGGTCTTTTTTGTCTGGCTGCTGACGAAATTTTTTAAGAATATCGGCTTCAAAATCATCCGCTTTATCTCGGAAATTGGTTGGATTTAGCGCTGCATCTTTATAGCTAAAAGCTAGAAATTTAGGATTGTTTTTGCGGTAAATTTCTACCATTTCTCTCACAGAAAATGTTGGTATAGATTCTGGGATAAACACTTCTTGAGTTTCAACTTGCGGTAACAATAAAGGTTGTACGCGATCGTTGGTATATTGTCGCAGCGAGTTGGCAATTTGCATAATTACTACTGCTTTCGAGGACACCTCTTTTTCTGCGTTGTGTTCCAGGACTTGTGATAAAGCAGTACCGCTAATTAAAATGCCACCGATCAACACTACGATCAAAATTAAATTAACTTTTGTTCCTATCTTCATGGGTGTACTTACTGTTTAATCGTCTATACTATACAGCCAAACATGACAATACATTAAAATATATTAGATTATATTAAAAATATATTTTTTATTTTGCTTAAATGTCCGCTAATGCGTTTTTATTGTTACTGTGGTAATCTGATTTTAGCCTCTATTTGGGTATTTTACATTAAATTTGGCTGTTATCAGCGTATTATTTTTAACATTTAATCATCAAATTAACCGATGTATTAAGCAGGGTTTTTCTGCCTCGATATGTATATTGGTTGTCAACCATCTGCATTTTCGATTCTGGTAGTTGCTCTTTCATCTCAAGTTTTCTCAGTAAATTCTATGATTAAAATTAACTATTTATACTTCAATCATGTCATGTTCCCTCTTCTGAGATTATCTGCTCCTCCCTTTGTGCAGCACCTATTAAGAATTGCTTTAGGTATTATTATCCAGGCTAAAAGAGTAAGATGATTGTTAGACAGTCAAAAGCTATCCTTATACAAAATAATAGAATCTATTGATGAAAATTAAGAGTTCTCGGCGTTTATTTATTTTGCAGATGCTCTTTTTATTTGCTGCTTGTGAAAAACAAGATAGCTCAATTAAATTTACAGAGTTAGTTATTGGTGTAATTAGCTATGGTAAAGAAAAACAAAAGCTAGAACAATTTAGTCGATTCCGTGAATATTTAGGTAAAAAAATCAGAGCTAGGATTCAATTAGAGCCAACTTTCAATGAAAATATGGCGATAGAACGTATCAAAAATCATACTTGGTCATTAGTTTTTGCATCTCCTGGTTTGGTAGCAATTGCTAAAGCGAAATATCAATATTTGCCTATTTTTCCGTTGATGGTAGAGGTAAATCTCCGCTCTATTTTCGTGGTTCGCAAAGACAGTCCTTTGCAAGACTTGAAAGATTTGCAAAATCAAACAGTGGCTTTAGGTCTCCCTGGTTCTGCTACTGGATATTATTTTCCACTATACAATCTTTATGGTTTAACATTAGCAGAAATTTTATTTGCTCCTACACCAAAAACAGTACTTGAATGGGTGGCGCAAAACAAAGCTGCTGCTGGTGCTATTTCACTGGAAGAATTTAATGTGCATCGCCTAGAGCTAAGTAATGTAGAGTTTCGCATATTATTCTCAGATTCTCAAATTGTCCCCCCAGGCGCTGTTTTGCTGAGTCCGCAACTCGACAAAAATCATCAAGATTTGATTCGTAATTATCTTCAAGAAGCGCCTCCTACTTTAATTCAAGAAGTTGGATATGTACCGAATGTGGAAGTATCCAATTATGAATATATGATTTCTGTGGTCAACCGGGTCACATCTATTGCTACTAACCTGCGTACTAAACCTGTACGCATATTTTGATTAAGTAAGTCGGCGTGATTAAATATAACTGGTGAGGGTCGTCATTTGTCATTTGTCATTTGTCATTTGTCATTTTTCATTGGTAAGGGTTTTAATGGTGTTTACGTTTCTTAACTTAGTTCAGTTTTTTTATACTGACTGACTTAGGTGACTCTGGGAGTAATTTACGCTATTTGAAATATTAATTGAACTGCTTCTCGCCGTCCGAAACTCAAGCTTAGTTCGGGTTTTAACTTATACCAAGTTCCGGGAATTAAAGGATACTTATTGATAAAAGTTCCATTAGTACTACCCATATCTTGGATATAATATTCTTGACCATCAAAGCGAATCTGGGCGTGAATTCTGGAGACAACTTCCGAATTTGGTAAATCTGCAAGGTTGATATCGGGATAAATGCGATCGCTCACCTTACCAATAGTAATTACCTCAAAATTTTCAGGAAAGAGAATTGTCTGATGAGTTTGGGGATGGAATAACTGTCCTATGGGTTGTTGGACGATTGTGGGAGATGTCAGAGGTTCAGAAACGAATGATGGAGGCTCATTACTAGGTGGTAGTGGTAAATGTATGGTTTTAGCCGTAAAGCTGAATACTTTAGTAGTTAGTAGAAAATTAAAGATAGTAAATGAAATCAAGGCAAAAACGGCGCTAGTATAAAATACTGCTTTTATTCCCCCAAAAACTACGGCTATACTTCCCAGCACTGGGCCTAATGTTTGCCCCCAAGATAAAATTGTCATATTGATTGCCATAAATCCCGCACGAGATTCTTGTGCAGCTAATCCAGCTAACAGTGCTTGAGAACATGGAAGGGCGACACCTTGAGCCACACCTAGTAAAAACATGGGGATAAATAGCAACCAAAAGTTAGAAACTAAAGGCAGAATGAAAAGAGCGATCGCAAATAACAAAAAAGAAAGTTTGATTAGCTTAATTTCTGAAAGATGTCGCAACAATCGCCCTAATTGAGAAGCGGTAATGGCGAGAGAAATTGACATACTAGTCAGGATGAAGCCATTGACGGTATCCGATGTCTGGAACTTTTCTACTGCTAAGAAGGGAATAAAAGTTAAACATAAAGTTTGCAATAAAAATAAAGCCATCACCGCAAATAATAATCCAATTACTGGACGTTGATTAATATTGCTCCAAGTGTTTTGGACATAAGCATTAAAATCAAATTTTTGCGTATGTTGTTGTTTTGGTACTTTCAACATTATGAGAGCAATTACTGCTAGCGGTGCAGCCAGCACTGAAGCAAAAAATGTATATCTCCAGTTAAATTCTCCTAATTTTCCCCCAATTAAAGGTAGCAGTGCGCCACTAATACCAATCAAGCTGGCATTAAATGCCATCGCCATTCCTAAACTTCTACCACGATAAAGGTCAGCAATAATCGTAACTTGTAGCGGTTCTAAGCTAGCTGCACCAACACCTTGTAATAATCGCCATCCTAAATGAGTAGTAAAATTAGATGTTAAGCCACTGAACAGACCACTAAAAGCAAATAATAGCAGTGAAGGAATTAAAATTGCTTTTCTACCTAAACTATCAGCTAATATTCCAAATATCGGCGTGATAATGGCACTAGGTAATTGATAAAGTGCTGCTGTCCATGAAATTTGCGCCTCAGAAACTTGGAAAAAATGCTGTATAGTTGGCAGTACGGGGTTAAAAAGTGTTCCCCCAACTATTCCCATGACTGTCACTAAATTGACGATGTAAAAATTTTTATCTTGGAAAATATTTGTGGGATTTTTGGGTTTGAGATTTGTCATCGAAGTCTGCATGAATTTGGATTTTGTTGTTGACGGTTGATTGTTGACAAGCGGGTTGATAATATCAACCCGCTTTTAAGCTGTTCCATATTTAACTTGCATATATTGGGCGGGCGAGACGCCCACCCCACAAGAAATATACAATTTCAGATTATGCAAACTAGATGTGGTTTAGCTTAGTAAAAAATTTAGCTTAAGCTAAAGCAGCGCCTAATTGTCTTCCGGTTTGGGGGCCGACTACTCCATCTACTGTTAAATTGTGGTCTTGTTGAAATTTTTTGACGGCATTTTCAGTAACTTCATCAAATAAACCGTTGACGGGAATTTGATATCCTAAGCGAGATAAATCACCTTGTAAGCGTTCAACATTTTGACCAGAGATTCCGCGTTGTAAAATAGGCATTTGAGACATTTTGATTTCTCCTTGTGAGTTATATTTGTTAATAGCGGTAGTAGTTTGAGAATTATGCAATCTATTAAGAGTAAAAACTGAAAATCAAGTGAGAGATTTTTCAGTTTTCATGACAAGCGGGTTGATATTATCAACCCGCTTTTAGGGGAAAATTTAGGTTAAGCTAAAGTAGCGCCTAACTGTCTTCCGGTTTGGGGGCCGACTACTCCATCTACTGTTAAATTGTGGTCTTGTTGAAATTTTTTGACTGCATTTTCAGTGACTTCATCAAATAAACCGTTGACGGGAATTTGATATCCTAATCTAGATAAATCACCTTGTAAGCGTTCAACATTTTGTCCAGAGATTCCGCGTTGTAAAATAGGCATTTGAGACATTTTGATTTCTCCTGGTGAGTTATATCTGTTAATAGCGGTAGCAGTTTGAGAATTATGCAGGGGATGAAGTGGAAATTTGCACAAGCAGAGAAATTACAGCAGATTTAATTTGAGTGAGGTAGACTCGTAGCGGGCAAGATGCCCGCACCACAAGAGCTATATGATTAATTTGTGTACCTTATATACCTGCACTCTGCTGTAATTTGTTGATGGTTGGTAGATCCCACTCCACATATAGGTTTGTTAAACCCCGGAATACCATTGTGGGGATATAGTTAAATTCTTGATTGGGTTGGAGTCGCAGATTTAGCAGCCTTTGAGACAGGGTTTCTAAAGCGATTCGCCCTTCTCGCAGCGCTAAGTTGGAACCGATACAGCGATGGACTCCGTAGCCAAACGCTAGATGGTTGGGTGTGGTGTGCTGGAATCGTTCAATTTCCAAGCGATCGCTTTCACTGTATTTGGCTGGATCGCGGTTAGCCGCAGCATACATCAAAAATATCCGCGTGCCTTTTGCTAGCTGCATTCCGGCTATTTCTACCTCTTGGGTAGTGGTGCGACTCATGGCGGGTACAGGCGCTTCATACCTGAGTATTTCTTCTAAAGCAACTGGTATCATTGAGGGGCGATCGCCTAAAACTTGCCATAATTGAGGACGTTCTAACAAGTGTTTTAAGGCATTGCCAATTAAATGGGAAGTTGTTTTATGTCCCGCTTGGATCAATCCCGTTAAAATTCTCACCAACTCTGGCATGGTTAAGTTAGAGGTGATGACATGACTAATCAAATCATCCCCTGGTGTTTTGCGTCGTTCCTCAATTAGTCCCGCCACAAAATACTGCATCGATACCATACTACGCGCACATTCTACCTGTTCATCTGGTGTCAGTGGCGATGAAATTAAGGCGTTCATGTCGTAGCACCACTTCTTAATCTCTGCCATCCTGTCTAAAGGAATACCGTACATGGTGAGGATGGCTTCTAAAGCTAGCGGGTAAGCAAATTGGGCGATGATGTCTGTGTTGCCATTATGGATAAAATCGTCTATTAATCGATTAGCGATCGCGCGAATGGAATCTTCCATTGCTTCCAACCTTTCGGGAGCAAACACTTTCATAAAAGGCGCACGCAAGCGTTTGTGTTCTTCGCCATCGCTATCCACTAAATCTCGCACTAAGGGGAAGCCTTGACGCAGCACTTCAAATACCTGGGGCGTAAATTCAACAATTGGACTCAGGGTATCCGCAGAAGAAAACCGATTTGGGTCTTTTAAAACGGCTATGATGTCATCATAACGAGTTAAAACATAGCCGTTTAATAAAGGGCTGAAAAATATCGGTTCCTCTTGTTGCGCACGTTGATAAAAAGCATAGGGATTGTCTAATTGTGGTTTAACAAAAGGTTGAAATTCTGCGCCCAAATGGGGACATTTTTTTGATTGTGTAGGATACTGTGCAGTCATACTTTTAATTAATTCGTAATTCGTAATTTGTAATTCGTAATTATTGGTGCAATACCACACCAAATTATTAAATTGCGTGCTTTTAGGGATTTCCAAAAAATAAATTACTACTACTTGTGGGGTGGGCGTCTCGCCCGCCCTTGGACATGGGCGGACAAGATGTCCACCCCACAAGAAAAATTGTATGTTTTTTTAGTTGGAAGTTCCTTATTTGAAGCCTTTACCAATGACAAATGACCAATGACAAATGACATTAACTTTGACAATCAATGGTGAAGGGGTTACCTTCTGGATCGGCACCTTCAGCAATTTGTAAACCTGGGGAAGGTGAACGAATTGGACTTAATTTGACACCGCGATCGCTTAGTTCTTTGTAAGCAATTTGAATATCGTTAACGTGAAATGCTAACTTGGGTCTATCTTTACCATGTTGGGCTGCTAAATTGCCGTGTAGTACCAAAGTACATTCGCCTGTGGCAAACTCTACCCATTGTTTATCACTGCGTCCAGGTATCGAGAGGGAGGATTTAACCTCAAGCCCTAAGCGATCGCGGTAAAATTGCACCTGTGTGTCTATATCTTTGACATAGAGGATGGTTTTGGTTAATCCTTTGATCAAACTCATCTCACACCCCCACAGATTTTGTAAAGGTCACAGGTAAATGGTTCGGCCCGTGAAAAATAATATTATTTGCCCAATCGATGTTTTCACTGGCGAGGCGGAGTTCCGGTAAACGGTTGAGCAAGACATTAATGGCAATTTGACCTTCGGCGCGGGCTAGGGTAGAACCAAGACAATAGTGAATCCCACCGCCAAAACCGCAATGCTTGATGTCTTCACGTTGGATATCAAAAACTTCGGGATTCTTGAACTGGGCGGGATCGCGGTTAGCAGAACCAAGCATTATACCAAGGCTGTCGCCCCGTTTAATTAATTGACCGCCGATTTCAATGTCTGCGTATGCCCAACGGGTAATCATTTGAATGGGGGTATCGTAGCGGATGATCTCTTCAATGGCGTTGGGTGCTAATTCGGGATGCGATCGCAATAATTTATAAGCTTGTGGGTTTTGCAGTAAAGCTATGACACCCTTGGCGATTAGGTTAACTGTGGTTTCATGTCCTGCGGTTAGCAGATGGGTACAAGTAGCAACAATTTCTTCATCTGTGAGTTTATCGCTTTCATCAGCAGCTTTGACTAAGTTAGAAATCAAATCTTCCTGGGGATTGGCGCGTCTGTCTGCAATGATGGGCTTGAAGTAGTCAATAAATTCTTGGCTGGCTTTTTCTGCTTTTTCGTAAACTTCTGGGGGTGGTTTCAAACGTGAGGCGCTAGCATTTTGTAAGGCGAGTGCCCATTGACGGAATAGCGGGTGATCGTGGGGATTAGCACCCAACATTGTCGCAATCACCATAATTGGCAGGGGAAAGGCGTATTCTTCCACCAAATCCATCTCACCACGGGCGTGAACTTTATCTAGCAGACTGTCTGCAATTTCATAGACTACTGGACGCAGATTTTCCACTACCTTGGGGGTGAATGCTTTGGCTACCAAGGATTTGAGCCTTGTGTGATCGGGTGGTTCCCGGAAAACTATCCACTTGCTCACCATTGTTAAGAAGGTCTGATAAGCTGTTGGCACCGGGGTAGTTTCTACGTCCTCACGTTTAATGAATTCCCGCCCAAATCTGCGGTCTTCCATAACTTTCATCACATCTTCGTAACGGAAGACGTACCAAGCACCAGATAAGTTAGGGTTTGAGGAAACTCCCCAATGCACTGGGTCTTGCTCTCTGTAAAGACGGTAATATGTATAGGGGTCTGAGGTGACTTTAGGCAGAAATGGATTTAATCTCTCTATGGTTGCAATAGTCATTTTTTGAATTTCCAAATAAATTTGTGGTAGTTAGAGGGCAGTCAACAGTCAACAGTCAACAGTCAACAATAGTTGCAATGGATACCGCAACTTAGATAACATTGCTGACATTTGCTCGCGTCCAGAATTGAAAGCCTTGGCTACAGAGGGTCTGGATTCTAGACGTTTGACGTAATTTCTTAGGTTGGGCAGATGTTGGTAGCTATAGAGCATACGTAGATAGGCGAGGGTAGGAGCTGCGGCACAATCAGCTAAGGAAAACTCTTCTCCCGCGAGCCATGTACGGTTTGCTAGTCGCTGATCGAGGAGTGCGATCGCACTTTCTAATAACCGCTTAGGTTTTACTAATTCCTTACCGCCTCTTTCTTGTTCTGGACGTTGGCTATCGGCAAATAACGCCTCTCTACCAGTGTTGATATATACATCAACTATGCGTTCCAGCATCCGCACTTCTAAACTTAATTGTTGGTCGAGGGGAATCAGACGGGGTAATTCGTGAAAGTAGTTGTCTAGGTATTCAATAATGACGCTAGCTTCAAAAATGACTTCATTATCATTAACCAGCGTAGGGATTTTACCAAAGGGGTTGACTTGCAGATAGCGATCGCGCGCTACGGGGTCAAATAGATTTACCGGAATTGGTATAAAGTCTGCACCTTTCTCATAGAGAGCAATTAAAACTCGCTGTGAGTAGGATGAAGCAGGAGCATAGTAAAGCTGCATATTTACAAACATCCTTGTTTACTTACTCTATTACTTAGCGGTAGGTAAAACAGGTTTATGCAATTTTGCTCCGCGTACTCGATCAATTAACATTCCCGCATCTGCTGGTAAAGCGTCTCCTCTCCAAGCGACATGTCCATCAGGACGCACTAAAACAAAGTTACGCTCATAAAGCTTGGCAATTTCTGGGTTATCGATTTGCTGGGTTGTCAACGGTACGTTTCTTTCTTGGCAAGCCTGTTCTAATTTTGCAACTTCTTGTGGCTGGGAGTCAAAAGACATCAGCACAAATCCATGACCAAATAAATCTAAGGTAGATAACCCCGGTTTTAACCAAGCGTGGGGTGCGCGACAACCAGGGTAAGTACTTTGCTCCCATTGAAAAGGATCGTTGCTGGGGGGTGTGCCATCGGGGATAATAATCGGGGATTCGTAGCAGAAACCAAAGTGAACCCCAGGCGCGTCAAACTCGCGTTTTACACCACTGCGTTCCATACCTTCCGCCATTTCCTGGCGAATCTGCGCCCCTGCGGGAGAGTCGGTCATGATAACTGGGGGAATACTGCGTTTTTGCGTGCGTTCTAAGTTAGCATTCGCCTGTTCTAAATTGCGGACAGCGATGGGACGGCGTTCGATTTCATAGGTGTCAAGTAAGCGATCGCCAGCCCAGCCTTTGATTGTAGCAGCCAGTTTCCAGCCTAAATCAACCGCATCAGCGATACCTGTGTTCATCCCAAAACCGCCAGAAGGTGAAAGTGTATGGGCGCTGTCACCCACAAAGAAGATATTTCCGGCGCGGAAATTATCTGCAACGCGATGGGTTAAACGCCAGGGTTGATTAGAAATAATTTCAAATGGGGTATCAATTGATATCGCTGCGCGGATTGCTTCTTCCGCATCCCGCACTTGACCGTCTGCTTGTGGCTTTAAAATCAGGCGATATAAAGAATGTCCATCTACTGCTCGTAGTGGTTCTTGGATGATGGGATTGACCAGAAAATAAACCATTGCATGGTTTTTTCCCATCTGCGCCGCTAATTCAGGTGCTTTAAAGACGACACTTTGAAAAATTTGGGTGGCGTGGAAGGTAGGCGCATCAACACCGCAGGCTTTACGTATAGGACTACGCGCCCCATCGCAAGCTACCATGTAACGAGCGTGGATAATCTCTGTGTCTCCTGTTTCTACGTTTTTCACTTGGGCAACGATACCTGCGTTTGTTTGCTCAAAGCTTTCTAAGGAAGACAAAAAGCGAATTGTTCCCTGAGGCTCTTTACCTAAGAAATTCTGAAATACTGGAGCAAACCAATCTTGGGGACATACTTGTTCTGGTTCTGGGGTATATTCAGGGAGAGTGCGATCGCGATAGGAGGGAAAATGAACTCGGTATATTTCATGACCGCCTACAGATGTTACCCAGGCAATATCTAGAGTATGATCGGCAGGCCAGCCAGCGTTACGTATTTGCTGGGAAATGCCCCAACGGCGGCAAAATTCCATTGATCGCGGCCCGACTGTGCTGACTTTGGGGTCGGTGACAATGCCGTCTGTTTGTTCGATGAGTAAGCAATTTATACCTTGATAGCGTAATTCTACTGCCATTGCTAGACCCACAGGGCCGCCGCCGACTATTAGCACATCAGTTTCAATGTTGTTGTTTTTCATAGGTTTTCCTAAGTTTTTGAGGGGTGAGATAACGAACCACGAAGGCGCGAAGTACACAAAGGAAGAGGAAAAGAAGTAAAATTGGCAACCTGCTTCGCCCGCGATTTCACTTGGCCTTTAACTAATACGGTTCAGTCATTCAGGTAATTTTTTTAATACCATTTCTCTGTAACGATGCACTTAATATTTATAAATGAACCGCCAAGTACGCCAAGAACGCCAAGAAAGAGAGAAGGAATCAGAAGAGTGCAAGTTTATAGAGAATTGGTATAAGGAACCGCAGAGACGCAGAGGGCACAGAGAGAAGAAAGGAAGTTTAAATCTTCGTTCGTTGATTAATGCAGTAAAGATTGGGGGTTATTCGCCAGGTTTTCAAAAAATTTGGCGTAGTAATCAAACATTTCATAGACTGTACTGTGAATAACTTCGCATTCTCTGGCTTTTTGCCCCAAGCGCTCAAATCTGCGGGAGATTGCATTCATTGCTACTTCGGGTACGGGGATGTAAGCGGGTGTGTCAATCTCAAAAGATGGGCCTGCGGTTTTACCTCGTTTACCAGAGGGCATACTCATTAATAATTCTCCTAGGGGACGCATCATCCCTGTCATGACATCAATTCCTGCATTCATTAATTTGGAACGCCGTAAACTACCTGTAGGCATGAAGCCAAAGTGCTGCACCATTAACTGCATCATGAGAAAATAGCTTTCGTTAAATATTTCCATGACGGCGCGGGTTTGGGGAACGGTAACGACATTACTGTTATAATCTCGCTGATTTAGGCAAGGATTACGCAAACTTGGGTAAGAAGGATTCCAAGCTCTTTTGCGTTCAGTTTTGGTGTCATTTATCTGTTCTTGCGCGAGCGCATCTGCCAAACGGCTGAATTGTTGATAGTGCGAGCGCTCAAATTTTGGTGATTTTTGCTCACATCCTTCTCCTTGTTCGACAATTAGATCTATGGCAAATAAGGCGCTATTGAGATCGTCTACTTGTAATTGGTAGTCTGGATGGGTTTTATTAAAATCGTCACGTAAAAATAAGCGATGTTCGCCACCTACACGCCCTTTTTTGACTACAAATAAATCGGGGATATTCTCTAGTCCTTGGCGAATCTGGCGATACAGTTCGCTTAAGGAACCATAACCATGTAAGCTGTCAATTGTGCGATCGCTTGATGCTGGTTCGTTAGCCAAGTTTTCTTCTAAGAAGTCGGGCATTTCTAAGCGCATAAAACGCTGTAGAGATGTAGGATTGAGTGGTTCTAGTGCTAGGTCTACATCAATGGGGAATCTTTGGTTAAGTTTACTAAAGTCGGGGACGGCTGGGTAAAAAGGTTCGCCAATCGCCATCAATATATTGTTAACCATCAAAAAGTGAATCATTTCCTCGCGGGAAATTTCGATTAATACTCCCCGCATTCCGTAATTCCGTACTTCTTTCCCATCACCACAGGCTAAATGTAGCTGTTCTTGTGTCCACAATCCCCGGCGTACATATTCTTCGCCTGTAACGTAGTTGGGGATGGAATATCCAGCATAGATATATTGCAGCATCACAGCTACTTCTAACTCGGCTGCTTGTTTTAAAGCACTTACCAATTCTGCGCGAGTTTGAATAGTGCGTTGGCTATGCTTTGGTTCGGGAATCGCTGGGGGAACATAACCGACTCGCTGCTGATTTTGCAGAAATTTCCGTAACAGTGTGGTTTTAGCTTGGGACATATCGCGGCTGGGTGGCATATAGTAGGTTTTATATTTGTTCTTCGGATCGGACATTTGCCACATTAATCGCGCATAGGTTTCGACTTTGCACTTGTCAGCCAGACTGAAGACATCTACTTTCATAAACGAGAAACATAACTCGTAGTAAGCCAGAACGTGTTTGTAAATCAGGTTAAAATCTACAGCTTCAGTGGGAATTTCATCTAAGTGCCAATCGTTACTTAATACGCGCACGGCAAAAAAGCCAGCACCTGACCAAAAGCCAAGTTTATTGTCATTGTCGTAAGCTATTTCCGCAGCATCTACGTGATTAATATCACCAGGAAACTCATCAGGTTGGGTAGATAGCAATACCTTTGCAGTTCCCGCGATCGCACCCCGTAGAGTCACCCAACCGCGCCCTGTAGCATCAGTAGAAATGACAGATTTAGGCGCAAAATCTCCTGGTTTCTCCCGCTTACCCGGCTTGAAATGGACAATTGCCATTTCTGAGGGGTGGGGAAAGTGGAAAGTGGAGTCTAAATTAGTGCGATCGCGCAGTTGGGGAAATGCTCTCGGATTATAGAACTGGCTGAGATAAACAGACTCAACCGCCGCCGGACATCCCCGCACAAAAGACCGTACCTCTAACTCAACTGCGTGGTCTTCACCAGTTTTTAAATTAGGATGTTCAATAAACAAACAAGCGTCATCTATCTGAAGATTGATTTCTTGTTCTTTAACGAGAATTTGCCGTTCTCCGTTAACATCTGTACCGATGATGCACAAACCTTGCTGTTCTATCTCATCGCGCAGATTCTCAAACAATTCCGCTAAAGGTACATCTACAATCCCACTTGTCAATTGATAGGCTGGAAGCTGATAAGTATCCTTCAATATCCGCCCAATCAGCCGTTGACTACCAACTGTACGCACCTCCAAATCGCCCAAGTCAAGCTTGCAACCAATCGCATGGGTAGGCCCTGGCCCTGGCTTGGCAGCACGCCCTACACAAGGTACTGCCGTTATCATGTTTAAACTAATACCTTGTGAACTTACTTGCAGCGTCAAATTAGAAAGCCCTCTTCCTTCCTCTCTGCCCTCTGCCTCCTGCACACTGAGCGAAGTCGAAGTGTGCCCTCTGCCTTCTTCATCAGAAATCAACAACCGCCCATGAGGATAACTACTGAGTTCATCTTTACACCACAACCCGATAGTTCCGTGCAGTTCCCAAAAACTTGGTGAATCCGGTTGCACTGGTGCGGACATATTGCTGATGCTAAACTGCACTACCAGTCCCAAAACATCATTGCGGTTCATCGCTTCCCGTAACATGGTTACCGTTGGTGACTGGGCGACTTCTTCACCCCATAACCAATCCTCAGCATCTTTGGGAATAGCAAACTGATAAACTGCTGCTCGTTTAAATTCCTGATTGAGGCAATGTTCTGGCAATTCGCGGATATAATCAAAGTTCTGCCACCGGGCTAACTGCATACCTGCGATAGGTGCAGAAAGCATATTTGGGACTTCGTGGGAAGCGCCTTGGCGACCAAAGGTCAACTGACCTAACATAATTGTGTTAGTCCAGTTAGAAGCTGGATCGCATTCAAAGAAACGGGCGCGGTTGAAAGTAGTTTTCACATAATCATTGTAATGACCCCACAAATCAACACTGCGTCCCACCACTGGATCTTGTCGATCAATTTTTCCAAACTCGCGCTGTGTGCTGACAATTTGTGCTTCTATCGAAAAATGACCGTTTCCGCCGAAATTCCAACCCGTAGCGCTGCTAAAAGCACCATTTTCATCTAATTGTCCTTCGGCGTTAAATCGCGTACCTAAGTTGTAGAGGTATTCGTGATACTCAGATACAGGGCGGTTAAGGTCAACAGGTTTACCATTCATGTAAACAGTATTGCTGCTAACATCTACTTGTCCGTTTTTGTGTCCTGTAGGCGCATGGATACGGGCGAAACCTTGGAAATGAAGCCGGGGAAAATCTAGAATACTCATTATTCAAAAACGCTTTGATGAATGACTTGAATAGAAAGTTACAAAATAAGGAAAGACTTTATAATTGCTGGCGAGTTTAAGCTTTAGAAGTTGTTAATTGCTGTAGAGACTTTTCGGTTTCGTTCTTCAAGGAGTACTTTGTTGCTGTGATCAAAGCAGGTTTGGAGGAAACGATATCATAAATTGCTTCCAGTGCAGACTCAATGGAACCTTGTAGCCAAGCGGGATATCGAGAACAATGTTCACCAGCAAAGAACAGAGTATTTTGGGGTCTAGCAGCTTCTAGATAATTGATGCTGTAGTTAGCTTCGTCGGACATATCATCCTTCCAGTGTACAGTGCAACCACCATCACTCCACTTGTAATTACCCCAGGCAATGGAAGCCACATCTGCAACCATACCCGATGATTGCAGTTCTGGATGAACTTGGCTGACAACGTTTTTAACATAGCTGTGACGTTGTTCTTCAGACATATTTCCTAAGCGATCGGCATCGTCACCGATAGTGTAGCTAGCTAACATTACACTACCACTATTGGGGTTAAAGTTTACAGAAGGATAATATGTTTGGCGCACACCGTCACCACTGAAGGAAGCACCACCATTAATACCTTGCTGTTGCCAAAAAGCTTCCTTTGTATGAAATGCAACTTTAGTTGCTGGGCAATATATTGTATTTTGAATCGAATCTAATTTTCTTTCATCGAATCCGCTTAACTCCATTTTCCGCAGGATAGAGAAAGGAATAGTACAGAGTACATAGTCACAACGGCGGGTGTATCTTTGTCCATTTTCTAACCAATCAATTTCTGTATAATCTTCATGGACGCGGATCGCAACGATTTGTTGATTGCACTTAATTGGCGCTTTAATCGATTGAACTAAACGTTGAATTAGTTGATCCATACCGCCTTTTAATTGCAATAAATCATGGCTAGTTTCCACTAAAATATCACTGAGGAACATATCAACGGCTTTGCTACAACGAGCGCGAAAACCAGGGTTGTCTTTAATAAAGGATTGCAGGTCAATATTTTCGCCGTCTTCGCTAAAATAAGGTTCTAAATCTAGCCGTTCCAACTCATCCATTAAGTGTGACTGCAAATCTTGTTCTAAGCTTTCACGCAAATTTCCAGGGGAGATAGTATCAACAATGGTTTTGAGCCAAGCAGCAAACAGTCGAGTTTTTTCACTGTAACGGCTATCAGTAAAAATTCCTTGATAGCGTTCTTGGAGAATGCGGGGTGCATCTTTCATGCGGAAAATTTTTCCTTGGATATTCATGAAAGCGTTTTGTTCTTCAAAGACTGTGACAAATTTGCACAGCTTGTCACTCAATCCCAATTTATGTACATAGTGTAGTGTGTGTTGATGTGCGCTAGGTATACGCATTGCTCCGAGTTCTGCATAGGGAGCATCAGGTTCATTACCAAAGCGGTGTGTCCAAATTCTACCGCCAATGCGTGGGCTAGCTTCCATAATATCGACTTCATGACCCATGCGTTCTAATTCATAAGCTGCAACTAAACCTGCAATTCCAGCACCCAGAATGGTGATGCGCTTACCTTTTTGAAAGTTGCTTAGTTGGCTCATTTCTAGAATTGTGGTGGTGTCCATTTTTCAATACCTCGTTAAAGTTTTAAGATGGGATAAGATTTAATAAGAAATATTGTGTTTTGGTTTAAAAAGCTGTCAATTAAGCTTGTGAGTTGCTTTACCGCAGCGTTTCAACCGCCTCTGTTATTTGATAGCGATCGCCTAATTTGGTTTATGCAATCCGCCAGAAAAAATCTGGAAAAACGCCTAAAATGCTTATGGGGTAAGCAATTTAGCTTATAGCTGGCAAATAGGTGCTAAGAGAAAGCCAGCAATGTTAATAAAAGTAAAGTAAACTCAAGCTCTCTGCGCTTGTACTTCTGCCTATATGCACAGAAAACTACTTAAACCACATCTATTTTGAGAACCATAGTTTTAAAAGTAGTGGGAGCATCTTGCTCCCTGGGCTTCTTCGCGGGCAAGATGCCCGCACTACTCCATGTTTCAAAATGGACGAGGTTGATATAACGTAGAGCGATCGCTTACTCCTGATTTTAGGAATGCATAACTTCTCTTCTCCTGCTGGTAGTGAAGAAATAGTTCACCATTGCAACACCCAGGAGACAGCAAAAAATGGTTCCCTTATCAAAAAAATTACCAAGTAAAGCTGCTAACAAAAAAATTGATAGTAATTTATTCCTAATAGTTTGTATATCTTTAATTGCCACAAGTGGCATATTTAGCATTAATCCTGTAGTGCCAAATATAGCTACAGGTCTTAATACTTCACCTCAAGAAATCGGGCTAATCATGACAGCTTTTTTATTACCTACTACATTAGGTAGCCCGATTGGCGGTGCTTTAGCTGACCGTTTTGGTAGAAAGAAAATTCTGATTCCTTCATTAATACTATTTGGAATTGGGGGAGTTTTATGTGCTTTAGCAACTAATTTCCGCAGCTTAGTAGAATGGCGATTCCTCACAGGGATTGGTGCTGCTAGTTTAGAGTCGGTAGAACTGACTATTATTAGTGATTTATATAGCGGTAAAATGCTTACTGCGGCAATGGGATTTAATTCGGCGATGATTGGCGTTGCTGCTACAATTTATCCTTTGATTGGTGGGGCATTAGCTGCTTTAAATTGGCGATATACATTTTTATTATCAGTATTAGCTTTGCCATTGGCATTATTAATTGGCACAAAATTACAGCTACCAACTCAACAAAAGACTACTGAAACTTTAGATTGGAAAAGCTATCTCAAAACTACGTGGATAAATCTCAAGAATCCGCAAGTTATTGGATTACTATTTACAGTATTTTCCATGTTCATCATTGAGTTAGGTGCTTTCTATATATATCTTCCAATCTACGCAGGTAAATTTTTAAATGCTGCTGGTGCCCAAATTGGATTACTTCTTTCTACTGACTCAATTGCTTTTGCTTTAGCCGCTTCACAACTGGGACTTTTAGTCCGTTGGTTTTCAGAAAAAACCTTAATTGTTGCTGGTTTTGTAATCGGTGCATTGTCGTTGTTGATGATTCCTGCAATTCATAACGTTTGGTTGTTGCTGATTCCCTGCGTTATCGCTGGTGCATCTCAAGCCTTGGTTTTACCACCTCTGCAATCAATGTTAGCCGCGATCGCTCCTGAAGGTTATCGGGCTGGATTTATGGCGCTGAATGTTACTGTTCAATCATTAGGAAGAGCATTAGGCCCTTTATTTGGCGGTATTACCTTCGCCGCTTGGGGAATCGCCGGAGTATTTTATGCCAATGTCGCGCTTTCTTTAATTACAGTTGTAGTGTTTAGTTTGCTCCTGAGAAAAAGCAACTCAAAACCCTCTAACCCCTAAATTTGTAAAATTGATAATTTCAGCTTCAAAGACATTTTACCCCACCCCTCAATCCCCTCCCCGTTTACGGGGAGGGGACGTTTTGCGTTAGCAAAGCTGGGGTGGGGTAAGGCGGATCGTGATGGTAAGTGAGAGAATTGGCTCATCTCTGTTCCTTGGCGTTCTTTGCGTTTTTGGCGGTTCGTTTATTAATATTAAGATTTTTTGTAGTGATGGCTCTCTAGCCCGCTTTCTTGATATTAGGGAGCAAGATGCTCCCACTACAAATTTATTTGGAGCAAAATTGAGATTCTCTCCTTTCACTGCATAAACTATCGCTACCTACTTCTATATAAATTTATCAAGCGAAAAACTATTCCAAAGCGTACAAATACATTAACCACAACCACAAATATTTTAGGAGAATAAGAAAATGATAGTAGTAATGAAAACCCACACCCCAGCCGCAGAAATTGAAAGTTTAATTCAAGAATTCCGCAGTTGGAATCTCACACCAGAAACCATTGAAAGTAACAACAAAGTAGTGATTGGTTTGGTAGGAGATACTGCTAGTCTAAATATCGAACAAGTTCAACAGCTAAGTCCTTTTGTTGAGCAGGTTTTACGAGTCAAGCATCCCTTTAAACGCGCTAGTTTAGAATTCCGTCATGGAGAATATAGCGAAGTAGCTGTACCAACTCCCAATGGAGTCGTAACTTTTGGTCAAAATCATCCTTTAGTAATTGTCGCTGGCCCCTGTTCTGTAGAAAATGAAGACATGATTGTGGAAATAGCGCAGGTAGTTAAAGCTACAGGTGCGCAATTCCTTAGAGGTGGAGCCTATAAACCGCGTACCTCTCCTTATGCTTTCCAAGGACATGGAGAAAGCGCCCTATCCCTGTTAGCAAAAGCCCGTGAAGTTACAGGTTTAGGAATTATTACCGAAGTTATGGATACAGCTGATTTGGAGAAAGTTGCAGAAGTTGCAGATGTAGTGCAAATCGGTGCGCGTAATATGCAGAATTTCTCCCTATTAAAGAAAGCTGGTGCTACAGGTAAACCAATTTTGCTCAAGCGGGGCTTGTCTGCAACCATTGAAGAATGGTTAATGGCGGCAGAATATATTTTAGCTAGTGGTAATCCTAATGTGATTTTGTGCGAACGTGGCATTCGCAGCTTTGACCAAAAATATACCAGAAATACTCTAGATTTATCTGTAATCCCTGTATTGCGCAAGTTAACCCATTTGCCAATCATGATTGACCCCAGCCATGCTACTGGCTACTCAGAATATGTTCCCACAATGGTCAAAGCTGCGATCGCAGCTGGTACAGATTCTTTAATGATTGAAACTCACCCCAACCCCAAAAAAGCATTGTCTGATGGGACTCAATCTCTCACTCCTGGGGAATTTGTGGAACTAATCCAGGAAATTACTCCCTTGGTACAATTCTTTGGTCGTGGTCATCAATCAGACTTGACAACAACATTTACTGCTAAAGTTCCTTCTACTGTCAATGCATAAATTCAATTGGTTGATGTCTATTTAATTTCAGCTAGTAAACATTAACCAGATTCAGGTGGCTGTTGATGGTATTGGAAGCGATCGCCACCTCTACCATCAATTAGCCAAATATTCCGTATTATTTTGTAAATAAAACTCGTCAGAGGTAAGCATTTATGTATTTTGAAACAGGTTCCTATACAACTCAAGGCGGTATATTTATCTCCCGTTCCGTCACTAATACTTCCATCCACACGGCAATTGAAGAAGTTTTGATGCGTCTCGATTCCCAACGGGGAGGATTACTGACAAGTAGCTATGAATACCCAGGTCGTTACAAACGTTGGGCTATGGGTTTTGTCAATCCACCCTTAGAAATTGCGACACGCGATCGCAGTTTTACAATTACCGCCCACAATGAGCGAGGTAAGGTACTGTTAGATTATTTAGCAGAACTTCTGCGCGATCGCCCATATCTTGAAACTGTCACTCAAGAAAATAATTGTATCATCGGCTCTGTTCAACCAACCCAAAGCTTATTTTCCGAAGAAGAACGCAGTAGACAACCATCTGTTTTCAGTGTGATTCGCGAGATATTATCTGCCTTCGACAGTCAGGAAGATGAACACTTAGGACTTTATGGTGCATTTGGCTATGACTTAGTTTTTCAATTTGAGCAAATGCAAAAGCGGCTGGAACGTTCCTCAGACCAAAGAGATTTGGTACTATATCTACCTGATGAATTATTTGTAGTTGACTACCATCTACAACAAGCATTTCGTTTGCAGTATGATTTCGTCACTAAAAATAGTAGCACCAGAGATTTACCCCGCAAAGGTGAAGTTATAGATTACCGAGGTCAGCGTTTGAGTGTAACTCAAAATTCCGACCATGCACCAGGTGAATATGAGCAACAGGTAACAAAAGCACTTGATTACTTCCGTCGTGGCGATTTATTTGAAGTTGTACCCAGTCAAAGCTTTTTTCAAGCCTGTGAAAAATCTCCCACCGAACTTTTCCGCACCCTCAAAGAAATTAATCCCAGTCCCTACGGATTTATCTTTAATTTAGGCGGAGAGTATATCATCGGCGCTTCTCCAGAAATGTTTGTCCGCGTAGATGGCAGACGTGTAGAAACTTGCCCCATCAGTGGTACAATACGCCGAGGAAAAGATGCAATTGATGATGCGGCACAAATCCAAAAGTTGCTAAATTCGCGCAAAGATGAATCTGAACTAACCATGTGTACCGATGTAGACCGCAACGATAAATCGCGGATTTGTGAACCGGGTTCAGTGCAAGTTATTGGTCGTCGCCAAATCGAATTGTACAGTCATCTAATCCATACAGTAGATCATGTAGAAGGTTTATTAAGACCAGAATTTGATGCTTTAGATGCATTTTTGACTCATTTGTGGGCAGTTACAGTCACAGGCGCACCAAAACGTTCCGCCATGCAGTTTTTGGAACAAAACGAACACAGTCCCAGACGTTGGTATGGTGGAGCTGTAGGATATTTAAGTTTCAAAGGCAATTTAAATACTGGCTTAATTCTCAGAACAATCCGACTGAAAGACTCAGTTGCACAAGTGCGAGTCGGTGCAACAGTTCTTTATGATTCAGAACCAGAAGCAGAAGCCCAAGAAACCTTGACAAAGGCGGCTGCACTTTTCCAAACACTTTTCCGAGTCAATTCCCAGAATGCAGATTTAGCCAAAACATCAAAACTTGAGGCGCAACCAGCAAATACAGCAGCAGGTAAGCGTGTTTTACTAATTGATTATGAAGACTCATTTGTTCATACCTTAGCCAACTACATCCGTCAAACTGGTGCTACAGTCACAACACTAAGACATGGTTTTGCAGAATCAGTCTTTGATACCGAAAAACCAGACTTGGTTGTCTTATCTCCCGGCCCTGGTAAACCCAGTGATTTTGGCATTGCAGAGACAATTCAAACTTGCAAAAAGCGACACATTCCTTTATTTGGCGTATGTTTGGGATTACAGGGAATTGTCGAAGCCCACGGCGGAAAATTAGGAATTCTCGATTATCCTCAACATGGTAAAGTATCTCGTGTTTCGGTTGTAGATCGAGATTCTGTAACTTTTAAAAAGTTACCAGAATCCTTTGCAGTTGGTCGATATCACTCCTTATATGCATTACCCCAATACCTACCTTCAGAACTAAAAATTACAGCCATGTCCGAAGATGGCGTAATTATGGGCATTGAGCATAAATCCCTACCAATTGCCGCCGTGCAATTCCATCCAGAATCCATCATGACTTTAGCAGGAGGCGTTGGTTTAGAAATGATTAAAAATGTAGTTTTTGCATTTACAAATTTACCTGCTTTCTCAGTTGTGGCAAATTAAAAACTACAGAATTTACACACTTATACCAATTCTCTGTGAACTTGAGCTTAATCATTACTCTTTTTTACTTGGCGTACTTGGCGTACTTGGCGGTTCGTTTCATCAATAAAAAGCTCATCTTCATAGAGAATTAGTATTAGATCCCCCAACCGACTTAAAAAAGGCGGCTAGGGGGATATAGGTCAATACGGTTCAGTTAGGACTAAAACACTGTTATCACGGTCAATTTTTTAATGAACCGCCAAGACGCCAAGGACGCAGAGAGAAGAAGAAATAGAAGGAAGTATTGCTTAACTGAACTGTATTGGGATATAGCTTTCACACTGCCATGCATAAGTACTTATACTAAGTTGCTATCAAAAATAGTATATAGTATCTGTCATTGCGACCAGAACGCAGTAGAGGGAAGCAATCTCATTAATCTCAAGCTACTACAACAGACCGCAACTTAGTATTAATCAAATAATCCTCCAAGCAAAATGCTAAATTATCATTCTCAACCCACACAAACAACTACAAAATATAGCAACTCGCGTCATATTCTCGATGAAATTGTTGAGTATAAACAACAAGAAGTTGCCCAAAGAAAGGAAAAATTACCTTTAGCAGATTTAAAACTTAAGCTAAATTTTGCACCTAATCCGCGAGATTTCCGCAACGCCCTCAGAGAAAATTCTCGTAAACCTAGCATCATTGCAGAAGTCAAGAAAGCCTCACCTAGTAAAGGTGTGATTCGTGCTGACTTTGAGCCTGTAAAAATAGCCCAAGCATATGAGCAAGGTGGTGCGAGTTGTATCTCTGTTTTGACCGATGAAAAATTTTTCCAGGGCAGTTTTGAAAACTTGCGGATTATTAGAAATAATGTCTCACGGCCACTACTTTGCAAAGAGTTTATTATAGACCCTTATCAAATTTATCTAGCAAGAGTTAATGGAGCAGATGCTATATTACTAATTGCGGCAATTCTATCAAATGAAACTCTGAAATATTTTCTACAAATTGCTCGTGATTTAGGCATGGTTGCCTTAATAGAAGTACATACTTTAGCAGAGCTTGACCGAGTATTAGAGTTAGATAATGTGGAATTAATTGGCATTAATAACCGCAATTTGCAAGATTTTAGCCTTGATTTAAAAACAACTCAACATCTGTTAGAAGAACGGCGACAGCAGTTAAGCAGCTTAGATATTACAGTTGTCAGTGAATCAGGTTTATACACATCTGCTGATTTAAATTTTGTTGCCCAAGCCGGTGCTGAAGCTGTGTTGATTGGCGAATCTTTAGTTAAGCAAGCTGATTTAGTCCAAGCTATTAAGCAACTCTTGATAAATTAATAATAGAAGCAAGGCAGAAGGCATAATTGGGAGCATCCAAAATGTGTAAATTTATTTTTTGTAGTCATGGCTCTCTAGGGCGCTGATTTGACATTAGGGAGCAAGATGCTCCCACTACAAATTTATCGCGCTCTTGCTATCAGTTGTAGGGGCGGGTTTACAGATATCCTCCTTAATTAAGGATGATCTAAATAAACCCGCCCCTACATATAAAACAGAACTTACGCAAAAATTGCCAAAAAGCTTAATTTATTGAACCGCCAAGACGCCAAGAACGCCTTCGCGTAGCGTCTCCCCTTGGGAGAAGAATTCGTAGAGTGTGCGTAAGTCCTATAAAACTCCACCCATCAAGGGAAGGAGTTTTATATTTACTTCTGCCTCCTGCCATCTGCCTCCTACCTTCTTCTCAAATTCTGCATTTTTTATTCTTCCTTTCCCCTATATAAAAATAGTTAACCTTTACTTACTAGTTACTCAATATGACATCTATTTCTCAACAATTTGAAGTTTTACGTGCAAAAAATCAATGTGCTTTGATTCCTTTTTTAACAGCTGGCGATCCTGATTTAGAAAATACAGCTGAAGCCCTAAGAGTTTTAGATGCAAGCGGTGCAGATTTTATTGAATTAGGAGTTCCTTATTCCGATCCGTTGGCTGACGGGCCGATTATTCAAGCGGCTGCTACCCGCGCCCTAAAACAAGGAACTCGTTTGATTCATGTTTTAGAAATGGTACAGTCAGTGACTCGTAGTTTGCGATCGCCTATTATCCTCTTTACTTACTACAACCCTATTTTAAATATGGGTGTGCAATCATTCCTTGAGCGGGTTGCAATCTCTGGGGTTAAGGGGTTAGTTGTACCCGATTTACCTCTAGAAGAGGCAGGTAAATTACTACAAATTGCCGATTCTGTGGGAGTTGAAGTCACATTGTTAGTCACTCCTAATAGTTCGCCAGAACGCATTCAAGCGATCGCGCAGCAATCCCAAGGATTTATTTACCTAGTGAGTGTCACAGGTGTGACAGGTATACGTCAAGAGGTACAAACTCGTGTTAAAGATGTAATTAATCAAATCCGTAATGTCACAGATAAACCAATTGGCGTTGGATTTGGTATTTCTAGCCCAGAACAAGCCCTGCAACTAAAAGAATGGGGTGCAGATGCAGTCATAGTTGGTAGTGCCTTTGTACAAAGATTGTCAGATAATACACCTTACCGAGGTTTACGCGCTATTCGCGATTTCTGTAGCGATTTGAAAGTATCTATAGGGGCTAGAGGCTAGTGGCTAGGGATTAGGAAAACAAAAATCTATTACCCAACCTTTTAACAGTCAACCGTCAACCGTCAACCGTCAACAATTAACGAGATTAATCATGTTAACCAACACACAAAACACTAATATTTCTACTTCACAACTCAACAAGCAACCTGATGCTTTAGGTCGCTTTGGTCAATTCGGTGGTAAGTATGTTCCAGAAACATTAATGCCTGCATTAAGCGAGTTAGAATCAGCGTTTTACAAGTATCGTGATGATGTGAATTTCCAAACTGAACTGCAAAATCTCCTCCGTGATTATGTAGGACGCGCAACCCCTCTTTACTTTGCAGAACGCTTAACTCAGCACTACGCCCGTCCAGATGGCAGCAACCCGCAAATTTACTTAAAGCGTGAAGATTTAAATCACACAGGCGCACACAAAATAAATAATGCTCTGGCGCAGGTTTTACTGGCAAAGCGCATGGGTAAAAAAAGAATTATTGCGGAAACAGGAGCCGGTCAACATGGTGTAGCAACGGCAACAGTCTGCGCTCGTTTTGGTCTGGAATGCGTGATTTATATGGGCATTCACGACATGGAACGACAAGCTTTAAATGTGTTTCGGATGCGCTTAATGGGTGCAGAAGTCCGTCCTGTGGTAGCGGGAACAGGAACCCTCAAAGACGCTACCTCGGAAGCAATTCGGGATTGGGTAACAAATGTGGAAACAACCCACTATATTCTCGGTTCAGTGGCTGGCCCCCATCCCTATCCGATGATGGTGCGAGAGTTTCAAGGGATAATTGGCAAGGAAACTCGCGCTCAAGCACAGGAAAAATGGGGCGGACTACCAGATATTCTCCTGGCTTGTGTAGGTGGAGGTTCCAATGCGATCGGGCTTTTCCATGAGTTTATCGATGAATCTTCTGTGCGCTTGATTGGTATTGAGGCGGCGGGTGAAGGTATTGATACTCAAAAACACGCAGCGACTCTCACAAAAGGACGAGTGGGAGTTTTACACGGTGCAATGAGTTACGTGTTGCAAGATGAGGATGGACAGATTATTGAGGCGCACTCAATCAGTGCGGGATTAGATTATCCTGGTGTCGGCCCAGAACACAGTTATTTGAAGGAAATTGGACGTGCTGAATACTACAGCATCAGCGATGCAGAGGCGCTGGCGGGATTTCAACGTCTATCCCAACTTGAAGGAATTATTCCGGCGCTGGAAACATCTCATGCGATCGCTTTTTTAGATCGGCTTTGTCCCCAACTCACTGGTAGTCCCCGCATTATTATCAACTGTTCCGGACGGGGTGACAAAGATGTGCAAACAGTTGCCAAATTTTTCCCCCCTGCATAAATCAATCATCATCTCCGCTAAATAGTCAATATAGGCGTTGCATCAATGCGGGATGAATTAACGGTTAAACCATGATTGAGCAACGCCTCAAGATCAATTACTTAGGAAGCTATCACAATGATTAACAATGATTTTCTCACAAATGATTGGCATGTAGTCGCAAGTTCTCAAGACTTGCAACCAGGAAAAATCCTCAAAGTTCGTCTGCTTGGTCAAGATGTGATACTTTGGCGTAATGGCAACCAAGCTGTGGCTTGGGAAGACAGATGTCCTCACCGGGGTGCTAGTCTCGCACGGGGATGGGTTGAGAACGATACTGTTGTTTGTCCTTATCACGGTCTTGCTTTCAACGGTGAAGGTAAATGTTCCCACGTTCCCGCTCATCCAGACCAACCACCACCAACCCGCTCTAAGGCTTGTATGAAAACATACCACATTCAAGAGCGTTATGGCATGATCTGGGTTTGTTTGGGGACACCACAGCAAGATGTTCCTGGCTTTGAAGAATGGGATGATCCAAACTATAACAAGTTCTTCTTTAATGCTGCTCTCTATCGTTCTAGCGCTCCCCGCGCTTTAGAAAACTTCATAGATGTCAACCACGTACCCTTTGTACACAATGGTACTTTAGGTAACCCAGAGTATGCAAAGACCAGTAGCTATAAAGTAGAGGTGAAAGAAGATGGTATTCACATCCACGAGGCTGGTGCTTGGCAAACTGATCTGAAAATGACTGGAGAGGGAAATACCGATCGCGCCAATTTCCATATCTTGCGTCCCTTGACTGTATGCTTGCGTCGGGGAACAGAATCTGAACGCATGATCATCTTTTTTACCGTCACTCCTACAGATGAAGAAGAGTGCTTTGCTTGGCGGTGGATGTTCTTAAATTATCCGGTTCCAGAGCAAGAATTTAAGGATTTCACCCAAACAATTATTCAACAAGATGTAGAAGCTGTAGAATCCCAAAAACCCCTACGTTTACCACTAGACTTGCAAGCGGAATATCATTTACCAAGCGATCGCGCTACTGTTACTTACCGCAAATGGCTCAAACATTTGAATGTAAATTTTGGCACCATCGCCGCATGATATCCCAGAAATTACACCAAATTAGAGCTAAGTAACAAGAAAATCTGTTCTTTTATGTTTTAATTTCTGTCTATCTCGTGTTAGCTAATTCGTGGTAAGATTTTCAGCTAAGTTTAATTGCATAAAAATGTCGCCTAAATGGAGACAATCAGCTACTGGTTTAACTATGTTTACCTGAGAGTTTTGCATTTAAAAAGCTTGACCAACTAAGTTTAAAAAATATCCAAGTCTAATTTTTAACGCTAAAAATAGCCAGGTGTGAGGGAAAATGCTGAAGAAAGTTGTTAATATCAAGACTGACCAAAAATTGCCGGGTAATATTGTCAAAAGTGTAAGTTCTTTAAGCTTATTACTGCTATTAACTTATCCAGCAAGGGCACAAAATGCACCAGAGTCTTTCCCAGAATTAGAAATAGCAGAAAGTACATCTGGAATGAGCCAAGTGACAAATGTCAGTCAGCTGAGTGATATTTTACCTACCGATTGGGCATTCACAGCATTGCAATCCTTGGTGGAACGCTATGGTTGCATAGCTGGATATCCTAATTCTACCTTTCGCGGGAATCGGGCTATGACCCGTTATGAGTTTGCAGCCGGACTCAATGCTTGCTTACAACGGGTGAATGAACTGATTGCAACAGCAACTACAGATTTGGTCAAAAAAGAAGACTTGGCGACTTTGCAAAAGCTACAGGAGGATTTTGGCGCTGAATTAGCAACTTTGCGCGGTCGGGTTGATACTCTAGAAGTACGTACAGCTGAATTAGAAGCCCATCAATTCTCCACAACTACCAAACTTGGTGGTCAGGTCATTATTTCTGTGAATACTGGGGGGTTTAGTGGCGATCGCATTATTGACCCTAATGGTCGAGTACTTGCTACCTCTAACCCCAATCCTACAGTATTGTATCGAGCCGGAATTGATTTAAACACCAGTTTCCACGGAACCGACTTACTAAAAATTCGTCTGGAAGGTGCAACTGGTGTGATAGACAATGGTCGTCCCGATGGTGGTAGAGACAATGCAGCCGGAGTCCTAGAGCCGTTTTTTGGTAGTGTTACCGACTACTCAGTCAAGCCGCCTACGGTGGGGACATTCGATATCGGCAGACTAGTTTACACTTTTAGACCCATTTCAGACCTTGCAGTTTCTATCGGCCCGGATATTCGCACCACGGATTATGTTGACCGTAACAGTTACGCTAATCTCAGCTTTTTGGACTTTAGCACTCAGGCGTTTGCAAATAATTATATCCTTTTCCCTGTTGACGGCCCTGCGGCTGGGGCTGCAATTGACTGGAAGCCAGGAAACGGAGCATTTGCGGTGCGGGCGTTATATGCTGCTGGAGACCCCGCTAACCCTGGTAGAAGCGGAGTAAATATCAGCACTGCAAGATTTACTCCCTTACTGTATCCCAGCGATTTTGCCCCCACTGCTCAGAGCGATCGCGGTTTATTTGGCGATACCTATCAAGGTACAGTGGAATTAGAATATTCACCCTCTAGGAATTTTGCCCTGCGCCTACAATACAGTGGTGGTGAAGTATTTGCTAAACGCTTTGATGTCATTGGGGCAAATGTGGAACTCACACTCAGCCAAAGGTTTGGTATTTTTGGACGCTACGGTTACGGTAGCTATAATGACACCGCCTTTGGGGACATTAAACCCAATTATTGGATGGCAGGGATTGCGGTACGAGATTTGTTTACACGGGGTGCTTTAGCTGGAATTGCCGTTGGTCAGCCATTTATTGTCAATCAAATTGGTGATTCTACTCAGACTAATTACGAGGCGTTTTATAATTACCCATTTAGCCGGAATATCCAAATTACACCCACAATTCAAGTAATTGATCATGCGGGGAATCAAGGAAGCAACGGCACAATTTTTACAGGCACACTCCGTACAGTCTTTTCTTTTTAGGAGTAAATGTCACAAGCACACATTTAGGAAATTCCAAATGAAAAAATGGCATTGCTGAATAAAGGGATGAAAATTCAAAATTTGATTTTTCAAACTCTTACTCTCTGCGCCTCTGCGCCTCTGCGTGAGACAAAAATCATCCCATCAATCAGCAACGCCGAAAAAATATTCCAATCATTAACAACTTACCAAACCCGCAACTCGTAGGGGCGAGGGTTACCCAGTGGTGTCAACTTAACGCAAAACCCAGCTACCGCAAGGAACTGAAGTTCCTTGCTAATAGCCAAAGTCATCTAAAGATGACTAGTGGTTCATCGCATTAATTCTGTGGGGTAAGTTTCTTCTTATTTTCTCTTCCTTTGTGTACTTCGTGTCTACCCTGCGGGAACGACTTCGTCGAATGCGGTTCGTTTTGTACCCCTCGAAATTTTTGCGACAGACTACTAGATATCCTCAAAATCTTGAGTCTACTTCAGTAGACTTTGGCTATTAGCCTTGGAATTCATTCCAAGGCGGGTGACTCGATCAAGGATAATTAGTAACGATACTCAATAGCTGTCACAAAGTTACCATCTACACAGATTTTTTTAACGCAGCCATTAAGTATTGCTCTTTTATCTTGAGGATTCAGTCCTTGCCAGTAATTTTTATTAGCAAAAGCCTTAATAATACGTTCTTTAGCAATCAACGATTCTCTAGATATATTATTAATTGTTCCCAGTGCGATCGCTATTTGTTCTTTGATGTCATTTTTAATTTGTTCTATTGCCGAACTTGGTGGTAAAATTTCTAAATTATTCAACGATGCCCGCAGAGTTTTCACTTCTGGCGGTTCTTCTATTATCGGTGGTTTATCTGCTTCTACCAAGTTAGCTAATCGTTCAGCTTCTTGTGATAATAAATCTGCCACTTGAATATCTAATTTTTTTGAAGAAATCATATCTTTATGATTACAATTACCAGCTTTATACAAGCGACACTGATAATAGTAAATAGCTTGCCCATGCTTATCTACTCGTTTTGCATGGCGCGTCATGGAACCTCCGCAATGAGCGCATTTAATTAAATTAGAAAATGGGTTAACTTCATTATCTTCTCTAGAAGCCCATCGATTATGACGATTACCGCGAATAATTTGTTTTATTTGTTCGTGTTCGGCACAGGTAATAATGGCTTCATCATCATGGGTTCCCCATTTTACCTTCCACTCATCAAAATGTTTGCGCTTTCCTTTAGATTTCACATAAGTATCAAAAGGCAAACCCCCTGCATAAACAGGATTAACTAATAATGCTTTTAAACCGGGAATTGACCATCTTAACCCAGACCAAGGATAACGCAAAGGGTGATTAGCTTTAGCTGGTATAAAGACAAATTTATCTAAGTCTTCATCGCTGATAATTCGTGTAGATTTTTCTGTTTTATTCCAATCAAAAGCTTTTGTTTCTATGCCAAAATCTGAGTGCAATTTACGCACCGTAGCTGCAACGGAACCGCATTCAAAAAAAGTATTAAAAATATATCTAGCTACATCTGATACAGTTAATTCTCTTCGCCCTGCTAACAAGCAAACGCAGGGAGAATTATCCCGTACATATTTATCGTTGTGGATGCGGTATCCTAATGGTGCAACGCGGTGACTTTTTCCTTGGGTAACTCGATGACGGCGTTCGCTTTTTAATCTCTCCGTTACCATTCTCACTTCAAATTTAGCAGCAGCGAGCAACATATCAATGGTTAATTCTCCACCCAAACTGTCTGGATCGACTCCTTGATCTAAAGCTATAAGCTTAATTCCCTTGGAGCGTAATACCTCTAACAATGAATAAAATAAACGGGATGATGAACCAATGCGATCGATGCGGGTAAATTGCAGAGATATTACCTTACCTTTTGCAGATGTCTTCAAGTCATTAATTAATTGTTGTAACCCTTCCCTAACTTCCGTTGTCCGTGACTGAATATCCCAGTAAACTTTGGCACATCCAGCATTTTGCAAGCGTTCTATTTGTTTACGCAACGCACCTTTATCTGTTTGCTGCTCCTCACCGCTAACCCTTGCGTAACCCCAACTTTCCATAACAGCGCATAGACACAACCTTTATTATATTTGATAGTGAATACTTCTATTCTCAGAAATTCTCTGAGCAGTTACAAAAGCGTCAACCCCAGGTGAACTATGAGGGATAAAATATAAAGGATGAAGTATTGAATCTAGAATTCCACGGAAAAATAAGGCAGAGATGCTCAAACTGCCTGTGAAAGACTAGCTTGATACTTCACCTTTCTCCCTTCATCTTTCATCTTTGATAATTCATAATTCCTAAATTAAAGCCAATGCAAAGCAACTGCATTTATCTCGATAATAATGCCACTACAAAGGTAGATCCAGAAGTTGTAGAGCTGATATTGCCCTACTTAACGGAATATTACGGCAATCCCTCTAGTATGCATACCTTTGGCGGACAACTAGCCAAAGCCGTGAAAACAGCAAGAGAACAACTTGCAGCCCTTCTGGGAGCAGATGAGTCAGAAATTGTCTACACTAGTTGCGGTACTGAAGGTGATAATGCAGCAATTCGCGCTGCACTGTTGGCACAACCAGACAAACGCCACATTATTACAACTCAAGTTGAACACCCAGCAGTACTGAATGTCTGCAAACAATTAGAAACCCAAGGTTACAGTGTTACCTATCTTTCAGTAAATCGTCAGGGACAATTGGATCTCAATGAGCTAGAAGCTTCCTTGACAGGTAACACAGCTTTGGTAACCACGATGTATGCCAATAACGAAACTGGCGTGGTTTTCCCCATCGAGCAAATTGGCTTACGTGCCAAAGAATATGGCGCTTTATTTCACGTTGATGCGGTGCAAGCAGTGGGCAAAATCCCCCTGAATATGAAGAATAGCACCGTAGATATGCTGACTCTTTCTGGTCATAAAATACATGCACCTAAAGGTATCGGTGCTTTGTATATAAGACGCGGTGTGAGATTCCGTCCCTTCTTAATTGGTGGACATCAAGAACGCGGGCGGCGTGCCGGAACAGAGAACGTTCCAGGGATTGTTGCTCTCGGTAAAGCTGCCGAACTGGAAATGTTACATTTAGAAGAAGCGACTAAGAGAGAAAGAAGGCTGCGCGATCGCCTAGAACAAACCTTACTCGCTCAAATCCCTGACTGTGAAGTTAACGGCGATACAACACAGAGATTGCCCAACACCACCAACATTGGCTTCAAATACATTGAAGGCGAAGCCATTCTGCTACTACTCAACAAATACGGTATCTGTGCCTCATCCGGTTCAGCTTGTACATCTGGCTCTTTGGAACCTTCCCACGTATTGCGGGCAATGGGCTTACCCTACACCACTTTACATGGTTCCATCCGCTTTAGCCTCTGTCGCTACACCACAGAAGCCGAAATCGATCAAGTAATTGCGGTTATGCCAGAAATTGTCGAACGTTTGCGTGCCCTTTCACCCTTCAAAAATGATGAAGCTGGCTGGCTGCAAGCGCAAGAACAAACATTGGCTCATCGTTAGAGGCTAGGGATTAGGGATTAGGGAAGGGAGACAATTAACTGTTAACTGTTGACTGTTGACTGTTGCCCCATGCCCCATGCCCCATGCCCAATGCCCCATTCCAAAATCCAAACTCTAAAATCCTAAATCGGCTATGTGGGACTACACAGATAAAGTATTAGAATTGTTTTACAATCCCAAGAATCAGGGAGTCATCGAAGAAGCTGAAGAAACTGGGGTGAAGGTAGCGACTGGGGAAGTAGGTAGCATTGCTTGTGGTGATGCTTTAAGACTACACCTGAAAGTTGAAGTCGCTAGCGATAAGATTCTTGATGCCCGCTTTCAAACCTTTGGCTGCACAAGTGCGATCGCATCTTCCAGCGCTTTAACCGAAATGATTAAGGGTTTAACTTTAGATGAAGCCCTCAATGTATCGAATAAAGACATTGCAGAATATCTGGGCGGATTGCCAGAAGCAAAAATGCACTGCTCTGTCATGGGACAAGAAGCCCTAGAAGCAGCTATATATAACTATCGTGGCATTCCCTTGGCGGCTCATGATGACGATGATGAAGGCGCATTAATTTGTAGCTGCTTTGGTATCAGCGAATCCAGAATTCGGCGCGTGATTTTGGAAAATAACCTCACTGATGCGGAACAGGTAACAAATTATGTGAAAGCTGGTGGCGGATGCGGTTCCTGTTTGGCGAATATTGATGATATTATTAAAGAAGTTCAGCAAGAAGCCGCAACACCTGCAATCAACAACTACGGCGTGAAAGTTGCAACCGATATTGCTACTGGTAAACAATCACAACTCGGACTCACAAATGTGCAGAAAATTGCACTGATTCAAAAGGTCTTAGATGAAGAAGTCAGACCCGTTCTGATTGCTGATGGTGGAGATGTTGAACTTTACGATGTTGACGGCGATCGCGTCAAGGTTCTGCTTCAAGGAGCATGTGGTTCTTGTTCTAGCAGCACAGCAACTCTCAAAATTGCCATAGAAGCCAGATTGCAGGATCGTGTCAGCAAGAACCTGATAGTTGAAGCCGTCGAGCCACTGCTATAAAGCTTTACGCACCACACAAATACACCTAATGTGCAAGACTCAAAGAAACAGAAAGTAGGATTTGACCGAGACAATTCACTTCGCATCAATGAATTAAATCCTACCCACAACAGACAGCTTAAGCACATAGGCAAGTATTCAACGCCTAATTGCGATTTCCATAATCCAACTCGCTTCAAAGGAATGAGGATATGAGCGCACTGTACGAAAAAATTGGTGGACAAGCCACTCTCGATAAAGTAGTTGCAGATTTGCACAAACGCATCCAAGCAGACAGCAGCGTGAATACTTTCTTCGCTAAGACAGATATGGCGAAGCAACGCGGTCACTTTGTTGCATTCGTAGCTCAGTTACTGGAAGGGCCCAAGCAATATGCAGGCCGCCCAATGGACAAAACCCATACTGGTATGAACATCCAGCCCCAACACTTTGATGTGGTTGCTAAACACCTCAGTGATGCAATGGCAGCCAATGGAGTATCTGCTGATGATATCAGCGCTGCAATGGCTCGCGTCTCCAATGTCAAAGGCGCTATTTTGAACAAGTAATTTGGACTTGATGATTGATTGTTGACGAAGAGATTCAGTCAAGTTCTACCAGGTGTTTCTATCTGAATCATAAGTATTTGTAAAGTGCGTAATTACCTTTGTTAATAGTCATTTCATGGCTATTAACAAAGAATAAAAGAAAAAAAATTTAATTTGACCGAGGAACATAGTACATGTCTTTACAACCGATAGTTTTTGCTGTGGAGCGATCGCCCCCGGCGACGTTCTACACAAACTCACTCCGAGCTTCAACGGGCGTGAGACCCAACAGACCAAAGCAAAAGACCCACCAACCAACCAATTGCAGGAAACACGAACCATGACTGACGAAAATATTAGACAGATAGCTTTCTACGGTAAAGGTGGTATCGGTAAATCTACCACCTCCCAAAACACCCTTGCAGCTATGGCAGAAATGGGTCAGCGCATCATGATTGTGGGTTGTGACCCTAAGGCTGACTCCACCCGTTTGATGCTCCATGCTAAAGCTCAAACCACAGTTCTTCACTTGGCTGCTGAACGTGGTGCAGTTGAAGACTTGGAACTCGAAGAAGTAATGCTGACCGGTTTCCGTGGTGTTAAGTGCGTAGAATCTGGTGGTCCAGAACCCGGTGTAGGTTGTGCCGGTCGTGGTATCATCACCGCTATTAACTTCTTGGAAGAAAACGGTGCTTACCAAGACCTAGACTTCGTATCTTACGACGTATTAGGTGACGTTGTATGCGGTGGTTTCGCTATGCCTATTCGTGAAGGTAAAGCACAAGAAATCTACATCGTTACATCTGGTGAAATGATGGCGATGTACGCTGCTAACAACATCGCTCGCGGTATTTTGAAATATGCTCACTCTGGTGGTGTGCGCTTGGGTGGTTTGATTTGTAACAGCCGTAAAACTGACCGGGAACACGAACTTATCGAAACCTTGGCAAAACGGTTGAACACCCAAATGATTCACTTCGTACCTCGCGACAACATCGTTCAACACGCTGAATTGCGTCGGATGACTGTTAACGAGTACGCTCCTGACAGCAACCAGTCTCAAGAATACCGCGCATTAGCTAAGAAGATCATCAACAACACCAACCTCACCATTCCAACACCAATCGAAATGGATGAATTAGAAGCACTGTTGATCGAATACGGTATCCTTGACGACGATTCTAAGCACGCAGATATCATCGGTAAGCCCGCAGAAGCTTCCGCTAAGTAAGCTCAGTAAGCAAAGTTTTAGGAAAAGGGAATACCTACATCACTTCCCTTTTACCTTTGATCTAATTTCTATCCCCCACGGGGACGAAGAGTCCCCAACCCCATAGGGGAAATCCCCTACCCTGACTATCCCGGTTCCTTAGGAGCAAGAGAGACTAGAAATGACTCCTCCAGAAAACAAGAATATCGTTGACGAAAGAAAAGAACTAATTAAAGAAGTTCTCCAAGCCTATCCCGAAAAAGCAGCTAAAAAACGGGAAAAGCACTTAAATGTATACGAAGAAGGTAAGTCTGACTGCGGCGTTAAGTCTAACATCAAATCTTTACCTGGTGTAATGACCGCTCGTGGTTGTGCTTATGCAGGTTCAAAAGGTGTGGTTTGGGGCCCTATTAAGGACATGATCCACATCAGCCACGGGCCTGTAGGTTGCGGTTACTGGTCTTGGTCTGGTCGTCGTAACTACTACATTGGTACAACTGGTGTTGATACCTTTGGTACCATGCACTTCACCTCCGACTTCCAAGAAAGAGACATCGTTTTCGGTGGTGACAAAAAACTCTTAAAGTTGATTCAAGAACTAGAAGTACTGTTCCCCCTCAGCCGTGGTGTTTCTATTCAATCTGAATGTCCCATCGGTTTGATTGGGGATGACATCGAAGCCGTAGCTAAGAAAGCAGCTAAAGAAATCAACAAGCCTGTTATTCCTGTACGTTGCGAAGGCTTCCGTGGTGTGTCTCAGTCTTTGGGTCACCACATCGCTAACGACCAAATTCGTGACTGGGTATTCCCCAGAGCCGACCAAGCCAAGAAAGACGGTACACTGCCTTTCGATTCTACTCCTTATGACGTAGCTATTATTGGTGACTACAACATCGGTGGTGATGCTTGGGCTAGCCGGATTCTGTTAGAAGAATTAGGCTTGCGTGTAGTTGCTCAGTGGTCTGGTGACGGCGCGTTATGATTAACAAGAACGCCGTGCAAACCAAGCCAAAACACTCAAGGATTGCGGGCGCGATCGCATAACTAATAATATTAATGATGATTTTTAACGAGTTTGCAGGGCAGACACACACTTTTAGCCGATACCTGGGCGACCCAATTTCCAACAATGTGGCGGAGTATAACGCATTAAGTGAAAAAATCAGGTTTGTTATTCCGGTTTCACAACGTTGCTAATTTTCGATAAATTATTGAATGTACTCACAATTACAGTCATGCATATTGAAAAGCTGCACATTCAAAATTTTAGAGGATTGCAGGAAATTATCCTAAACTTTCCTCAAAGCAACGAATCGGTATTTATTGGTATAAACGGTGCAGGCAAGTCTTCGATTTTAGATTGTATGGCGATAATGTTAGCTCAATTTGTAGCTAGACTCCGCAATAGTAAAAAATTAGAAGTGAGGTTTACAGAAAATGATATAAATGTTAATTCTAATTCTACTGATAATACTATAACAATTTTAACAGGACAGGGAGAAAAGTTATCTTGGAAGATGCTGCAAGAACGTGTATATACACAAGATAAAAGTAACTATGATGATATTACTTATTATATTAAACGCCTACAAGAGAATTTAAAATCTCATCCTGATTTCAATTTACCAGTAATGGTTTATTATCAAACCCATAGAATGGTTTTGAAAAATCCGTATACTTTTAAAAATAAGGGCAGCCAGAAAACTAAGAAAGAACTGTATCATCAATTGTATGCTTACGAAAAAGCTTTTTCTACAGGGGTCAACGACTTCCAGGATTTTTTTGATTGGTTTAAAGAAGAGGAAGATTATGAAAATGAAATTAGATTAAGAGATAATCGTAATTATAGAAACCCTAAATTAGAGATTGTCAGAAGAGCTATTACAAATTTCTTAGAGAGATTTTCTAGCAGTCATTTTTCGGATTTACGAGTAGTAAGGTCAACAACAAACCGAGATTTTTATTCTGACCAAGTTCCCAGTCAACCTTCATTGACTATTACAAAAAATCGTCAAGATTTAAGGTTAGAGCAACTATCTGATGGTGAAAAGATGTTATTAATGATAGTCACCGACTTAGCAAGGCGATTGGCAATTGCTAACCCAAGTTCTAATGATGCGTTATCAGGAGAAGGAATAGTTTTAATTGATGAAATAGACTTGCATTTACATCCCCAGTGGCAGAGGACTGTAATTCGCAGTTTGACACAAACATTTCCTAATTGTCAATTTATTGTGACTACTCATTCGCCGCAGGTATTGAGTGGAGTCAGAAGAGAAAATGTATTTATTTTAGAAAATTCTCAGTTAGTCGAGAATACACCCTATACCTATGGCAAAGATAGTAACTCAATTTTATATGAATTAATGAATGTAAAAGAAAGACCAAATGAAGTACAACAGCAGATAAATCACTGTTTTCAATTAATAGATGATGGTCGCTTAGAAGCAGCTAAATCGGCTTTAAAGGAATTATCTAATTTACTTGGTGAGAATGATTCAGAAGTAGTTCGTGCTAATACACTTATTGGTTTTTTAGAAGATTAGATAATTACAAATATGAAGCGTATTATCAAGGGTAGGGAACCTCAATCATTACTTGAGCATCGCCTTAAATCTTTTGCTGATTATGATAATTATTCTGAAAAAGATGAATTACGCGAATCTTTACTAACCGAGCAAGGACATATTTGCTGCTATTGTATGCAACGTATTAGTGCTGACAGAATGAAAATTGAACATTGGCAATCACAAGATGAATATGAAGAACTTCAATTAGATTACAATAATTTGCTTGGTGCTTGTGAAGGTGGTCAAGGTTCGCCAAGTCACTTGCAACATTGTGATACAAAGAAGGGTAATACAGAAATTACTATTAATCCTCTTGATAATCATAGAAATTGTGAAGATTTAATTAAATATTTAGGTAATGGAAAAATTGCTTCTGATGATGTGACTATAAATAATGATTTAAATCAAGTTTTAAATCTCAATATGCAAACTTTAGTTAATAATAGGAAAGAAGTTTTAGAACTTGTACTTAAACAGCTAAAAAGTCAATATCCCAAGGGAGATTGGACAGAAGCAATTTTAAATAGAAAAATTCAACAGTGGAGTGATAGACAAAATGACGGTAAATATAAACCTTATTGTCAAATAGTTATTTATCATTTAAGAAAGAAATTATCTAGTATAAGTCGGCGGAAGTAAAATAACCATGATCGGTAGCCCAAAAGCTTAAAATCAACATTTTTCACATGGAATTAAGTTGATAAATTATTGTATTAAGCTCTAAGCAAAAGTGCAGCAAGAGAAACTTTCAAGCTTGTAGGCTTGATACCTTCCGAAGCAATTAAATTTAAAATATCAGTATCTTGTACTAGGCTAACAACAAAGGTAGCATCATCTAGTTTTGATTTCTCTCCATCTGTATATTCGCGTAGAAGTTTTTGTACACCCTTAGTTTCTTTCCAGGTATTTAATTTTTTGAAAGTATTCCTAACGTTTGTCCTATCCAGTCCTGAAGGGAAACTATCAAGCATACTAACTCGGCGTTGGATGCGAGTAATCCGTTCTGAGGTAATATTAATATTTTCTAATGTTTCAGGTTGTGCTAGTTCCGCAGAACGTTGTTTTTTAAGAGTTACTAGCTGGTTATAAAGTTTTTGTAGTTCTGACAGTAGATATTTACTAGAAAATACGTCTCCTGCTTCTGGAGTTTTAAAGGCGTTTGCTATGGCTAGTCCATATCCATCTCGTTCTCCTGTTTGGTCATTCCAGTAAACAGTTTGTTTTTGTTGGGGAATTGGTTCGCCATTCGGGCCAAAATATTCCACAGTTAAGGCTACTAATCCTGTAGGTTCGGATTTTTCTCCTGTACGCCGTCCCAAAGCAATGGGTTTGGCTTGATAATCTTCTCCCAGTTTTTCAATTAATTTGCTGAGTTCTTCGCTATGCAGGATTTCGTTTTGGGTGTAAAGGTCGCGGTTAGTTTCCTGTTTTTGATAAGTTTCTTCTTGCAGGTTTCCTTGTTCCATACGTCTAGCTTTAACTAGGCTGTTAAGAAAATCAATGTATCCTGGGAGAACTTCATCATCAAATAGGGTATCGCCGTAAATAGAAGCGCCTAGTGTATCGACACTAGAAATACTGGGTATTTCTCCATCTGCACTCACAATATCTCCTACGAGTTTTTTATTCAGGTTGCTTAAACGGCTGGCTTGTCTTAATAGTTGGCTTTCGCTGTTGGCATAGTAAATAGAAATATTCTGACATTTGTGTTGTTTAGGTCTATCAATGCGACCAATCCGTTGCTCTAAAATCATGGGATTCCAGGGGAGGTCGATGTTGATTAAATAATCTGCATCTTGAAGATTTTGACCAACTGAGAGGGTTTCTGAACCGATTAGAATGGCAATTTCTTCTTCTTGGTTTGGTCTTTCTGTAGCATTTTTACAAGTAGCTGCTGGGGCAAATAACCGAAATATTTGTTGTCGCTTTAAACCAGTTTTTTGGCTGCTTCCTCGAAGGATATTGTAAGGAGTAACTTGCAGTTGTTGCTCGGAATTATTGGGATAATATCTTTTAGTAGAACCAATAGCCATACCGATACCTTTAGTTGCTATTTCTACATCAGCAGCCATGTAACGGTAATAGTCAATTACTGTATCTGAGAAGGTGGAAATTAGCAGTACTTTATGACCCAGGCTAACTAATTGGCGTACTTTTTGGGTAACTTGTTCTCGTTTATGGTCTTTGACAAATTCATCTGCTAACAAATTTTGAATCTGTTGTAATTGATTTAAATCGCCCGCACAATCAGCCAGCATTCTGTTATGAATAGCTTGAGCTTCTTGAGAATTATTGCGGAGGGCATCGGTAGCAATATCTATGGAACGACGCAGTTGTTGCCGTTTTTGTTGTTGTTCTGCGCTATTTTCTTCGTTTTCATCCTCCTCTTCTTCTTCATAATCTTCATCCCAAATTTCACGGTCATCTATGTCTAAAAAATCAATATCAATTTTCTTGTCTGATTCAAAACCGTAGTGCAATAATAGAAATTCCTTTAAGCCATCTGCGTCGGGGGAAACAGCTTCTAACTGTTCTTGCATTTTGCGAATGCGATCGCCAAAATTTTTGATTGTGCGGCGCAAAGCGTACATACTGGATTCAGCCCGTTGCAGGAAAAAGCGGCGTTGGTTGCGTAACAGGCTGCGTTGTTCTACTCTGCCGCGTAGGTAACGAATTGGATCTGCAAAGGGAATAAATAAACTGGTTTCAAATTGGGTAAATATCTGATCAAGGGCTTGTTCAGTGCTGGTTTCAAATTCTACAGGTAACCATTCTGCTACCCGCTTGGCATATAAATTGAGGTCGGGGGTGGCATCTCGCAGCATCTGTCGGGTGCGCTGGAGAAATAGTTCTCGGTAGGTGCGGCGAAAAATATCAGTATCGTCAGTAAAGTTTTCTACTCCTGTTTCCCGGTTTTGGAACCACAAGGCGACTTCTGGGGGAAAACCTAAATCGTTAAAACCTTGTGGACGACTGAGAAAGGGGGAAAGGATGTTATAAATATCTTCTCTGCGGTTATTCCAAGGGGTAGCTGTGAGGAGTAAAAAATAACGTTGTCGTTTGGCTTTGAGGTCTTTTTCTCGAATTTCTAAACAGATTTTGTGGATGCGGTTTTTGTAGTTGCGGATGCCTTCGTGTGCTTCGTCAATAATTACTAAATCAGCGCCACCGTAGCGATTAAAGTCCGCTAGGAAGTTATTTCCTTTGCGGCTCATCAGGTTTTTGTTGTACAACTCATAATCACCACTGTTAAAGCCCAATTCAGCCATTTCTCTTTCCCAGTTGGGGAACAGTTTTTTGGCAGCAATGATAGCAATTCTGGCTTGACTGTGTTGTTCTCGATATAACCGAGTCACGGCGGCTGCTAACCGTGTTTTCCCTAATCCCACGGCATCTGCACAAACGGTAACACCAAAATCCTGCATTACCCTTAAACAGTGTTGCGCTCCAGATTTTTGATGTTCAAACAGGGTTTCTTGGTTAACGAATTGGTCAAGTTGGTCGCTGCGTTCTACACGGAACTGGCGGGGGCGCTGTTGCGCTAACCAGTATAAAAAGTCTTCGGGAGTGCCGTTTTGTCCTTGGAGAATTATTTCTACAGACTGCTGAAAACCAGCAATTTCTGTAAAATCGGGTATTGTTTGAGATGAAGTAACGGTAACGGGTTTATTGGGTGTGGTGTTATAAATCCCAGTACTGGTTTTAACTTTAAATTCCTTGAGGGGAGTCGGTGGGTGGTCAGGGTCTACTTCTACTTGACCAATGATGCGTTCTGGCTGCTGGCTGGTGATGATGACTTTGACCAATTCATCATCAGGGACGGTGATATCTTCTACTTTGTCTAAATTTTGACCAGATATTTCTACTGGGGTGGTTTCTCCAGGGGGAATTTCATCAGGGGTAATGGACTCAATAACGGGTTGGCGAAGCTTGGTGCGGCGTTCTTTTTCTAGTAGTACCTGTTGCAAAAACTCTGGGGATAAGTCAAAGCTGGTGCTTTGTTGCCATTCGGTGTCAAACTGTTGGATACTTTCGCTAATGGTTTCCGCATCCATATTTGATTCCCAAGAGTAAAGAAATGTCACGCTTTCGGCGTTGCGGGAATGGGCGGCGCGGGTAAAGTTATCTGAACCTTCGTGGAGGATGTGGTTATCGAGTATGTCGCTAAGGATACCTGTTTTTTTGTGGTAAATGGCGTGAGTGGGTTCCATTTTTACCAGCTTGATGTAGAGGAACCCCAGGCGGACTAACTCTGCTAAGATTTCTGTACCTGTAAAGGCGTTTTCTTCTAACCCTTGGAGAAATTCTGCTAAGGTGCGATGGGCAAACTGGATGCGGTAGTTGGGGTCATGTAGTTTTTCTAACTCAGCAATATCTGTTTGTTTAGTAAAACCTTGCCAGTCCATGAGCAGGCGAATTTGACCTTCTGTTTGCACAATGGCAGCAAGGGGTTCTTGATATAGCTTGAGAATACCACTGTCAAAGTATGCGGTGGAGCGGCGGTAAATTTGGCTACGTTCTAAAATGTTGCTGATGAAAGTATTGTATTTATCTAGTTCCGCAGGTAGGTTAAATTTGCGACGGCGACCTTTGATTTCTTGGAAGCTACCTGCGAGTAAAGTTTTTTCTTTGGTGACGCTTTCTTGGTTGAGGAATTTTTCAATTATCCTGAGGCGGCTGGTTCTCAAGAGGGCGACACTAGGTAAATCTCCGGCTATGCGGGGAGTATATTCAAATACTTTTGCTTTTTTAAGGTCAATCCGTAGCAGTTTGTGAGTGGCGTTTTTACCGCCGATACCCAAGAAGGAAACGATGTTATGTAAGAAATTGTCAGCATCACGGTGCTTGAAGATAAGCCAATATTGATTGTCAACGCCTTTGATGGGGCTACCCTGAACCAGGAAATAGGGACGTTGTTTGCGAATTAATTCTTGGATGACGGCTTCTAGCACGGTGATAGCTTAATATACGATATATTGTTTCCTCACTTTTCACTTTACCCCTTGATTGGGAAAATAGAAGCTGTTTGAAATACTGACAGCAGATGGTGTGACTACTCAATCGGGAAGCCAGGTATGGCTTCGTCAATTTGTGCCATTAGTTCTATGGTTTCTTTTAGTGCTACAACTATGCGTTGATAGTGTTGAATGTCTTCATTGCTTAATTGTCTACCTTGGCGATCTTTGAGCCATTTTTGACATACTTGATAACCGCCTACGTAGAAGTTCCAGATATTTTCTGGAATTCCAGTAAATTTGTCTCCTTTTTTGTTGATTACTACTTCGTTTTGGTTAATAAATTGAGGATATCTTGCATCAACTAGGCGATTACCTGTATTTTCTATAAATTCAGTAATTAAATTATTTAATTTGTGTGATTTCATTAAATGTAATACTACTAATTCTTCGCCATAAGTTGCTAGTTGGCGGAAAAGTTTATCATCACTGGTGAGAGGTACACGGGGAAAGTCTATTTTGAGGAATTCAGCGTAGCGGGTGCGGTAGGTTGGGGAATGGAAAATGGCGTAGATGTAATAAAAGATGGCTTCTGGTGTGGGGGTATAGCCGAGTTTTGAGGTGATGGTGTTGAGAAATTCGGGGGAAAGATTGGGGCGAGTAGGTTCTTCTAATTCTTTTGGGTTGTTTGGGTTGGGGTGGAGGTAGAGAGGAAAGTGAAAACTATTATTTGATGTTTTTGGAGACATTAAAATTTTTTCTGATATAAGGTTAGTGACTTGTATATGGGCAAATTGTTCACCCTTAGTCATTCTGCTTGTAAGAAGAGCAATATTATCTACTAACATATGTCGCATTACATCACCACGCGGAGTACAGTGAAAGCCCCTTGATTTTCCCGTGTAGTAAGTATAGCGAACATCAAAAGGACGATATAAAATTGGAACTATTTTGTTTTCATCTATATCCGTTCTACGGATATCAGCTTGAGCAAAATTTACTTTCCAGTCTCTTTTATCTTCACCTAATTTATATTTATCTCGTGCATTCTCAACTGGAATATTTACAAAATCTTGAACTATAGTAAACATATCTTTTGAATTCCACTGAATAGCAAAATGGTCGCGTGCGGTAACAATTCCTGTGGAATTTAAAGGAAATATATCTGTTATCTTCCATCCTAATTCGTACTCTACTCGTAAGTCTATATCCTGAGGTACAAAAAGGTAAAAAGGTGAATTACAGTTCAGTGTCTTCCATTGAGTTGTAGTAATATTATTTTGAGAAAGCCAATAGTACTTTCCACCAGAAAGTAAAGCTCCATTTGCTGTATTTTCGTATTCTTTGCGTGTACCCCATAAATGGTTATGAAATATCTTGTTATCTATTTTTTTTATGGGGTTTTTGATGTATATACTTATAGAAACTCCTTGTTGAATATCAAAAATATTTTTATCCACTGAACCGTCTGGTGCGCTATTTTCTTTTTTACTATTACCATGTCAGATCTAAAATATAAATACTATTAAAAGTTTCTTTTAAACTTTGACGCATACCTCTACAGGTTGCATTATCTAGATAGCTATGATTAGAAATAAAGGATAAAATTCCATATCCTGTCTGTTCAATGCGCCATTGTGCAAACCTAATAAACTTAATGTAATCATCTTGTAAACTTCTTGGGTTATGTTCTCTTAGTGATTGACCATCTACTTTATAATAATCCTTAACTAAATTACTAATCCATTCACCTGTATTTTTTGATTCATAAGAATAGGGAGGATTACCAATCACAACCATAATTTTCTTCGCCTTTTTGATTTCTAAAGCAGCTTCTCCTTCGGCTGCAATGAACTCCTCAAAAGGTATCTCTGGCTTATTGGGCAAGGTTTGCTCTAAAGAGTTTGTTAAATATACTTGTAAGCGTTTTGTATCAAAAATATAACCAGTCTCTTCTAAGAAAAGCCCTAATTTAAGATGAGCAATAGCATAGGGAGCCATTAACAACTCAAAACCAAATATTCTTGGCAACAAACGTTCGCTTACATAACCCGACCACGACTTATCAACTAACCCCTCTGTCAACGCATTTGGTGACTCTTGAAACCGTTGATAAATTAACTGACAAATCCATAATAAAAATGTACCTGTTCCACAAGCTGGGTCAAGAATCATTACCTCTGGATCAGCAAAACCCAATGGTTTATTAAACTTATCTTTCAACAACTCATCAACCGACCGCACCATATATGAAACCACAGGTTCCGGTGTATAGTAAACTCCTAGAAGCTCTCGAAGTTGAGGTTTATACGCTGCTAAAAAATCCTCATAAAACCGAATAACAATATCTTCGCGGTTCATCTTCTGCCGAAAATCTAACAGAATCGCATCCATTTTTGCAGCCCGCAGAATACTAAACACTTCCGAAATTGCATTGATTAATTCTTCTCCTAACTCTGACTCTTCACGCTGCGATACATCCTCAAATAAACGGCGCAAAAACGGGTTAGTTTCGGGTAAGTATTGCCAAGCATCCTCTCGATCAAAATAAGTTTCCTTATCTTGAGCTTGCCTTTCATCTTTTACATAACTAAATACCCTAGCTGTAAATAACGCATAGGAAATTGTCTGGGCATAAATATCCGCAAAACTATAATCTTTTTCTTTATTCGATGTTAGTTTTAGAGTAGGCAATAACTCCCGTTTAAAACTTACAAACAGCTTGCGTAAATATCCGTCCTCATTTTCTGCGTTATAAACCTGGGGAATTGCTTTTTCTATGCGACGGGTAACTTTGGCAAGTTCTCGCGCCAATTCTTGAGATGTTTCCGCAGCTTCGTAAAATACCCACTCCACTAAGGGAATTAAATCTGATGCTTTAATAGCTATGGGTAGTAGTCCTTGTTCTAAACGGCTCAAACGTCCTAGTAGTTCTTGCTCATTCCAAGCAAAAGTCTGGATTTGTCGTTGGCGTAGTCCCCCTTCTGTAGGTAATATTAACGCTACCCTGCCTGTGCGCTCTTGTTCAGGTAGAAGTATATACATCACAGGTTTATCTGGGTTAACTCTGCTAAGGTAATGCTCATAAATTCCTGGTGGTTGCTCTTTTGATGTCAAAAATGTAACAATTTGTTGCTGCGTCGCTTCATTCAGTTCTGGGTAAAAACCCACAGCAATGGGTAGGGTATCTGCTGCTTGCAACTTATCCGCACCAGGACGCAAATACCAAAACCGCGAACCTTCCGGATCACGTTGCTTGACTGGGTATGCTAACATCCGCCGCAACGCCTCGATGCGATTTGACTCTGTACCAGTCATGACGGCTTGCAGCTGTTCGATGTTAGGCATAATAAGTATAAATCCTTAATAACTTTTTAAATTAACTAACGGTGTCTGGGCAATTTTAACTATTTTGGGGTGAAGATAGCAAAATGGTTAGGGCGCTCGTGTTAAAAAAAGTTGACTTTTTTTAATTACAAACCTTGGAAAATATTTTCTAAGGTGAATGCTCCTATTTCTTGTTTTGGGGTAGGGCGATGCCTACGGCAACCTTGCAGAACGCTAGCTGTAGTAAGTGGGCGATCGCCTTTGTTATTTACCACTTGGCGCGTCCTAGACCGGAATCCAGGGATTTGTATAAAGCCTTCGCAGATATACCTATTGAGGAATTGCAAAAATAGTCAAAGCACCGTTACATTCGATGCGGGGCGATCGCCTAACTGTGGTGATGCCGTCATTCTCAGCTTCCGTCGTCGCTATCTGATCGCTAGTATGTGGACATGAACCTGAGAAAAATTTTTCTAGGGTCAGACGATTGCCCCTCAGTGCTGTCAGCTTAACTGTGCGATCGCGTACTCGCGTGCCGCAGGTATCGTCCCTAGTTCTGAGGGTCAACCTGTGTGAGTTGTAGTGTTCTATTCATTATTTGCTGAAAAAATCTGTTGAGCAGTTAAATTCAACTCTGGAAATGTAGGTGATTCTATGCGGTCTGTACCTCTAAATTGCTTGCCTTGATATTCACCCTCATCACTTAAAGAGTAAATTGTGATTGTTGGCTGTTTGGGGTTGCCTATTAACACCTTACTACCCAAAGCTAAATAATCCACAATCCAATATTCTTTTATACCCATTTCTTCATAATCGGCAAACTTTTTGTGATAATCATCACGCCAGTTAGTACTAACTACTTCAACCACTAATGGTATTGATTCTGGTTGAGTTAAGATAGACTCTTCTTGCCAGCGGGGTTCGTTTCCTAAATTGGATAGATTCATTACAAGAATATCTGGGAAGTATCCAGATTGTTTATTTTCAGCCTGTACTAGTGCCTTATTCGATATACCATACTTAAGCTTAAGACTGTGACATTCGACCATTATAATCATTACTAAAAAAGCAATAATTTCTTCATGCTTTCCTTTTGGTTGTGGCATTTGAATAATTGCTCCATCATACAATTCATAGTGAATATTTTCTGGTTGTGTTTTTAAAAATTCTACAAATTCATCGAATGTGACTAGTTTTTGTATTGCTTGAGTCATTTGGGCAAACCTCCAGCTTCTAATATTTTGGCGATTGATTCAGCATCGAAACAGTTTAAAAAGCATACGCTTTGACATTCGATGCGGGGCGGTTGTCCTGCGTTGGTCATAATACCTCCTATCCAATTTCAAACTCAATGATTTGACTGACAGACTTTAGCCCAAAGTATTTTGCCAGAGCGACCAGCGTTGAACTGTCAATTCTAGAAACCTGATTCCTGTACAACCTGCCAATAGTGCCAGGAGATAGCCCTGTTTCTTCGGCAAGTCGAAGCTGGCTGATTCCTTGTGAATCCATTAAATCTTTGATTTTGCAATGCACTGTTAAATCGTTCTTCATTTTCAATACTTGAAGCTTGTATATTAATAAAGTAACTCACTAGTAGATTAACTCATCAGTATATCCGATTAATACGCCTTTCTCTTATAAGATATCTGTTACTTCCTTACTAATCTATTAGTGGATTAGTAGGCTACAGTAGAGAGGTCAGGTAAACAACGTCAATCAACGCAAAACGCCAAGACGGATTTCCTTAAGAGGGTTGTTGCAAGGGCTGTTACCTACACCACAGGTTATTCACTAACCACGCACATCTGCATTAAGTGATCGCACATCTGCGATCGCTGTGGTGTTTTGTGCCTGAACCTTGAAAACTGAATTACGTAATTTAACGAAAGCAAGTTGTTTCAGATTTGTTTCATAACCTGTTTCATGTTGCGTGTTTCAACGGTTGTATCAGTGTTTCAGGGTCGTGAAACAGAATGAAACGCCATTAAGCGCGTGAAACATGAAGCGTGAAACGGCGCTTTAAAAGCATTAAGCAAGTACTTAATTCAGATAAATAACGTAAACGAAGGAGGTAATTTTGAGCGAGTCTAATGGACTAGCCACGATTGAATCTATAGATGATTTGATAAACGTTGGCGACGCGGCGGTACTTGAGGATGCGCCACAACAAAAGCGTACCAGAGGTAAGAATCAGAAGCGGGTCAAAGTGTCGCGCTTGAAGATTGATGCAGGCAATGGTCGCATTAAGTTTCTAGCAGATGGTTATTTCGATGCCATTCGGTCTGTCATCTCGCAGGTTTCTAGCCCACAGAGTATGCTTGGGGCATTCGATTGGGACAGTAAAAGTTGGCTGGTTGGTGCAGATGCTGAGATTATCAACAATTCAAAGCAGCGCATTGAAGTTGGGACAACGCCTGGAGCGAAAGTCAAATATTTTCCGCACATGGTTCTGGGCGCGATCGCATCCCATCCAACTTTTCTAGATGGAGCAACAAGATTTAATGGCGATCGCACACGTAAGCACTTATCAATTGATATTGATTGCTTGGCTCTGGCTCGTGGTGAGGAACTGTTCAACAATCTCCAGAAAGTCAAAGAGTTCTCAAAGGATGGCATCACTTATCAGACGGAATGGCGGTACTTTATAGCTCATCCTGAAGGTTACGGCGGCGCGATCGCAGCCCACAAACTGATAAAGGAGAAAGACCCAAAAACCAGACAGTTTTACATATTGGACATTGGCAACGGCACAATCACCCTGACACCCTATAACTGCTTTGGCAGTAAACCATTAGCGGGTATACCACGCTCTGGCAGTGGCGGCGGTGTGATTGCAATTGTTGATAAGTTCTCTGAAACTGCCAACACGGGTGACCATGAAACCATCTATCTTGACCAGCTACGCAAAGCCCTAGAACGCTCCAAAGTTGTTGGAGATAAATACCAAGCAATTGTGGCAGGCTCTCGCAACGACTTGGGTGCTAGTCTAGCGACCGCATTACAGGACTGGAAAGACAAGCATCCAGCCACCAGGAAAGTACTTAGAGAGGTTGATGATGTTTTGCTAGATGGTGATTATGTCTTCTGCTGCGGCGGAGGCTTTGAAATACCGCCCATAGAGGACTTTGTTAAGTCGCAGTTCCCTAATAGCGATCGCCTGATTGTATTACCAAACCCTGGAACCATTAGCTTACTTGGATTAAAGGAGGAAAACTCATGAAAGCAGAACGAATTTCTTACCATGTCCCTGGTGATTTAGTACCAATTATTCGGGCGCTTGCAGACCGCGATGGTACACCACCTAGTAAATGGTTGGGCGAACTCATCCGCAAGGAAGTCAGACAACAACGCCAGAAGCTAGTTAACGTTACGTTACGGCAACCGGAGGCAAGTCATGGGAATTGATAGAGCATTGTATTTAGACCAGGCTTCTAGAGCGGATGCGCTCAATACACTCTTAGCGATCGCAGAGCAGTTACAAAGCTTCAAATCCCACTATCCGCAAGTATTCCGGTATCTGTGCGAAGCGGGAAGAGAGGGTGCTGATTTTACCCTAGCAGACGCATCTAACGCATTGGCTTGGGCTTCTAACTTCTTGGAGAAAGGTAAATAATGCGGCAACTAATTTTCGTTTACGACCACTCAGAGCTATCGCAGCACAAGGTTTATCAAATCAACGGGACACTCTACCGCTATACGGGCAAGTGTCCTTGGGCAAGAATAGACCACCCTCAATGGTGCTTTGAACCACTAGCAGGGCAGCGCAAAAACATGACTTTGAAACTCAACCAGACCAAAGTTAAGCGGGTTATCTATGAAGTACCGGGGATGGTTGCAAGTCGCAAAGCTGAAGTGGTAGGCGAGGCGATTCAGCAAAGTTTGTTTTAAGGGGCAGCGATCGCCAAGTTGTCAGAAAAAGCGATCGCACCCATAGGTTGCATCTACGCCGCACGTAAATACACAACATATTGGATTTTAACAATGTCTAAACCAGTTGGATTTTTTAGTTTGTCTGCGGACAACAAGTTAATTGCAGAGATGACTGAGACTTGGGGCGAGGATTTATCCGGGATGGCTGAGAATGATTGCCTCTGGTTAATTGGTCGTATTGCCCATGAACTTTGGCTTGGCAGCGATTCTAACGAACCAATAACCGAGAATGCAGAAGCGGTAGTGGATAGGTTGCACGAGCTTAAGTCTTGGGAAAAAGTAGCGCTGATTCGGGCGCTGATTCAAGAAGCATAGGAGTTAATGTGAGCAGAACGGACAAATATATTGCTCCATTCCTTGCTGGCGGGGCGGGGATGCTTTTTTTGGTATCCCCTCTATTCATCAATCTGGGCTACAAGATGCCAGCTTACATGGCATCTCAGGAACTACAGAGCCAGCAGGAACGAGAAAGGCAAGAGCTAGCTGAACGAAAAAAGACCAGCGACAAACTCTCACAGACGGGGTTAGTACGGACTGGGGCGACGTTGACCCTAAGCGACTATCTAGACGACCCGGTGAGGCTCCCACGACTCAAAAAAACAACACTAAACCGATACGCCACAAAGCAGGCATGGGTTTACGATGCCGCCGACTTTTGTATTGGTCGGATTGTTAAAGGGCGGTTTATCTCGAAGTACACATCACAGACAGCTTGTAAGGACGCACCTAACGATGGCAATTAAGAAACCAGAATCACCAAAACAGTCAGAGTCAGAGCAAGCGCCGTCAGCATCAAAAGGTAGAAAGACATTATTAGAAACGCTAGTGGACTGGACGCTCAAGGTCGCACTATTCCCTTTTAGCTTGGTGACAATTATCTTCCATCAGATGCTTACACCTGGGGCGACGGGCAGCACATTTCTAGGGAAATTGATGTTTATATTCCTTGTAGTACTTTCATCTGATGGGTATTGGCAAATTCTATTCCAAGGCTCCCCTTTATTTCCCTGGTATGAGAACCAGTGGACTGGTTGGGGCTGGTTGCCTGGGATGGCTCTGAGCCTGACTCCGCCCAGCTTTTCGGCACACGCGGGACTACTCGCAAACCCATTGTTTTACATCTGCGTCGGGATTTCGTTTGTTATCCAAAGCTTTCAATCGGCAGCATTCAATGGCTCAAAGTTCGCTAACGCAGACAAGAAGGTAATCGGTCTTATCGCCGTCGCCCTCTGGACGTTTGACTTTATTTTGACGATCGCCTCTCGTAACCCTTGGGGATTTGAAGACCCAGGCGTTGTCCTTCAATGCATTATGTTTAACGTTTTCACTATCTTCTGCGCGGAACTAGGGCGCTGGGGTGAAAAGGTTCTCTCAGGCAAATAAAGCGCGGTTCATAACCTGAGAAAAATTTTTCTCAGGTTGAAGTCAAAAGGCAAATATAGCGATCGCGGGTCGCATCTACCACACCCCACAACCACCTACTAGTCTGTCAATTTTGTTTTGAGGAATTTTTGGTAGTGCGGGCATCTTGCCCGCGTGAGCGAGACGCTCACACGACTGTCCCTCATTTCAACCCTGACAGACTACTACCTTAAAAAACGTATGCAAAATAATAATAACAATCGCCCAGTAAAACTGATAACACGCGAAACCGCAGCCATTATCAGCCAGTATCCTGAAATTGAATTCTTAGAAGCCGGACACACAGCAGAATGGTTGGCTGAGAGAAAAGACCAATTACTCGAACTCGCCCATGAAGAAAAAATAGGCAGTAGCCTAGCTAAGACCGCAGGGATTGCCACTGTAATCGTTGGCGCAATCTTTCACGCAACATCACCCCTTGCCCCAGTTGGCTTGTTATTGGGTGCTACAGGTTACATTTGGGCGCAAATCCAAGATACATCCAGTACTGGGACTTTTAACCCTTTCCCATTTATCCGAGGCGGACTGCTTAATGTGGTAGGCAGTATGGGAAATTCTGAGGCAAGAAAAGAATTCCTTGATGGTTACGACGAATTTGAGCAGTTAAAGCTGTATTTGCACCCTGCGGAAAGGCAAGAATACATCATGCTGCGAGAATGCATGACAACGATTACAGAGTGTCTAAACCAGCTTGAATCAGGTAAGCGGTTTTACGCCTACCGATGGCTGAAAGAGCAATACAGCCTACATGGTAAATTTCCTGCCTTTGAGACAACACAGAGCCATGTTGCTCAGGTGCAATACGTTAGCAGCAAGATTGACCATGAGAGAGTAATTCAGATTGAATCGGCAGGACAGCCTGCGATGCCTCCGGCAACCTTGCGGAACGCCCCACTACCCCAAGCTGAGATTACAGAGCCAATCCAGCAACAGCTATCGCCTGTTTCTATCAACCGCGAACTACCGCTAGACCAAAGAGCAAAAGCAGTGGTCAATCGCTTGATTGAGGGCGGCTTCAAGATTGATGAGTGCTTAGGCTCTCAGGTTGTGGTTATTTGTGGTACTCAGCGCGGCGGTAAAGGTACTCTAGCCGCAATCCTAGCCACACTATCAAAAGCACTAGATTCTAGCCTTGATACTCAATATTTCACGGCGGGCGTTGATGTTTACCCGTTTGCCTGCAACCTCACATCTGCTTTGAGTTTCCCTAACAGAGACTCAGACGCAGCTGATAAGTCGGTAGCTGATGAGTTGTTGCTGTTTCTCAGGAAGTTAGATGGGGCTGAACCATACACCAATCAGAACCTACTTTTGGTCATTGATGAAGCCACTCGGTTACTTTCACTCCTAGAGGAAGGCGATCGCACTTGGGCAATTCAATATTTACTCAACCGCTTTGCTAAGTGCGGGGGCACGCTAATCCTTGTCCTTCACGCCTCTAACCTATCCTCTATAGCAGGCAAAGCGACGGCGGGACTGGCTGACACTTTTAAGCAGTCAGTTAGCTTTATTGGCTGTGTAGCCCAATCCGTGAAGGTTTCAGGACTGAGAAAGATTAATGTTGCCAGTGGTGCTTACTTCAAGGCTAATCCTAATAACTTTGGTGAGCCTGTCGCCGGCGGGGAGTTGGGGGTGATGCCAGAATGGTTGAAGACTGAGAATCACCCAGGAAATGGTCAGCCAGACCCAGCGCGATCGCTTCTAGGCTTATTCCCGGAGTTGGTACAACAGCACAAAGCCGCACCCAATTCGGTGATTAACCAACTGGAGGGCTATTTCTCCCTCGCACCCCATGAAGACATCGAACCCCAGGAAGCGGTGGTTGTGGATTTTGAGCAAATTATGTTGATCATCAAGGGTGCTGTTAGCTTTCCTGTCACATTTGATGCAATCAGAAACTCGCGGAAGTGGGGGAAAGAAAAGCCAAGTGTTCGTTATCTGCGCGAAGCCTTAGCCGCCCTGGTGCAAGCAGAAAAGCTGGTTGGTAACGAAAAGGATGGCTATGCGCTCACTCATTGACTAAATCTGCGATCGCATTCAACCCTAGAAAAAATTTTCCAGGGTCGCCGCATCGAAATGTGACTAAATCTGCGATCGCATTCAACCTGAGAAAAAATTTTCCAAGGTCGCAATTTTAGCGATGCCTCCGGCAACCTTGCAGAACGCCCCGCATCGAAATCAGCGTTGAATTTAACCTTAGTAAACCTTAGAAAAATTTTTCTCAGTCCGCAATTTTGAAAACACTTATTAGGAGTTTTTACTACATCATAATGAAAATATATAAGCCGTATTTCACAAGAGTTTCGGGTTTTATAAAAATCCTTTCAAAATCCAATTTTTTGTTTATTGTTTACTCAAGGCTGTCGCCGTGATGTAAGCGAATAAGTAGCGTTTTTTGGAAAAACTATTGCTTTATTCATTGCGAATGTGCTTAGCTATATAAGTAGTATTTTCTACTAACAAAGATACGCTTCAGTTAGCGCGATCACTAAAAAAAAAGGGGCTTCACATCACTGCTAAAGCCCAACAAAAACAAAAAATCATATCAATTTTAACAGAAATATGGGATTGCTCAACGCCTTACGGCATCACAGGTTTAACGAGTTCCATATGTAACCAAGGCTTTGGCAGTGATGTGACTCTCCTTATCTTTCCCTTAAGGAGATCAAAATGACTTCTACACAGAATTATAGTGAATATTACCAAAAAGCGCAATATCTGATTTCAGGATTGGATCATCTTCCTAAAGATTGGGCATTAACCCCAGTGAATGGCAGCAAGCGCCCGTATCGATCCAACTGGCAGAGTGAGAAGCCATTGTCTAGGGAGGCGATCGCTCACAAAATCCAGGATGGGGATTACGAAGATTTTGAAGACAAAAAAACTGGGCAGATAAAGCAGCACTTTTGCAAGGCTAAGGGTTATGGCATCCGCACAGGTGAGATATCGGGAGGGATTTTAGCCATCGATGTGGATGGTCAAAATGCCGAACCGATACTGTTAGAGCTAGCATCGGGAGATCTGCCAGATACAGTAACTTTTAGCTCTGGCAAGCCTGGACGGAGACAAATGCTTTACTATGTTCCACCCCAATATTGGGGTGTAGTAAAACCTTTTAAGCTGCCTACAGGAATCAAGGGCGAAGACGGCAAAGAAGAGCAACTTGAATTTCGCTGGAACGGACAGCAAAGTGTACTACCGCCATCAGTACACCCGGAAACTGGGCAATATCATTGGGTGCGATCGCCACAAGAAATTGGAATTGCCAACTGCCCGATGTGGTTACTCGATCTAATGATTGAGCGTCATCAAGCAGCGAATACACCCAGAGTTGCCGCACCCACGCCAACACAAGCACAGGCTATTACTGGAAGCCCACCATTAGAGATATACCTGGGTAGAGACGATCGCAGTTTAGTAGAAAGCGGAACAGGCAACGGCGCTCGTAATGATGCAGCCCAGAAACTTAGCCTGAATTTAGTAGCCACTGCCCGACGGCTAGACGAATTGAGTCTCCCCTATAGCGGCACACCCCGACAGCTATACGACGATTTTTGCTCCCGATGCACCCCACCTCTTGGATCTGATGTTCGCGGCGAAGCTCTTGGGTGGTGGAAAAATGCTGAGGCGATCGCCAAACACCCATCTTTGGATGATGAAAAGTTGCTCTGTTGCTACGAAGCATGGTTAAAGAAGCAGCAGCCGCGCTTATCTCAGAAGGCTAGCAATCAGTTGAATGACCAACCATTAGAAAATACCGCAGATGAAGCCCAACGATTAACTTTGGATGTAAAGCGTTGGAACGCAGAACAAGACCCAGCCAGACGAGCCACCATTCTAAGAGAGTTGAGAAAACAGGGCTATGCTCGGAACGAAGTACAGGAAATAGCCTCCTATTTGGACAGAGGAACCCGAACAGCACAGGCAAAATTACTAACCCCGGAAGAGTTTATGAATTTTGTCCCCGATGGACTAACCTGGTTATTCCCCGGTTTATTACCTGCAAGCGGCGTAACGGTGCTTGGTGGCTCTCCTGGCGCAGGTAAATCACTACTCGCATACGACTGTGCAGCAGCTTTTTTATTTGGTGAATCGTTCTTGGGTGAGGAACCCGCCAAAACAGGGAAAGTTTTATTTGCTCTGTCTGACGAGCCAGAAACGTTTGTCCAGGACAAACTAATTAATCGAGGTTTCTATGCGAGTAAAAACTGGCGAATTCTACATAACTGGGATGAAAGCCAGTGGTTGGCTTTTGAAATGGCCTTAGAAGATTTTCACCCCGACCTGGTAGTTATTGATTCCTTTGCCTCTATTCATCGCAACCAATCTTTTGATGAAAACTCCAGCCAAGCAAAATTAACCATTATGAAGCTGGACGATACCCTAAGACGGTATAACGCTGCTGGCTTGCTAATTCACCACTCCAACAAGAACAAGGAGCAGAAAGGTGTTGACAAGTTGCGTGGCTCTACTGCGATCGCAGCTGCTGCAAGTATGGTTTGGTTGCTTACGGGCGAACCTCAAGCAGAAGTAAAACAGTTCAGCACCCCAAAGGTACGAGGAACCGCGCCCGTTAACTTCAATATCTCTCTAGCCTCGGAGACAGGTAGATATAAATTAGTTTCTGGCAATGAAGAGATGGAAACAACCAAGCCCGTTATCCAAAGGCTTAAGGCTTACTTTGAAAGGATTGGGTGCGATCGCAGGCTTGAAGTAGAAGAAATTCAAGATGCTATTGGTGGTAGCAGGGATTCACTTTGGAAAGCATTATCCAGGTTGTGTACTCAGGGAGTGCTGGTCAAAGCTCCAAGTAAATCAGACCCACGTCGTAAAGTTTACTATTTATCGCATAACTATACTGTGGCTAAAAAGAGTACCCCCCTTCTCCCCCCTACCAACGATCTAAGCTTGTCCAGTATATTGGCTGAAACCCTTACTGGGCAAGGTTTAGATATACTGGACAAAAAACTGGACAACTTTTCTGAGAATACCCCTCAAAATGAGCCTCAAATCCATGCACAGCATAAAACACAGCCATTATACTGGACAAATTCTCAAAATCACCAAGAAGAAAGCTTGTCCAGTATAATGGCTGAAATCGAAGCGCAGCAAAGCATAGAGCAAAAACACTGGACAAAAACACTGGACAGCGAAAATGAGCTTGTCCAGTGTGTCAAAACCATACAGGATAATGCCTCCAACAAAAACACTGGACAAATACCCCAGATAGAGGGGGGGGGAGGGGTTGTCCAGTATTTCTGAGGAGGTGATTCAAAACACTGGTACGGAAGAGATAGAACTAGGCTTGCTTAGAGGGTGCGATGTTGTTTTTAAGGTAGGCGATCGCGTGACGATATCCGACCGCTATCATACCCGCTTCAATCAAATAGGAGAAGTCAGCAAAGTGGTATCAGATGAACTGTTTCGAGTCGCCTGGACAGATGGATGCGACAACCTCTACGAACTTGGCAAACTATCCGCGATCTAGCTGATACAGAAAAATTTTGATTTTTGATTAACCTTGAAATATCGCTTCAGGAGAGAAAAATGTCTAGGGAAGAATTTTTAAAGCGTCTGAGAAAGCTGGCGATCGCCTACTATGACCTTCACCATCCAAATTCTATAGATGCAACGTTGCCCGAATCATCCACAAATACCACCTCAACGAATGACCTGAATGCTTGTTGTAAATCGCCATCATCAAGCGAATCCCAGAAAGTTGCCTGAGAATATGACCAGGCTAGTTTAAGCCTGTCAGTGTCGATTGCAAGGGCAGATTTTAGCCGTATTTCCTCGGCTTCTATCTGGCTTTGGATGTCCCGCACAGCTGCGACAATGGCAGGATTATTTGAGTTAAGTGCCTCAAGTCCTGCTAGTTGGTGCTTGAGGTCGATCAATGCTTCCGACTCTTCTGGGCTGCGATCGCTTACATTAGATTGCTCGGTAATTTCCTTTGACTTTTGGGTGATTCGTTCTATCACCTGTTTAGTTAAGGTAGTTAACCTTGCGTTGGTTTTGTTTGGACAAAAATGAACGTTTTGAGCGTGCCTAGCACATCTTATCCAGTGTGTTTCCCCAGATTTGTATCTGGAGATAACGCGATACATTCCGCCGCCACAGTGGGTACACCGCAACAAACCTTTCAACGGGTAATCCTTCTCTTTCTTAAGAGATAATCGCGGTTTGGTTTTGGCATTGCGCTTAATTTGGCTGACTTCTACCTCGGTTGCGATCGCTTGATGAGTGTTGCGGGTGATTTGGGGTGGACGGGGATTGCGAGGATTACGGCGATATTCCATCTCTGTGAAATATCGCGTATGACCGAGGATTGCAGGATTGTTTACCCAATGGCGCAGCCCCGAAAGGGAAAATTCGATGCCATACTCCTCAAAAAGTAGCTTCGACACCGCCCCATAGCTGTACCCCTCTAGCAGCAAATCGACTATCTTCCTAGCTATGGAGAAGTTGACTTCATGCGGTTCTAGTTTGTGATCGCTGTTGAGCTTGTACCCAAAACAAGCTTTCTGCAACTTGCCTTGCGATCTAAAATAATTCATCCCGTGTCGGGTGCGTTCCGACAACAGCCGACTTTCAAAGTCCGCTAATGATGCCATCTGGCTTGCGGAAAACCGCCCAAACGATGAACTAACATCAATGGGTGCGTCTAGAATCCGCAGTGTGATTCCACATTCAGTGAACAGTTGAATAGTCCTCATTACGTCGATATCACTGCGTCCCAACCTGTCAATACGGGTGATAATGACTTCTCTGACCTTCGCCTCTTGAATCAACTTCAAAAGCTTGTTGAATTCCTTTCTTTTGCTTGAACGCCCAGACTCCACATCCACCAACACCACTTCAGCGCCAGCGTCCTCTAGTCGCTTTACTTGCTGCTTCAATGCGTCATACTCTAGTGATTGTTCCACTGTGGACACGCGGGCATAACCGTAAATCATAGCGATCGCATTCAAGCACAACCGTTAATCATACCTCACCTTCGTGGTCTGGTGATGGCACCATCAACGAAATGATGCTGACACCAAACGTAAAAATTAACCTCATCCACTGCTACCGGTCGATGAACTACATCAGCCGTCACATGGAAGAGAAGTATGGTATTCCCTGGTTAGAATACAACTTCTTTGGGCCTACTAAGATTGCTGAATCCTTACGGGAAATCGCTTCTAAGTTTGACTCTAAGATTCAAGAAAACGCTGAGAAGATCATCGCTAAGTACCAGCCCACAATGGATGCGATTATTAAGAAATATCGCCCCCGTTTGGAAGGTAAGACCGTCGCTATGATGGTTGGTGGTCTACGTCCTCGCCACGTTGTACCCGCTTTCTACGACCTAGGTATGAAGATGATTGGTACTGGTTATGAGTTCGCTCATAACGACGACTACAAACGTACCACTCACTACATTGACAACGGCACCATCGTTTATGACGACGTTACCGCTTACGAATTTGAAGAGTTTGTTAAAGCACTCAAGCCAGATTTGATTGCTTCTGGTGTGAAAGAGAAGTACGTTTTCCAAAAGATGGGTCTTCCTTTCCGTCAAATGCACTCTTGGGATTACTCCGAACCTAGCAATTGTCCTTAGGACTCTCGATTCTAACAGGTTTTTTAGCGGTGAGAGAAAAAAGTGTCTATTTCTAGCCTAAATTTAATTTACAGCGTTATCTACTAACAACCTTTTTTGATGCTTGAGACAATATAACCCTTATTCTGTCTGGTTTTGAGATTTTGGCTGGCATGAGTTTTAAATTAAAACTGTTAATTTAAAAACTAATTTAAATGACATTTTTTAGATTAAATAGTATCGAATTATTTTTATAATATATGATAAATCAGTAAGGCATTTTAGTAAGATTAAGGAGCAATAGTTTTGGTTAAGAAAGTTACTATCACTATTGATGATGACATTCTTGCTTTTATAGACCGCAAGGCTGCGTCAGTTGGAGATACGCCTAACCGCAGCAGCTATATAAACTCTGTTTTAGCAAAACACCGTCGTACTGTTTTGGAAGCAGAAATGATCGCAGCGCTCAAAGAAGATGCCAAAAATCCTGAATATCAAGCAGAGATAGCAGCTTGGGATTCTGTTGCGGGAGATGGTATTGAATAATGCCAAACGGTATTTTAGCTTATCGACGCGGGGAAATTCGCTGGGTAAAACTTGATCCTACAGTGGGTGCAGAAGCTCAAAAAACACGTTCTTGTCTAATAGTTCAAAATGATGTAATGAATCAATATGGTTCTTTAACTATTGTGATGCCATTTCGACCGGGAACGAAAAATGCTCCTTATGTAGTAAACGTTAAAGCTACAACAAACAATGGTTTAGACCAAGACCGTTATATTGATGTTGCACAAATTCGCAGTGTTGACAATAGTCGGGTATTGGGGTTGATCGGAATTTTGGAAAATGAATATTGGGAAATAATTCGTGCGGCGTTAGATATAGTCTTGAATTTTGAATGAAACGTGTTTGCTTTCGCCAATAATGTTGAAGATATCATTGCTCTCATGCAAAAAGAGTTTTGAAAAAGGTCGTCATATTTCAGGCATTATGTGAAATGCGATCGCTAAGTAAATTTAGTGATCGCTCTTAGAACTTGCAATCCTACCATGTTTTTTTGCGGTGGGAGAAAAAGCGTCTATTTCTAGCCTAAATTTAATTTATAGCGTTATCTACTCACAACCTTTTTTGATGATTGAGACGATATAACCCTTATTCTGTCAGGTTTTGAGATTTGGCTGGCATGAGTTTCAAATTAACACTGTTAAGTTAAAAACTAATTTCAATAACATTTTTTAGATTAAAATTATAGAGCGCCCTGCCTAGAAATACCTTTTATCCAAAACTTTTTTTGTACTCCATTTGTAAAGGTAAGCAGCAGAAATTAACCAAAGCCAAGAAAATCTTAGAAGAAAAATATCATATGTTAGTCTTGGTGTTCTTAAATCCGAAAGGGTTTGCTTATAACTGGTAATAAAAAATATATAGATTGCAAAAATCACTACAATTGGTAAAATTGATAGCACAAGTATACCAAAATCTCTAATAACTAGAGTTTTAAATTTTGGTAGACAAAGCCATTGTGGTGGATTTGACCATAGAAGATTAAGCAAAAATTTATATGCTTTTGTAAGGATTAAAAACCATATTAGAGCAAATAATAATGCAATTACAGAAGCTATAAAGAAGAAAATTACACCATCACTACCTGTGAAGGCTAGAAGACCACCTAGAATAGAGTAGCGCCAGAATTCAAATGCAACAGCTACAGTTGCACCAAAGTATGCTGGTATTGCTAATTTAATAGCCATCATCCATGATCTTGGATAAGGTAGCCAAGCAGGAAACCAATTTTGATTGTTCATAAGCTAAATTCCAGTTTTAAGTTTTCGATAGAATTGATAATTTTTATTGTGCTTAAGTTTGGATAGGTGTCATTTGTACAAAGTATTTACTTCTGTTTAATGATCTATATCTATAGTCTTAAACTTGGATTATGTGTATATCAACATCTCTTGTATAACTTTGCATTTGTTTTCTAGCATCGAAACTTATACGGAAAACTCACGCATTTAGCATAATTAGAATTATCAGTATCTATAACTAGATACAAAAAATTTAGGATTAGATATTAGCTACTTATTTTCGCCTATGGTAAAACAGCCAATAAAACCAAATACACTCAGCGAAAATTTATTGTTTCATTTGCATATTTCAGAGATTATGAGAAATGCGATCGCTAAATTTCAGGTTGGTGTTATTTAAGTTACGAATCCCTAATCTCAACGGCTCAAGGGATTTTTATTCTGCGCTACTGAAATGATAGTTTGCTGAATTCTCTTTAACCTTGTTTCTGGACGTTTAGCACTCTCAATCCACGAAAGAATATTTTTCTTGGATGATTTACTCAAAGCTTCAAAATACTGACTGGCTGTTTCATTAGCTGTTAATGCTAGTTTTAAATCTGCGGGAATTGTTAATGCTTCAATCGCATCTAAGCTGCTCCATGAACCATTTTCTTTTGCAGCTTCAATCTTTTTTAGTCCTGCTTCAGTCATCAAATTTTGGGTGATGAGTTCTTCGATATATTGCTTGTTTAATTTTGACCAAACACTTTTTGGTTTACGGGGTGTAAATATTTGCATATAACGTTCTGTATCTATAGTTTTGACTTTACTATCAATCCAGCCAAAACATAAGGCTTCTTTTACGGCTTCGCTATATTTAACGCTTGGTTTGCCACTTTTGACTTTGTAGTATATCAGCCACACACCTATAGAACTATGATGATTTCTCTGTAACCATTCTCGCCATTCTTGACGGTCTTTGGCATAAACGGTTTCTAGTTGATTATCAAATGTTGCCATAGCGGAAAATTTAAAATAATTATATATGTATTATATTATTTTCAGTAATTTGGCGATCGCACTCAAAAAATGATTGAATTGCCTTGCTGCCGAATTCGATCGTAATCAGCTAAATTTGGCTTGTACGTAACAGTTCGGCATAGGCTATCGCTGTATCTTTCATATATTGGTATTCTTCTTTAATTTTTTTGTACTGATTATCAATAGCCCAGCCATTATCGGGAAGTAAATGTGGATCGTAGCCAGCAATTTGTCTACCAATCAACATTTCTCTAATAAATCCTATGTAAACTTGTTGTAATTCTTCAGCTTTATCTAGCAAACTTTCAATTTGAGATAATGCCCTTTGATACATTCCCTGTTGACTTGCATAAAACTCTGAAGTTGCTACTAAATCCAGCAATTCGTTGGTTTTAATCCACTGCTTTTTTAAATTTAAAATTTCTGGCTCAACAAAGTTAAGATGTTCTTTGATTAAAAAGGCTATTTCTTGTGCTGCTTTAAGGTTAACTCTACCTTGAGCATCTATTTTTTCTAAAGTTGGCATACGGATAGATGCAAGATTATGCCAAGAGTAAATGTACTCAATGCCATCTGATGTCAGTTTTGGAAAAACAACTCTAATTCTCTGCTTTTCATTTACATCAAAAAAAATACCTAATTTACCTAAAGGTAAGTTGGGATAACGAGCATTTGCGCCATCAACTTCTACAACTAAATTACTTTGAATTTGGGCTATCTTTTTCTGGGAATAGAAGAAAATCCAATATCTTACTGCTAAAAGCAATATAATAAAAATTATAATCAATTCCACGTTTGTAACCACTATCAACAGTTTTACTTAAAGTCTAGCATTTTACATTGCTTAAACTTAGTAGCTGGAAAAAATATGTATAATATCTATTATTGACTCATCAGCTTGAGGAATTGCACATCCATAAGCGGGTACTTCTGGATTACGTCTAGATGAAGATTAACTAGTGAAACTTAGGGGTAGCAGGTTTCTCTCATCTGACAAAGATGCTCAAATTGCCTTGATGAGAAATGCGATCGCATAAATATGCATCAACATAAAGTGTGATAATAAACTTTTTATGAACCTTCGTTAAATTGTTCCTGATTGTTAAGACTTATAAGCTCTAAATGGGAAGACTGAAATTTAATAGCAACTCTCATAACACTATTCGAGATTCAACTTCCCGTCATGCAAACTCCATATTCCTCAGAACTGGCAATTCAACCACTCCACCAAGAAAATATTAACCTGAAACTGATTGTAGAAGGGATTGCATCCCAGGTTGGGGAAGCTTTCTTCCAAGCTTGTGCCCATTACTTAGCTGAAGTATTACAAATTCAGTATGCATTGATTGCAGAGTTTGTTGATGAGACTCAGCCACGCGCTAAAGTTTTGGCATTTTGGACAGGAGAAAACTTTGGCCCCAATTTTGAATACGATTTGGCGGGAACTCCTTGTGGTGTTCTTTATGAACAAGGTTTGCAGATTTATCCTCAATGCATCCAACAAGCGTTTCCAGAAGATGCAGACTTAGTTATGTTGAATGCTGAGAGCTATTTAGGTGTTCCGATTTTAAATCCTGAAGGAAAGCCTCTCGGACATATTGCAGGTTTGCATACTAAACCATTGGAACGCAGTTACGAAGAACAAGAATCGATTTTAAAAATCTTTGCGGCGCGTTCAGCAGCAGAAATTGAGCGACAGCTAGCAGAAAACGCTCTGAAACGACAAAATATTTACTTGCAACAAACTCTCAAAGAGTTGAAAAAAACCCAAGCACAACTAATTCAAGCAGAAAGAATGTCTAGTTTGGGACATCTGGTTGCAGGTATTGCTCATGAAATCAATAATCCTATTGGTTTTATTTATAGCAATATTGCTCATACTAAAGACTCTATCAATATTTTGTTAGAACTAATTGAGGAGTATCAATCAGAATATCCTCATCCATCTAGCACACTGCAAGCAAAAATTGAAGAGGCGGAAATAGACTATTTAAAGAAAGATGTTTCCAAGATGCTAAATTCTATGGAAGCAGGAAGCGATCGCATTCGCAATATTGTCTTGAGTTTACGCAATTTCTCTCGGTTGGATGAATCTAGCAAGAAAGCGATAGATATACATGAAGGCATAGAAAGTACTTTATTAATTTTGCAACATCGATTACAAGCTAATCAGAATTTTCCGCCAATTCAGGTGATTAAAGAATATCAACCACTTCCCGAAGTTAACTGCTATGCAAGTCAACTTAATCAAGTATTGATGAATATTTTGAATAATGCTATTGATGCTTTACGTTCTGATTCTCACCCCATTAACCAGCCAATGATTCATATTAAAACGGAGTTGTTTGTTGAAAATAGTGCTGTGAGAATTTCGATTATTGATAATGGTATAGGTATGGATGAAGCAACATTAGCTCACATTTTCGATCCATTTTTTAGCACAAAACCTGTAGGTTCTGGTACTGGGTTAGGACTTTCTATCAGCTATCAAATCATAGTTGAGCAACATGGGGGAAAATTAAATTGTCTTTCTACACCGGGAGCAGGTGCTAAATTTCAGATTGAAATACCGATGCAATTGTCTTAAGCATTTAGCTATACCTTTGTTGCTTGTTGCATTCACAAATATTAGGGGCATACATTTATACATCTATATGCCCCTATAGCAATCCTAAATCATTTATGAAATTTGCTAACTCTCAGTTTTTTCTCTGAACCTTGGCGTACTTGGCGTCTTGGCGGTTCATCAAAAAAATATTTTCACAACTCAGATAGGATTGCTATATCAGCCTATCTATCACAAATATGATACTTTTTTCGGTAGCGCTTCAGCCTAAATAGAGAGGGATTGCCAAATCATTTTCAATATAATTTTGCAGACATTGAAATTATGTAGGCAATCTTTTGCAGATAGTTTGTGATTAAACTGACAGCTTTTAATATTAAAGTCTTAGCAGCAGTATTCATGGTCATGGATCATGTTTACTCTGTGTTATTGCCAAATTTAGTCATCTTGCACTATATTGGGCGCTTGAGTTTTCCTCTGTTTGCATGGCTGGTGGCTGAAGGCGAAAAACACACCCGAAATATATACCGCTATGGTAGTAGGTTGTTGATTGCAGCTATCATCTCTCAACCAATCTATATTATTCTTTTTAGAAAGTCATTCCTCAATATTCTGTTTACGCTGCTGATTGGATTAATAATGTTGCGTCTAGTTAGGCGTTATCCGCGATTATTGCAGCAAGTTCCTGTGGTGGGATTATGTGCATTGATCGCGGAAATTTTCCGTTGTGAATATGGAGCATACGGAATTGGTGTCATTTTCTTAATGTCTCTCACCGATAAACTCAAGCCCACAATATGGGCGCTTTACTGGTGTATTCTGCATTTTGTTGCATTCGTCGCTTCTGGGAATTCTCTGGCGCAAAATTTGGCAATTTTTGCAGGTATTATTGTCTTTGAATTCAATGGTAAGCAAGGGCTAAGGGCTAGATGGTTTTATGCATTCTACCCAGGACATTTATTGATATTAGGTTTAATTAGACATTTTATATTTTCTACATAGAAATAATTCTATATACAGGATATTGCAGGTAAATTAGGTAGGCGCTTCGGGGCATGGCAGTGCCAGTGCCCCTACAATCAACGATAATCTGTACTCAACTCTCAACTAAATTAATTTGGCAACATTACGGCCATTGCTTTCTCTAATGCTTTGGGATCTTGGAGTAATTGGGCTGCCATTTGCAGAGAGTAAAGTAGTGATATTTTTGGCGTTTAATCTGGATAAGCTAAACCAGTACGAGGATCGCGGATATATAATCCTAGTGTTAAACTGCGAATTACTTCATCCCAAATTGGTGTTAATTCTTCTGCTTGATCTGCCCAATAATCGAATGTAATTAAACATTGAATATTTGAGCCTAAACCAATACAAGTCCGGGAAAAAGCGTCTCTGGGTTCGGCTTGGGTATCGATAAATTTAATTTCCGTCCAAACAATTTTTGCAGTTTGGCGCTTGACGGTAATAATTTCTCCCCTTTCAATGACGTTGCGGCTGTCATCTTCCATGATTTTGCGCAAGGTGGCTTTGAGAGGAAACATACTCCAATCATTAGGCGGGAGTTGATTAAAAGATACTTCTAGACAGCAATCATCATTAGGTGGTTTTTTGTCCATGAACTTGAAAGATTTTTCTTGTGGCTCAAAAACCCAATTTTGGGGTACATTGAAGCGAACAGCGCCGCGATTGGCTACAAAGATTTTGTAGCCTGATGGCGATTCCCAACGATGATCGGGTTTGAGTTCAAGGGTTTCTTTAATCCACTGGAGATTGCTTTTCTTGCGCTTTGTCATAGGAAGTTTGCATATCTGCTCAAGACGGCGATCGCTCATTTTGATTATGGTATCAAATCCTCAGCTATTCCGCTTTGAAACTAGCCAGAGGAAATTTAGCGGCTGAATTTCTTACTTTTGGATAGATGACATCTCGAACTTCTGGATGAGACCAAGTGTTTTTGATTTGTGCGACCTTACATAGGTAAGCATAAAGACTCAAGATTAATAAACAAAGAACTATGCCCGATCAAACATTTAGAAAAAACATTCCAGAAGTTGACCCGACAGAGATTGAAGATGCTCGCACTGCGATCGCGGATGGAAATCGCTCGTTCCTAGAGAAAGTGATGGTGAGAAGCGGATTTGCGGATCTTTATGATGCTAGAGACTTTAGCGAAGTCGTATTTCGCGTGATGCGGGACTTGATGACAACAGAAGCCAGCGATCGCGTAGAATCTGAATTGCACACAGAAGCAGTACCTACAGATGAGAAAGCACTCCAGTTTGAAGTAGCTGAACTATGGAAAGATACTAATCCTATTGTGGGATTTTTAAGCCGGGTTCGTCCACCTTGGCAAGGCCCTGGTATCTTCAAAATAGATTCCGATCGCTTTTTATTCCGAGTTGCTAATGAAAGCGGAATGCCGCGAACAGTTGAGCGAGAGCAAGCAGTAAAAGCAGTATTTTCGGCAACTAAAGACGAACTTTCCCCAGAACGAATTGAGGAAATTGCTAGCTGGTTACCCGATCGCATCCGTGAACTTTGGGAACAAGCTTAATTAGCAGTAGGCAAAATGAAGTCTGTTTGTAGATGCGATCGCAAACATAAAACGTATTTTAGGTAAATGCAGTACGCTGTAAGGGTATGGCAGTGCCCATTTGTGTCAACTTAAGCTAAAAATATCCTCTGTCTGAGCTTTGTCACCCGCCTGAGAATGAATTCTCAGGCTAATAACCCAAGTCTACTGAAGTAGACTCAAGTTTTTGAGGATATTTAGTCATCTTGAGATGACTTTGACTATTAGCAAGGAACTTCAGTTCCTTGCGGTAGACGGGTTTCACGTTAATTTGACACCAATGGGCAGTTCCATGCCTCTACAATCAACGATAATCTGTACTGTTTTATTTCTCTTGAAGATGTTTGCGGAAAAACCCTGTCAACTCTCGCCAAGCATCTTCAGCCGCTACGGGATTGTAGGAATAACGCTCATTACAGAAAAACCCATGATCGGCGTCAGGATATACTTTAATACTGTATTCTTTACCGAGTTCTTGTAACCGAGACTCAACTTGCTGGATGCGATCGCTCGGAATAAATGGATCGACACCGCCAAAAAATAAGTAAATTGGCACTGTAATATTTTTTGCTTCTACCAACCACTCATCAAGAACCATACCGTAAAAAGGAGCCGCCGCCGCAATCTCTGATGATAAATAACAAGCGGTGAAAAAACTCAAACCCCCACCTAAGCAAAAGCCAGTCATGCCAACCTTATCGGGATACACATCAGCGAGTGATTTTACATAAGTCAACGCTGCTTGTATATCTTCTTTCATGGGTTTACCAAAATCGAGACGATACATCATCGCCATTGCTGACTCAACTTCATCGTAAGCAAATTTGTTATTAGGTAACTCCCGATAGTACAAATCTGGCGCGAGAACTACGTAACCTTCTTTGGCGATTCGCATTGCTATGTCGCGAATGTGCGATGTTAAACCAAATGCTTCCATTAACAAAATAACGGCTGGCTGGCGTTTACCTTCAGCATGGGTACAGAACCAAGCCGGCATTTCTCCGGTGGGTGTAGGAATTATTACTTCGGTTTGTTCGATTTGCACCTGATTACCTCTGCTGCGGTGAGAACAGTTAGGGAATGTATCTATTGTGACTGTTTTTATAGAGAAGTGCGATCGCCTTAACACTTCACAAGCATCATCTAGATTGCTATCTAACCTAACTTATTCCCAGTCTTCATACTTTAAACTATCGATCCGACTAAATTCACGGGTATTGTGGGTGACAAGAATTAGGTCATTTGCTAAAGCGATCGCCGCAATTAGTAAATCATTTCCCCCAATTGGAGTACCCAAAGTATTTAGACGAGCGCGAATATCTCCAGCTATTTTTGCAGCTTGAAGATCCAATGGTAAAACAGCAAATTCTGCAAAGAAATTTTCTAGATGAGTGATATTTCTATTAACATTTGCACTTTTGTAAGCGCCATAATACAGTTCACTATAAACAACAGTACACAGGTAAATATCTTGAGCCGGAATTGAGAGAAGTTTCTGGGTAACAGGTGAATTTGCTGAATTGAGAATTTGGATACATGCATTAGTATCTAGGAGGTAGGCCATTGAATTTCCTCCCGTTCCTCAAAAGCAAGCTGCTCTGGACGTTCAAGTGGTTCACCTTCCCAACTACCTACTACTTCAGCAACAAACCTGTGCGAGTATCCTAATTCTTGGGGTGTTTTGCTTGCAGACTGTGAGGCTTCTTGAATCACAGGTTGAAAGACAATCACCACATCTAACTCTTGGTTAACAATTTCTGGCGGTAGCTGAACTTGTAGAATTCCGTCATTACCAATATATGTCCTAACCTTAATACTTTCCATAATCCGATCTGCTAACCAGAACCTGATATTCCTATGATATCTAAGCATTGTCAGCAAGTGAAGTGCGATCGCTCTTTTGTAAAAATGCGATCGCACTCCTCATTTTCATAGAAATCAGTATCTATTCAATCACCAACTCTGTAGAGCGTAGGGTGTGTTGTCGCGCAGCGCAACGCACCGCATTAATCATCAACATTTAGCTTTCCCAATTAAAACTGCATTAAATATGGGCACCCTAAAAACATACTTCACCCCTCACAACCATGCCCAACTACCGCAGATGTAAAATTTCCGGTGGTACTTACTTTATCACCCAAGTTACCTACCAACGCCAACCCTGGCTTTGCTCCGATACGGGACGTAATGCTCTCCGCACCGCCCTTCAACATGTTCGGCAGAATTACCCATTATCCATTGATGCCTTTGTTCTCTTACCAGATCACTTTCATACCTTATGGACTCTACCAGCAGGAGATAGTAACATATCAATGCGAATGCTGTTGATCAAACGCTTTGTTACCAAATATTACGGACATCAGTTAGGACTTGATTTTGCTATCTCCCGTTCACGAGAAAAGCGCAAAGAAAGCAACCTATGGCAACGCCGTTTCTGGGAGCATCACATAAGAGATGATGGTGATTTTGCTAATCATTGCGATTATATTCATTACAATCCTGTAAAGCACCAGCTTTGTGAGTCACCTCAACAATGGGCATTTTCAAGCATTCACCGTTTTATCCAGCAGCAAATTTACCCCTTAGATTGGGGTAGCAGTGGTGAGATTCAGCTTGCGTCGGATATTTGGGATGTTTGAGATAATGGGGTGGTGCGTTGCGCTACGCGACAACACACCCTACGTAAGAAATGCGATCGCACTATAGTTTTACAACGTAGATAACACACAGAGTAATAGCATGATGCCCTACATTCAAAGCACGCTCCATCTCTTCAGTAGAAGAGGACAAGGAACTATAATATTCAGGCTTTGGTACTAAATGCCGATGATGGTGAATGACTCTAAAGTAATCTGGTGCGCGTTCTTGATCTTTTTCTCGACCTTTAGGAAATGGAACTTTATTTTCTAATTCGTAATCACTCCAATTAATTTGTAAGGTTGTTTCGATGGCAGGAACTTCACCGTAAAATCTTCCCCAACCTCCATAGCCAGATGGTGGATGATTATATTGTTTTAGATACTCCATGAATTGTTTTTCATCATCTACTAGTGCAATCTGGCATAAAACAGACATAATTTCACCTTTTTACTATAGTTTAATGTAGGGTGTGTTGTCGCGTAGCGCAACGCACCGCCTCAATTTTATCAACACATTTAACTCCGCTTATAAACTAACTCCATCTTCAACTTCTCAATTTCCAACTTCAATTTTTCATTCTCCATCTTTAACTTTGCATTCTCTTCTCTAATCAATTCAACTTCATCCCGTTTACTCAAAGCTTGATTAATAGCCAACTTCCGCATATCCAGCGAGAACCAACGCTGATAAGTTTGGGTATGCACTTGTACACTATGCCCTAAATTATCTGCCGCCGCTTTAATTGGTATGCCTAAAATATGCGCTCTAATTGCCCATGCATGGCGTAAATCGTAGGGCTTAAAATCTAAGCCAATTTTCCGAAACCACCAACTAACTCTTTGGGTTAAAGCTGTGATTTCTGCATGGTTATTTTTATCTTTTTTACTAATCGCCGTTGCCAGCATTTCTAAATACTTTGGGTTTCTTAAATCAAATTCTGCAATCCATTGTTTATGTAAAGGTAAAGCTTGCCTTTCCCCAGTCTTACAATCTTTATGGACTTTCCAGCTTAAATCTATATTTTCTTGACTCAACCACCAATCAATATCAGGATTAATAAATAATTCTCGCGGACGTAAACCAAAAACTGCTAACATACCATAAGCCCAGCGCCAAAGCTGCCAGCTATCTTTCACATCTTGGTTTACTTGATTACCTCTAGTATGCAGATACTCTGCAAACTTGGCAATTCCTGTGGCTATTTCCCCATCTGTGGGTATGTTGCGAGAATTGCGATCGGGCATTTTAGAATATTTAGATAAATCAATTTCGATTTTAAATGTTTGGCAAAATGCCGCTATAGCTCTAGCTGCATTATATTTAGCCCATTCTTTCTCAATTTTTTCAATGGCATTTATCAAATTTTCCGCCGTGGCGATATCTTGAGAATCAGTAAATCTTTGTGTTCTTGAAAAGTAATAAAAAAATGTATGCTCGCTTTTAGTAGTGCGTTTATGAGTTTTAAAATACTCATCTTCAAATTTAGCTAATAATTTTCCTACAGTTTGAAAATCTTTTTTAATCGCCTCAGTACCTAAATATTTATCATTCCATTCAAAAGTTTTGCGAGCAATTAATTTACCTAATTCATAAGCTTCTTCTTCCGCCGTTTTTAATCCATCTAAGTTGGCGGGAATATTTAAACTAATATTATATTGCTTTCTCCCAGTGCCATTTTTATCTGTATCCCCCGGTTTAATTGGTAACGTCGCCCGTAATTGCAGACTTCCATTAGATTCGCGAATTGTTACCTTTGTCTTTGCAGACTTCAAACGCAGATTTACCTTCTCTAACTCTTGCAAGACTTTTGTTCTCATGTGTTCTCTTTGCTGCTGTGCTTGCAGACTTGAGCCGAAAAAACTGCCATCGGTAGACGAAACTGGCTCTAAGTCAGCAAAAGCTTGTTGATATTTGTCTTGACCCTCTGAATTTTAGATTTTAAATTTTGGATTTTGGATTATTCCTTGTTTCAAGCACCCGTGGACGAAACAAATCTAAAATCCTCAATCTCAAATCCTCAAGCTGCAACCCAAGAGTGGCTGCATTCAATCTAAAATCTAAAATCCAAAATCTAAAATTGTTTGACCCTGGTTATGCATTGCGGTATCTTTAGCCTAGATTTAGCCTAAAAATAAATGTGTTCTGGGCGAACAATGTTTGAAACTGACATTGATTGCAGCGAACATTAGGCTACTGAAAGTCATTGAAGCATAAAAAGGATTACTCCGGCCCTTATCACGGTTATGACGGATTTGCTATCTTCGCTCGTGATATGGATTTGGCACTCAACAGCCCAACCTGGGGTTTAATTGGTGCTCCTTGGAGCAAGAAAGCTGGAGCTAAGGCTAAAGCTACCGTTTAAGGACATGGAATCGAGAGATTAACAGGGGCCTGGGGCTTAAAACCCCAGGGGGGAATTGGGAATCCAAGATTCAAAACTAAAAATTAAAATGGAAATTTTGGTTTTGCATTTTGAGTTTTGATTAATATTCCCGCTCCCCACCTGCAACTCTCGTGACTCAATCCGCTAGAAATCCTCATCTTTGACCAGTCAGTCACGAATTCAGTCAGCTTGGAGATCCAGAAATGCCTCAGAATCCAGATAAAATTCAAGACCACGTAGAGCTATTCCACCAACCGGAGTACAAACAACTTTTCCAAAACAAGAAAGAGTTTGAAAACGGTCACGATCCCGCAGAAGTAGAAAGAGTTGCGGAATGGACAAAAAGCTGGGATTATCGTGAAAAGAACTTCGCTCGTGAAGCTTTAACAGTTAACCCTGCTAAAGGTTGCCAACCTTTAGGCGCTATGTTCGCTGCGGTTGGTTTTGAAGGTACTTTACCTTTCGTTCAAGGTTCTCAAGGTTGCGTGGCTTACTTCCGTACCCACTTAACCCGTCACTACAAAGAACCATTCTCTGGTGTGTCTTCTTCCATGACTGAAGATGCAGCCGTGTTCGGTGGTTTGCAAAACATGATTGATGGCTTGGCAAACTCTTACACTCTGTACAAGCCCAAGATGATTGCAGTCTGCACCACCTGTATGGCTGAGGTTATCGGGGATGACTTACAAGCGTTTATTAACAACGCTAAGAGCGCTGGTTCAGTTCCTCAAGATTTCCCAGTTCCTTACGCTCACACTCCTAGCTTTGTTGGTTCCCACATCACTGGTTACGACAACATGATGAAGGGAATTCTCTCTACCTTAACCGCAGGTAAGAAGAAATCCACCAGCAATGGCAAAATCAACTTCATCTCTGGTTTTGACACCTACGTTGGTAACCTCCGGGAAGTAAAACGTATTGCTTCTCTGTTCGGTATCGACTACACCATTCTTTCTGACAACAGCGATTATTTGGATGCACCTAACACTGGTGAATTCGATATGTACCCAGGTGGTACTAAGTTAGAAGATGCAGCAGATGCAATTAACGCTAAGGCTACAGTTGTGCTGCAAGCTCATTCTACTCCTAAGACCCGTGATTACATCGCTAAAGAATGGAAGCAAGATGTAGTTGTTTCTCGTCCTTGGGGCATTAAAGCTACTGATGAGTTCCTAATCAAACTCAGCGAACTGACTGGTAAACCCATTCCTGAAGAGCTAGAAATCGAACGCGGTCGTGCAGTTGATGCTATGACTGACTCCCATGCTTGGGTTCACGGTAAGCGCTTCGCTATCTACGGCGATCCTGATTTGGTTTACAGTGTTGTTGGCTTCATGTTGGAATTGGGTGCTGAACCCGTTCACATTTTGGTTCACAACTCCAACGATGTATTTGAAAAAGAACTGCAAGCATTGCTAGATTCTAGCCCCTTCGGTAAGGAAGCTAAAATTTGGGCAGGTAAAGACTTGTGGCACTTACGTTCTCTAATGCGTTGGCTATCAGGCTAATTATAAGTTATGAGGCGCGATCGCAATTAGCGTCACAAAATCTAGTAACAAGTATTATTTATAACATTTTAACTTCAGCTTTAACCTAAGCGACTTGCATATCTTCTTGAATCAGCATATCTTCAAAGGCGCTCATAACTCTGGTGTGAAACCGTTGACGGTGTTTGAGTTTCCACACAGGTTGGACAATTTCTAATTTGTTATGACATTTTTTTTGTCTGTTAATAATTTGTACGGCGTGTAAGGTTCCTAATTGTAATTCTTTTTTCACCATTGATTCGGGAATTGCGGCTGCACCTACGCCGCTTTCAACCACAGATTTTACCATTTCGCTAGTATTGAGGTTGAGGACAACATCTAAGTTACTGGGTTCAATTCCCCAACTTTCTAAGGCGTGATGAAATATTTGCTGTGCGCCGGAACCAGACTCGCGCATTACCCAACCGGTATTAAATAATTCCTCTAGATAAACTTCATTACGCCCATACCAAGGGTGAGATTTACCGATAACAATTTGCAGGCGATCGCGTCCTATTTCTGCTTTCTCTAAAGATTGCTGTAATGATGGTTTAATATCTCCCGTAACTAAACCTAAATCATAGATACCAACAGCAGTTCCTTCACAAATTTCTTCCGCATTACCTAACTTACAATTAATAAAAATACCAGGATATAATTGCTTAAATTGACTAATTTTTTCTGGTAGCCAATAGTTGCCAACAGTGAGGCTTGCACCTATTTTTAACTCTCCACGTTGTAAATTATTTAACTCTTTTAAGCCGCGTTTGGTTAACTCTACATGGTCAAGAATCTTTTGCGCTTCACGCTGTAATAATTTACCTGCATCTGTGATTTCTATATGACGGCCAATGCGATGAAATAACCGCACACCATATTCTGTCTCTAAGCTTTGGATCGCCGCACTCACTGCTGGCTGAGTAATGTAAAGTGTTTCCGCAGCACGAGTAAAGTGCAACATTTCCGCTACGGCTAAAAAAATTCGCAACTGTTCCAGCGTCATTGGGGCTATGTGCAGCTTGGTTAGTTTTTTAATTACCTGAAAAGCATTATACGCTAAATTTAGCGGATAACTGTAGTTAGTTGTATATGTTCGTGATATGGTTATTATGGTTATATGTATGAGCTGCACAACCATAAATTCAGTCTATGAATTTAACAAAAAAGACTGTTTGCTTTGAATTGGAAGGAGTTATAGACTGAAACTATGCTTATACACAAGATTTAAACGCAATTTTCAATGTGAGGTGTTATACAGCGAGTAGGGTAACTCCGAAAAATAAATTATTCCGCTTCAAGTTGTTGACTGTTAACTGTTGACTGTTGACTGTTATCAGGGAATATTTTTTACTGGGAAGTCCGTAGGCGCATTTTAGCCAGTTAGTTGAAGATTTAAATGTGATGAAGACAGAAGCAAAAGAATTGGCACAAAAGATTGTAGAAAAAAAGAAATATAGATCGGATAGGGTGCGGGATCATTTGGCAAATGAACGTACTTATTTAGCCTGGATGCGAAGTGGGATTGCGCTCATGGGTTTTGGGGTGTTAATTGTCCGCTTGCGGATTATTCGTCCGCCTTTAGCACCGCAACCGCCTGGTAGTGGTTGGAAGTTGGGTTTAGCCTTTGCGTTGGTTGGCGTGTTAACAGTGTTACTTTCAACTCAGCATTATTTCGCAGTTCGTCGCGATATTGACGAGGATACTTATCAACCTCCAGACCGTTGGATATTGCTTGCTAGCTTGGCTGTAGTTCTTCTCGGTGGTGGTGTACTCTATTATGTGTTCACTGTGCCTCTAGATTATTTGAATAGTTTTATACTGGAGTGATGGATTTTATTGATCGTTAACTCTACAGACAATTTATGCTTTTACTTTTTTTGCTCCCTGTGGCTGCGCTGAGGGAGCAAATTTTGCTTTTGGCGAGACATCAATATACAGCAGATTTCAGGTAAATGAGGTACGCGCTTCGGGGCATGGCAGTGCCAGTGCCCCTACAATCAACGATATAATCTGTACTTCACCAACTGGCAATCTGCTGTATTCTAGAGGGCAAGGTAATGCCCATTGGTGTCAACTTCAGATAAAAATAGCCTCTGTACAAGCGTCACCCGCCTTGGAATGAATTCCAAGGCTAATAGCCAAAGTCTACTGAAGTAGACTCAAGATTTTGAGGATATTTAGTCATCTTGAGATGACTTTGGCTATTAGCAAGGAACTGAAGTTCCTTGTGGTAAACGGGGTTCACGCTAAGTTTATCGCATTCTTTTTTTCAAATTTGTATAAATACTATTTGTCTATCGGATTACAGTGGTTTAGTACTTGCGGTTTTGCGATGGATGTGACATACTCAAAAAAATAAGCCCATTAATCGACCGATTTACCGTATTTTAAAATCAAGCTTTTAGTTGGAGATGCTATCAGCACCTCTATTGATTGTGGTGTAAGGAATTAATTATGCTCAAAGATGCACAAGGACTGATTGTCACGACAGATTCAGCCAAAGCGATCGCGGCTATTAATAATTTTATCGAGCAAGCGCTTGGCTATGGCAGAGATGCAGAAACAGCGATTTTGCAAGCTATTGCAGCCGATCCCACTTGTGCATTAGCTCACGCTTATGCAGCAGCTTATTATTTGAGTCAAGAAAATAGTCAAGCTTGGAAGCAAGCACAACCATATCTGCAAGCTGCACAACAATATTTAGCTCAGACAACGACGAGAGAAAAGTTATATGTGCAGGCTATTTTAGCTTGGGCAAATCAGCAGATTGATGTGGCGATCGCAATTCACGAAGAAATCACTGATAAATTTCCCCGCGATTTAATCTCGGTACAACAGGGACAATATCATTATTTTTACATAGGCGATAAAGATAAATTATTACAAATTGCGCAGAAGGTTTTACCAAGTAATTTAGAACAGCATTATTTATATGGGATGGTGGCGTTTGGTTTAGAACAATGTCACCAACTGGATGCAGCAGAAAAAATAGCGCGTCAAGCGATCGCTCTTAATAAATACGATCCTTGGGCGCATCATGCGATCGCTCATGTAATGGAAACTCAGGGAAGAGTTAATGAGGGTATAGCTTGGATGGAGGCTTTTGCAGATACCTGGGAAAACTGCAACTCTATGCTTTACACTCATAACTGGTGGCATATTGCACTGTATTATTTAGAGCAAAAAAACTACCAAAAAGTACTTAAGCTTTACGATACTCATATTTGGGAACGTGCAAACAAACAATCGCCTAAAGACCAAGTAGGGGCAATTTCATTGTTATTGCGTTTAGAATTACGCCGGGTAAATGTGAGCGATCGCTGGCAAGATATGAGTAATTATCTTGACAACCGCATTGGCGAACATGCATTACCATTTCAAGACTTGCATTATGTCTACGCCTTTGCCAAAGCTGGATATCATCAACGAGCAAATCAGATGTTAGAGAGTATGCAACACCATGCTTTGACTATCAATCCTTTCCTCCGAAGAGGTTGGTTAGAGGTAGCAATCCCCGCAGCTAGAGGAATGGTAGCTCATGCTCAAGGTGATTTCTATAGAACAGTTGTAGAACTCAAGCCTGTATTGTCGCGCCTCCAGGAAATTGGCGGTAGTCATGCACAGCGAGTATTGTTTGAGCAAGTTTATCAAGATGCTCTATTTTTGGCACAACAGCAGAATCGGATTTACGGGATTACAGCTTAATGGAAAGTAACAAAATTTACATGCTTTTGGTCTATCGCATTACAGCTATTTTCAGGTAAATAGACCACGCTGTAGGGGCACGGCACCGACAATCTTTTGGTACATACAATAATTTGACTAGTGCCGTGCCCCTACGACAGATCTGGTTTAAATAGGTGAAAACTGCTGTAATTTTGAAGGTTAAAAAACGAACCGCAAAGACACTAAGGGCACAAAGGAAGAGAAATCAAGAAGAGTTCACCGCATATACAGCGTATTTCAGGTAAATGAGGTACACAGGTAGGGGCATGTCAGTGCCATGCCCTTACAATTATCTATACTTCCAGCGTGAAATTTTATATTTAAGACAAGCTTACACAAGCGCGGGTACGGTAAATTTGGTTAAGTATTTGATAATCTTCTAATTCAACCGCAGCAAAACGCTTAACTCCAAATTCTGCCATGATTGCTTGCAACTCTGCATCAGGTTGGAGTAATGCTAACCGCATTTGTTCAATTACAGCAATACCTAAACGCTGTGCTACTACTAACGGTGGCATAGGAGAAGGGCCTAAAACATCCACCACACGCAAATGCTGTGATAATTCCGGAGAATTTTCTAATTCCTGTTCTAATACCACGCTGTCAATCGCTGCACAATCTGCTAATCCCTCTACTACCCAGCGAATTGAACGCTGATGAAAGCCAGATTGTATAGTCTTACCAAAGAAATTTTCCGGATCTGTTTCTTGAAGTAAGCGATGACAGAGTAAATTGTAACCACTGTTAGAACCTGCATCGTTATAGCAAAATGTTTTACCCGATAAATCTGCAAACTTCTGGATATGACTACGAGCGTTGACAATCACATCTGCATAGTAAATCGGCAAGTTGTGATAGCGTGATGATGTCATCACAGGTGCAACTAATGTCTGCAATTGGTGAGAGACTATTTGACTATAGCGAATTAGTGGTAAGCCACAAATAAAAGCTAGGTCTATTTGGTCTTGAAATAACTTTGGATCTTCTAAGGGATCGATTTGGCTTTGCTGTAGTTGGGTTTCTAGTGGTAAAATCCGACTTAAATAAGCTGCGATCGCTTGATAAAATCCGAACCAATTAGGCGCTAGGTAAGATACAATTCGTAACCTTTTATCTATATTCATTTTTTTCGACAACAGGATGATGCTGAGATAATTGGGTTAACTTCTTAGCAGAAACATAGATGTATAAAAAACCCAAACTGCCAAAGGTTAGCATCATCATACCCAAAACTGTTGTATACCCTTTAGTATGCCACCATAGCCTTTGTAACAAGGCTGCGATCGCTAGTGGTTTCTTTGAGAATAAAGGGCGATTTACTGTTTGATTGTCTGGGATACTGATGTTTTGGGCTAATGCCATTTCGCTGTCTTCCTTGAATGCAAAAATAAAATACTCTAAGTCGATAGATTTAATGTACATTATAAACTATATCAGCCCAATGCCAGAATTCAAAATTCCCTAATTCGAGTAAGCTAAGGCTGAAAATTCCCTGTAACAATCCCAAAAGCCCTATGACTCGTAGTAAAACCCTGCATCTATCCAACGAACTTTATGAGTATCTGTTGTCTATTTCTTTGCGCGAACCAGAATTACTCTTCAAGCTGCGGGAAGAGACAGCGCGTCATCCCAGAGCAAATATGCAGGTAGCGCCGGAACAAGGACAGTTTCTCGGTTTTTTAGTTAAGCTGATTGGCGCAAAGAAAACTCTGGAGTTAGGAGTTTTCACAGGTTATAGTTCTTTAAGCGTTGCTTTGGCGTTACCAGCTGACGGTAAAATCATTGCTTGTGATGTGAGTGAAGAATTTACCGATATTGCTCGGCGTTATTGGCAAGCAGCTGGTGTAGTAGATAAAATCGACCTGCGATTAGCTCCAGCGACGGAGACTTTGGATAAATTATTATCAGCAGGTGAAGCAGAAACCTTTGATTTTGCCTTTATTGATGCCGATAAGGAAAACTATTATGCTTATTACGAAAGAGTGTTACAGTTAATTAGACCAGGTGGATTAATTGCTGTTGATAACGTACTCTGGTCTGGACGAGCAGCAAACGCAGATGTGCAAGACTCTGCTACTAATGCGATTCGAGAGTTTAATCAAAAACTGCATCAAGATGAGCGGATAGATTTAAGCTTGATTTCCATAGCCGATGGATTGACTTTAGCAATTAAGCGTTGATGAATCATGACAAATAAATTAGACGGCAAAGTTGCAATTATTACCGGGGCTTCTTCCGGTATTGGCGAAGCTACAGCCATAGCGCTTGCAAATGAAGGTGCAACAGTGGTATTGGCGGCGCGTAGAGGCGATCGCTTAAATGCACTGGCAGAAAAAATTGCTACCACTGGTGGTAAAGCTCTACCCATTATTACTGATGTTACAGATGAAGCTCAAGTACAGAATTTAGTCCACAAGACAAAAACAGAATTTGGGCGGATAGATATCCTGGTGAATAATGCAGGGATTGCGGCTGTCGGTGCTATTGATGGGGGAAATACCGCAGATTGGAAGGATATGATTAATCTCAATTTATTGGGATTGCTTTATGTTACCCATGCCGTCTTACCAATTTTAAAAGCTCAAGGTGCGGGGCATATCGTAAATATTTCATCGGTAGCTGGGCGCACGGCAAGAGCGGGAGTTGGTGTATATAACGCTACTAAATGGGGCGTGAACGGTTTTTCAGAAGCCTTGCGCCAAGAAGTTTACCAGGATAATATCCGCGTAACCATTATTGAACCTGGTTTAGTGAATACGGAAATTAACGATCGCATTTCCGATCCTATAGCCAAACAAAACATCGAAGAACGCCGTCGTTCGCTGACGCCTTTAGAAAGTGAAGATATTGCGGCCGCGATCGCTTATGCTGTGACACAACCGCCACGTGTCAACGTGAATGAGATTCTGATTCGCCCAACATTGCAATATTGGTAAATTTTTCAGTAATAAAGGAAAAAGGAAATTTTACTTACTAGTAATTCCTAATTCCTTTTTGGATTTTTTTAACTGCTTCCACACTGTTTTAATCTGCTCGTAAGCTTCCTCTGGTGAAAGTTTACCGTTGGTTTCGAGGCTGGAGATATAACCAACTTTGTGTGAAAATTCTTGGAGATTGGCATTAAATACCAAATTCTCTGGTTTTACTTGCCCATAGTAACGGCTACGAGGATAGGTAAATTTATCTTTGTTGATGCGGTTTGATTCTGTCATGGGATGTACTTAGTATTAATCTCGACGGAAAAATAGTAGCAAGTCTTAAATTTCCTGACATTGCTACTTTCACTAAATGAGGTAGTACAGTTGAGTATTGAGTAATCAGTGAATTTCCCGGCACCGACAATCTTTTGGTACATACAATAATTTTACTGGTGCCGTGCCCCTATTACTACGACAGATGTGGTTCAAATAGGTGAAAACGACTGTAAGTTAAAAATACCTCTGTCTTAGCTTTGTCGCCCGCCTTTCGACTTCGCTCAAGGCTCATAGTCCAAGTCTACTGAAGTAGACTCAAGATTTTGAGGATATTTAGTCATCTTGAGATGACTTTGGCTATGAGCAAGGAACTTCAGTTCCTTGCGGTAAGCGGGTTTCACGTTAAGTTGACACCAATGGGCATTGCCATGCCCTCCATAATATATTGATGTGTCGCTTTAGTCCGCAAATCAGGAGTGAAATCCTGACTACAAAATTGCCTGATGCGCGATCGCCTGAGGTGGTTTGTAGCTCAATAAAGACTCCTGAAATTCTTCTCTACTTATGGCTGATTGCTCTTGCGTTTGTCTGGCTGCTGCTTCGGCTTCTGTTTCGTAATAGCGCATCTCACCTATGGCACTACGGGTTTGAATGCTTTGGGTACGGGGAATGCGGCGCTGTTCGTAGTTAGTTAAGGCTGCTGGTAAACTCGATGCTTGAGATAAGGAGTATGCTAGTTCATAAGCATCTTCAAACGTGCTATTTGCGCCTTGTCCTAAAGCCGGAGCCATTGGATGAGCTGCATCACCTAATAAGGTGACTCTTCCTTGACTCCAGGAATTAATTGGTAACCGATCGCAAATCGGCCCTTCTAAAATTCGCTCTGCTGGTGTGGCTTCGACTAATGCGCGTAATGATTCTCCCCAATCGGTTATGTAAGAGAGAATCCGTGATTTTACAGCAGCTGGATTTTCCGAAAGACTATTATCTAATGATAAGCGACGATACAACCAGGCAATATGACCGTCACCAACATTTAACAGGTACATAAAATCTCGATTCCCTTTAACAAAACCGAGTTCGCTGGGATTTAGCACCTGTTGATTGCATTTAATCACAGCACGCCAAGACATGCTTTCTAAATAGCGTGGTTTGCCATCTTGAATTAAAACTTCGCGAATGACAGAATTGATGCCATCAGCACCAATCAATAAGTCTGCACTTACCACAGAACCATTATCAAAATATATTTCTACGCCACTGTCATTTTGTTGAAAACCAAGACAACGATGATTAAGATGAATGATATCAGCTGGTAATTGAGAAGCAAGCACTTGCTGTAAACGCCACCACCATACAGTTACTAATGGCTGACCGTATTTATCTTGATACCTGCTGGCTGGATTAGTGCGAATTGTTTCCCCTTGGTTGTTTTTCAAAACGGTTGTAATTACTTCACAGCCTGAATCTTTAATTAATGTGACGAGTTCAGGTGCGATCGCTTGGAGAAAGTTCAAGCCATTGGGAAGTAAACCCAATCCACCGCCTACAGGACGGAAATCTTGTGCTTTTTCGTATACTTGGACGTTGTACCCTAATTTGCGGAGTGCTACAGCTACAGCTAATCCCCCAAGCCCAGCACCAATAATTGCAACTTTTTGCACCAGTGGTTTTGATGTTTGCTCAAGCTGAGTTTTTTCTTGTGCGCTTGCAGGTGGATGCATAATTTATTTCCGTACCTTTGCTAAAACAAGATATTTCTCTGACTCTAATCATTTGTTGTATTCTAGAGCAACTGACAACTGTACAGATGTGATTAATTGCGTCTGTGATAACTGACACGAAGAGATAATCTGCATGAGTGGGTGCTATACATATCTACTGTCGTTTAATTCCACCGTTAACGTCATGATATGGGGGTTTGTATGCGAGTAAATGCGATCGCCATGACTTTGGTAATGTCACTGGCTGGGGCGCAGGTTGTCTATGGGCAAAATCCTGACATCACCAGTGAAGCCTTTATGAAGGCGGCGCTAGTGGTAAGAGCATTTGATTACTTTGCTAGCCAATGTCAGCAAGGTAGCGGCTTTACTGCTGGAGATGCGGCTAAAGTTCAAGCTTGGGAAAAAGCCAACGGTGTCGCCCAAATCCGCGCGCGTTTACCGGAATTCGATAAATACCCTACTCAAAAACAACAACTAGACACAGCTTTAGAAGCAATTATTAAACCAGTTACCAGTCAACGCGCCAATGTAGATGTTTGTACTATAGCTGTATCCCTGTCACAATTACCCGATGCTCAATTTGCTAAGGTATCGCCGCAAATCATCTCAGCAGGAAGTAAACCACCGAAAACGCCGAAAAAAGCTCCGCAACAAGCTGCGAAAAAACCTGAAGCTGTTACTTCCTCAGGAGATAACGAAATTGTTAAGCAGATTGATAGCTTTGGCTTCAATTCCCGGACAAAAATGGGTATTGGTGGCTTTTTAACTACTGATATTTATCCTGTAGTGCTATTTCGTAACGGTGAGGCTTTAACTAATGTGGAAGGGCTAGCTTTTAGCGGTGGAATTGCAGCCCACAAACGTGCTAACCCAGATGAATGGACTCGTTGGCGGCGTCAAGGTGGCAAAATAGAACTAGCAAACAAAGGCGAGTGGAAAGCTTTACCTTTTTCTAAGACATATCCTAAATTACCAGATAATTTCAAACTTAACGGCTTATTTCGCTCACTTTCCGGTACAGGAAACGTAGCGATTGGCGGTAGTGATTCCGTGGTAGCATGGCAACAATATCGCTTTTTCCCCGATGGACGAGTGATACGCGGTCAAGGTGCAGGTGCAAGTAACGAATCAGTTGCTATCAACAGTGTCGCACCAAATCAGCGCGGTACTTATCGCGTTCAGGGGTTAACACTGTACATTACTTACGATGATAAATCTAGCGAGCGGCGCATTCTCATTACAGATCCGCAAGATCCCAAGAGTGTGATTTGGCTGGATGGGGTTAGCTATGTACAACGCAAGCAGTGATTCAATTTTGGATTTTAGATTTTGGATTTTGGATTCACCCCATGTATTAATAATCTATGGATGTGTCGCCAAAATTATTTGAATTTTTGAAGCGATCGCAATACTGCTCGGTTAAGCTCAAAAACCTTAACCCGCGTAGGTTGGGGAGCCACTGCGTTGGACGGGTTTCCCGGCTTGAAGCAAGTGGCGTTTGAGGAACGAAACCCAACATTTGGGTAGCTCTGTTGGGTTTCGCAGAGCCTCAACCCAACCTACAATTTTCCTTAACCGAGCAGTATTGGAAGCGATCGCATTTTCCCTGACGGAAATGAAAACTTGCTTTAAATCTATTCCCCTCACGGGGATGGAAAATGAACTATATAGGTAAGGGCACAATATATTGTGCCCTTAATGTACTCAGCAGTTTTTACAACCCATACTGTTTAAACCAAGCTTGCAAGCGGTTCCAACCGTCTTTTGCTTCTTTTTCGCGGTAGGAAGGGCGATAATCTGCATAAAAGGCATGGGGTGCATCGGGGTAGACGATAATTTGCGATTTGCTACTGCTAGACTTTAAGCGATCGCGCATTTGCTCTACTGTATCTAAAGTAATGCCTGTATCCTTACCGCCATACAATCCGAGTACGGGAACTGTTAGCTTTGCAGCAATATCTACAGGATGCTGAGGTTGCAGTTCTGTTGCATTACCTACTAGTCTGCCATACCAAGCTACACCAGCTTTTACTTGGGGATTATGTGCTGCATATAACCAAGTAATTCGCCCACCCCAGCAAAAACCCGTAATTCCCACTCTCTGGGCGTTTCCCTGAGCAGATTTTGCCGCCCAAGCTACAGTGGCATCTAAATCAGATAGTACCTGAACATCGGGGACTTTGGCTACTATCGGGCGAATTTCGTCAATATTGCTTAATTTTGACACATCACCCTGACGGACAAATAATTCAGGTGCGATCGCTAAATATCCCAACTTAGCAAAGCGGCGGGTAATATCTTGAATATGCTCGTGTACGCCAAAGATTTCTTGAATCACCAGCACAATCGGGAAATTCTCCCCTGTTGCTGGCTGCGCTCTATAAGCGGGAATTTCTCCATCTGCTACAGGAATTTTCACCGCACCTGCGACTAATCCTTGAGAATCGGTGGTGATGACTTTCGCTGTCACAGGCTGTACTGCTAACGCAAAGCCTGTAGCAAGGCTAGCAGTTGCGATAAAGTTGCGACGTGTTATTTCTTTGATCATCTTTATGCCTTCAGCTATCCAGGTTTGATTTTATGATGTCAGGGGTAGAAACTAGGGCTAAGTGTTAGGGATGAGCAGCTAGTCAAGGTGATGTTTCACAGTTTTGTGCTGTTGAAACAAATACAACCTTGCTTAGTTACACTAACTATTAGTTTTACATAAATTTACATATTCAGATATAGCTCAGATATACGTCAAAATTTTGAGCCTACTTTAGTAGACTTGAGCTTTGGCTGTGAAAATTCATTCTCAGGGGTTTCTAAGCTACAAAATTTTAATTATTGTGGTAATAATATTGAGAAGCGCTTTGTTGCGGTGATAAAAGTTTATCTATAGATTCTTCCTTCAGAGAAAAATACCCGATCGAAGCAAAATCTTGTAGCGCGATCGCTTTTCCACAAACTGCACTTTCAGCGTAGATACTTAGGGGTATACCCCCACCACAGTGAAGGCGACAAACAATAAAAGCTATTAAATGAACAAAATTAAGCGGGCTTAAGCTTAATTTAAGTGAGAAATTTCCTGTTGTCTTTGAATGCGTAACATTTGCAGGTTGTAGATACAATCATCAACTAGCCTGTCATCATGCAAATTTTCAGCAATTTTGTTTAAATAATATTCAATTTCTAAAACATATAAGCCATTCGCTGAATATTTGAGCCTTTCACGCATCAAATCTACCCATAATACTGTTTCTTGTTGTTTTTTACTCATAAAATGTTTCTCTTTTATTTAGCCAATAGATTGTTGACTACTAATTTCATAAATTAAATAATATCTGCTGCTTCAGTAAAAGGTGTACGTATTTTTACCATAAAAAATTATTAAAGTGTATAATCTATTTAAACATATCTTGGCTAAAAGCGCTTTTAAATTGCTAATGTGTTTTTTATTAAAATATTTGTTAACAAAAAATTAAGATATAAAAAAGATATGTGATTGATTTAAAAATTTAAAAAATCATGAGTAACGCAGAGCATAACCCTGCTATATCCATAGGAATTGTCATATTTCCTAATATAACGCAGTTAGATTTTACCGGGCCTTATGAAGTTTTTGCGAAATTACCAAATACAAAGTTATACCTACTAGCAGAAACTCTAGAACCAATCCCAAGCGATCGCGGTTTGAGATTTTTACCTGACACAACCTTTGCGCAATCCCCACATGTGGATGTGTTATTTATCCCTGGCGGGCCGGGTATTGATGCCAAACTAGAAGTTTTATACCAATTAAAAAAAAGAATACAACAGTAGGGGCATGGCAGTGCCATACCCCTATGTGTGTACCTCATTTACCTGAAATATGCTGTATCATCCCAGTTTGTCATTGGTCAATCAAAATACCATTCCAAATGCCACAAAAGCCTAGAAAATAAGTCTTTTGACTTTTGACTTTTAACTTTTGACTTTTAACTTTCACTCTAGTAGAAGGTTGATGATCGTAAACCAGAAGGCAAAGCCTAAAAGCAGCATCCCAAAAAGCTTATATCTTCCCCACGGGTAGCCGTACAAGTCGTCATAGTAATGAATAAAAGTTTCTGGCATGGCTAGCAGTTCATCGGCTAGCTGTTTTATTTTTCTAATCATTTTCAAACCATTCCGGGTGTTTATCTTTGTACCATCGCTGACAACCAGCCCACCACTTATAAGCACACCACCAACCATGATCTTTAATGTTGCGGTCAACTTCTAGGCAATCTTCATGCACGGTGTAAGGCAATGGTTCAGCTAATGCATATCCCCAACAGGCCCAATACCAAGCCCATTTTTTAGGCTTGCAGAACTTATTAAAGGTTACTTCTAAAGATTCCTCGTACCTTGTCCACGGCATAGGCTGGGCTTCATAAAATCCCCTAGATTCCCATGTTTGTTGCTCCCAGTGGAAGCCGTAGAAATTAACAGAGATACCCCTAGAACTGCTGGTTAGTGGTAGCACTTCAGCTTGTACTTGTGAATTAGGGTCATGCCAGCCAAAAACGCGATCGCTTTCATCGTAGAGACTGCCAACTGTGAGGCGATTAATCCATAGTTCAAGCCGGCTGTTATCTAAATGTACCAGCCGGAAGAATCGCACAATATTTAATGCTGTTTCTCTGGTGGTTTCAACCCCATACTTTTTACCCCATTCGTTAAGCTTGCGGGTGATAGTTCCCTTGAGCGCTGATAATTTTCTCATGGGTAAACTGCCGTTGATGTAGTTATCAAGCATAGTGGTAAATTTCTCAATTTCAGCATCGGGTATCATTTCACCAACTCCCGAAACAATAATCTTGCAGCATTAGCTGCAACTTTCATCCTCACCAGCTTGACCGGGCGACCGGCTGCTTTTTCTTTGTCGAGCAGTTCCCCCAATTTTTCACCAATCGAATTATTCAAGCGCGATCGCTTCACCTCAATTCTGGTAAATACCCACTGCCAGAAAGCTTTACGGCATAGGTCGCTACCGCCAATAATTTTAGATTTTTTCATGTCCCCGGATGACTCCGAACTGGGAGCCAACCCTAAAGCTTTTTGAAATCGCCGTAATGATAAATGCCGTTTGGTAGGCTTTTTGGAATTCCTTCCCGGTCGGATTCTGACTTCCGGCTGACCATCAATATCTAGGAAGGCTTCCATCGGGTAAATTTGGCTTAAAATAATCGCCTCAAGTCGCAAGCCGAAACCAAAACGCGCAAATGCAGCACGATAACGGTTAAACCGTGCATCTTCAAGCAATACCCGCAACTCTTCCTCAATGTTGAATTCTTCAGTTTGTAGATCACAAATCCTTGCGGCGTGGTGGCGAACTGTTGCAGTTATCCCCAGCCCCGCAGTCATCTTGTAAAGCAAATCATATTTTTTTGACTCGCGTAAACCTGCAAGCCAACCCCACAGCAAGGGCACATCACCAGATGCACCGCGAACTGAATTTACTAGTGCAACTTCTGGAAACTGCCACGCTAAATCCTGGCGCAAGCGGTTGATGATTGGCGACTGCACCCGGTTAAGGTGTGACAAGCGTAATACAAGTTCCCGAATCCTGACAATTGTTTCATCCCTGATTTGTACAAATCGTTTGGGATTGTTGAAATATTCCAGGTAGTAGCAAGCCAGTGCTAACGCATCCGCATCGTCATCTTTATCAGGTAATGCCAGATGCGCAGCGCGGTATGATCGTAATTCTTTATGCCCAACTAAACGCACTTCTACGCCTGCACGGGCTAGGTGAGTACCCCATAATTTAGAATAATTATTTCCCGTTGGTTCCATGACGGCGACATCTGCACCCAGTTCTAGCAACTGCTTAATTCCGGCAACAGTAGCGGGAATTTTTAAAAACTGATATTCGTAATAGAACTGGCGTACATCATCCGGTATTTCTGTTAATAGACATGCCGAAACCGAGGACTTGCTAATATCAAGCCCTAACACTTTAATCATTGCGTTTCCTCTAGGTGGTCGATTATCCCTAATGTCAATGCCTGCGAATCACCCGTAAGCCCTAACAGCTTTCTTCACTCTCAAGGCAATGCCGCAGGCTGCAACCTGCGGCGACATAGGGAGGATACAGGATATTTGGCAGTAACCGAGCTTATGAAAGTTAGAAAGCCTAAAAGCTTGATTCTCAGTGAAAGCCCTAAGTTGCTGCTGATATCTGGCGATTTGATTTGGACTCAGACCGCGACGCGATCGCAACGCGCGATCGCGTTTCGCCAGTGAGTTAGGCTGGCTCATCAGGCGTCGGATTCCTCCGAGTAATAATCAGAAAGATCCTCTTCCATAATTTGTTCTAGTTCGTTTAAAGCAGGCTCTAAAATTTCTCTGAGTTTTTCATCAATTTGGCTGTCTGCTTTTTCAACTTTGGCTATCAGGTTTAAACCCCTATCCATTTGACTTTTAATAGCCAGCAGTGAATTCCAAATTTGGTAGTAGTCCCACGATGGATCGGGTTGGGGAATGTTTTCTAAATTAGTCATGGTTAAAACGGGATTTCACTGTCAATTGAAACGCCATGCTTGGAAAGAAAAGCTTTTGCTTTTTCCCAATTATCTTTAGCTATGGCTAAGTTATGGGTTACGGTTCTTAAATCAGACTCCGCTTGATATTTTTCGTTGTTGAGTCGCTCGATTTTCTTTTGTAAATCATCAGCTCTTAGCCCTAGCTGACTATCTACAAAAGCGGCTGCAAGCTCCATCACTTCACGCGGATCATCTTCAGGTTCTACTATTAACTCAACTTTTGCACTTTTCCCTCCTTCGTTGTACAGCTTGACTGAGCGCTCATAAGTTATGGTGTTAAATTTCATAGCCAAAATGTGATAATTTTTACTTTGTGCAGAAATCAAATATCTGATTTAAGAAATGCGATCGCGTTTCCTTCCTTCTCAACGCGATCGCATTTTGATTAATTCCCGAATTCCCTCCTCAGCCGTTGCAAAAGCTGTACCCCGTCGTCATAGCGCTTCCCGGTGTAACCCAACAGTTCAGTGACGATCGCGCTGTCCGATTTGTCAGCCCCAAAACGCTGAATCATCCGCCAAATTAGCCGCGATTCCGTTGGGCTAGAATCCCCGAAACCCTCATCAGAAGCGGGTTTTGGCGATTGTTTTGGCGGTTTTTCAGTCGCGATCGCGTTTTGCGTCGATGGTTGCAGCATGGTTGAACCATAACGCTGTGTAGCTGCTTTCATGTCCCGGTATGGGGGCAGTCTAAGCGGTTGGTCATCAAGTAAAGCGTGAGACTTGTCGAGTTTTAACCACTCAACAAGCTGGTTATTTTTCAAGCTTTTTGCATGGGCTTGAGCTTTTTTACCAAGCCTGATTCTAAAGAAAGCGTCGGCTAAATCGCTTTTACCCTCAAGTCCCCAGGCTGCAACCCGGTCGTACTGAGAAAGTAGTACAGTGAAGCGTTTCGCCTTTCTTCCCCTCCTGGCGTGACGTTCTAACCATTCGCCGGCGCTGGGAACTTTTGCGGCGAGTTCTGGGTATTCTTCGGCGATGATTACTCGCTCAGTACCCAACAAAGCACCGTCTCCTTTCTCGGTTCTGAGCTTGAGTTGATTGCTTAAATCTTCCAAATCGAAAGCCATGCCTTGTTCAATCGCTGGCCAGTCTTCACCTTTGCCGATGACCTCAAGCCCCTGCCAATCTTCCGGCGTACCTTCGCACTCGTATACTTTGACACTTCCGCCTACGGTATAGGCTAGATATTGCGCTAGAGTTGACTTTCCCGTGCCCATTTCACCAATGATCATCACCTGCTTACCTTCGATAGCTGCGATGATATCGGTGATGATTTCCAACGGTTCCTCGATGACAGTGGCGCTTGCTTCAATAATTTGGGTCATGGGTACACCTGCATAAGGTAAAGCATCGTAGACTTTGAGCAGGTGTTTCACTCCAGACTCAAACCAATCACATAAAACTACCCCTAGCTTCAGGGCGTTTCGGCTAACAACTACGGAAAAAATTGCAGTTGAGAAAATAACTCGACCAATTCCCCAAGCACAGTAACGCATTAGCGTCTTGGCATTGGGTAGCTTCATTTCTACCCAGGTTGCAGTTGTGGCAGTTTTGGGAGCGCTGGGGACTTTCACCTCAATCCAGTCATTGCCGACCATGCCCATATTCCACCTCAATTTTTAAGTAAAACGGTTCATTGGCTGGTTTAAACAGAGCAATAGTGGCGAAAATTAGCGAGAGCGAGAGCAAGAGCAGTATTAGAATTTGGTTCATTCGCCCCGCTCCCGTCGTGCCTTCCAAGTTTCAGGGTATGTTTTGCGGCTGAGTTCTTTTGCTGCTTGCTGTACTTCTGGCGGCTGCTTTTTAAGTTCTTCACTGATAGCTTTTGCAGCTTCTAGCCACAGGTTTTTATCTTCATTCATCCGCCAATCCTCCGGTACATGAAGGAGTTAGAGGCGAAACCCTCACCAGCTACTAGTTCTTCCTCTGGGGTATCGGCGATGATGTCAGCCCAGCCGGTTTGGTCATTGTTGCGAATGTTGCTTTCGGCAATTTTCCCCAGTCCGGGACGGGCTGATTCAAATTCGCTGATAACTTTTTGTTCTTTGGGTGTTAACTGTCTGGCGTTAGTCATGGTACATTTTTATTCAAAGTTATTGATTGTCCTTGTCGGTTCTGGATTGAACAAGGGTATTGGTAATTTGCGAGATGCGAAAGCAGCGCCCGGAACCAACCATTAAGACTTTGCGATCCGACAATCGCACAGCCTTAGAGCGCGAAACTTTTAGCATTGGAAAGGAGCCGTCAGCAGCCAAGCTGAAGGCTTCATAGTTTTCTAGCGATGACCACTCAACGGGGGTTCTATCTACAAGTCCACTAAAAGCGACTGTAGACATATCACTGGCAGACAATGCACTGGGTAAAGATGGTAAATGACGCTTTGGTTTGTCGGTTTTACCCCTAGTATTGCTGTTGTTAGAACTGTCTTTGGTGCCATTTCTTGGCGTGTCTGTTATATCCATAGTCTGCTTATGCTGTTGCTTTGCTTGGGTCTTAAGGGGTCTTAAGGCTCATTTTTGTTGAGCCTGAAAATCTTGAAAGGCTTTATGTGCTTAAGTTTCGGTTGATTACCTCTGTTAAAATCGACTTGATTGAACGCGATCGCACTTTGGTATTCTGTGCAGTCGCTTTTTATTGGTCATTTCCAGGAGCATTGAACATGACAGAATCCTCGAAAATCTCATCTGCTAATTGCGCCGCTAAATAAAGCTGTTCTTCTTCAGAAAGCGCATCAGTAGAGAGAATAAGGTTCAAAGGGATATCGCTAAATCCCATTTCCTTGTGCTGATAAGCAATGCTAGTTTGCTCACGTGCCGCTAGGTAGATGAGGGTTTGAAATCCCAAAACCTGAGAGTGTTCAAGTTTTTGGGCAAATTCCAAAATATCAGCGCCGGCGCTTGGTATCTGGTCTATTAGTTGTTGCTGGATGTCAGCAATGTTTTGTTTGGTGAGTTTAATGATTTCGTTGGTCATTGGTCATTGGTTATTAGTTATTGGTCATTCACTCGCTAGCAGGTCTTTCCACTACAGGCTGCTATCTCTGGCGGGTTTGGAGTGAAGCGCCAGCGTACCTCTGGCGCAAAAAAGGTGCATTTTAAATGGTATTAGCGTTGTAAATGGACTTTATACGTCTAACTTTTCCTCCATCTAAGGTTTACGGTTGCCTTGCTCCCACTCGCTAGCAGGTCTTTGCATTGTCCAGGCTGCTATCTCTGGCGGGTTTGGTGTTGGGTGTTGGGCTGCATCAGGTCGGGTAACGGTGCAACGTGCAAGAACGTTGCAAGGTTTTGTCATACACAACTAGTCAATGGTTTTGTACAACAAAATTATTCCGTAATACAATATGTTGGGGATGACGTTGTGGTTTTAAAGTTAGATGGCAAGGCCGAAGAAACTAGCGGAAGACGCGATGATAGTCTCAGTTCGCATGAGCCGAGAGGACTGGGAGAATTTCGAGGTTGTGGCTCAAGCAATGGGCTACAGCAAAGCGGATGTACTCAGGATGGTAGTGCAAGGCAAAATCCCCCTAGGGCACATGCCCTCAAACGAAATCCGACTTCTGGGAAAATCCTCCAGCGTCTCAAACTAATTGAGGCTAAATACTCTGGCTATGTTGACAACCATCAGAAACAGCTTGAGGCGCAATTACAGGAAACCAAAAGTCATAAATTAGAACTTGCACAAGAGATAGCCGAATTAGAGCAAGATATTTACAACCTAATTTCAGACTCTTCTGTTAAAGAATAAGCCGTCACGCGCAAGGTGTGACGGCTTTCTATTGGGCATTAACAAGTAGTTAATAGCCTGATTCCTAGTGTTCAGAAATATTAAAAAGTCCTCGATTTCAAGGACTTTGACGACCAAATCATAGGAGATATTATGACACAAAACATAGCTAAAAACATTAACCTTGAGGTGGAAAAATGACTCAAGGTATCTATCAATTCCCCTCTGAACAATTAAATTTTCAGCCAACTAACGACCGTTTACCGCCATGCAACATAGAAGCAGAAGAAGTATTATTAGGTGGTATATTATTAGACCCAAACGCTATTTACCTCATAAAGGATAGATTAAGACCAGAACACTTTTATATCAGTGCCCATAAAGACATCTATCAAGCTTGTTTAAGGCTTTGTAAGAATGATAGACCAACTGATTTATTGACTGTTACTAACTGGTTGCAAGACCATGACATTCTTACCCGGATAGGCGGTAGAAATAAGCTTGCTACTGTAGTAGATAGAACAGTTAGCGCAGTTAACATAGATAGTTTAGCCGCTTTAATAATTGAAAAAGCTGTTCTCCGCGACTTAATTCGCACAGGTAATGAAATCATCAAACTAGGCTATTCTACCGAGTTAGAATTGCCTGAAATTCGCTCAATAGCAGGGGAAAAGATACGCTCAGTTATTGAGATGCCAATTGCCCCTAGTAAAGATGATTACCAACAATGGAAACACGATAGATTACTTGATGAACTAACCACAATTTATACAACTTGTACACAACCGTCTTTAAAACTATTAAAACTTAAAGACCTGGCTAACGAACATCATTTATCAATCAATTTCCTAGAACTTTTATACCTTAAAAGTCTCACCGCACAGTGTACGAAATTACTCACTTACAAGGAGTTGAAAGAATTAGCAGGTTCCACGGTTAGGGAATGGTTACTTAATGGCTTAGTTCCCAAAGCAACAACTATTTTGTTAGCGGCTGATGGCGGTATAGGTAAAACCAAACTTACCTATGGAATTGGCAAAGTAATCATCCAAGGTACTCAGTTTGGTAAATTCACCGCCACAGGTGAAAAGCGCAAGATTCTTTACTATCAAGGAGATGAAAGCCCCGGCGACATGGTGCAAGCCCTGGAGTCACTAGGCTACTCAGAAGATGATATTGATAAGCATGTTCGCGTTCGCTTTGGCTGGAGCGCTGAGAATATGCCAGTGCTAATCCAGGACTTGAAAGAATTTCAACCAGACTTTGTTGTTATCGACTCGCTATCAACTGCTAACAAATACTCGGTTTACCAAGAATCACAAATGGAATACGCTCGCCCCATTTTGGAGATGACCGGGCTAGCAATCCAGTACAACACCACATTTTTAATTATTCACCACACCAATCGGGAAGGTGGAGTACGCGGGACAACTGCCATCAGAAACGCGGTTAGCGAAGTCTGGACATTAGCCAAAGACAACAGCCAGTCAGCCACACCTTATGACCGGCTACTGACAATCGACAAATCACGATCGCGTTCCTCCGGTAAAAAATACCGCCTGATGTTCAACCCTGAAGACCTCAGTTTCACATTCCTGGGAGAAGACGTTGATCAGTTTGTCGCCTCAGAGCAGTCAGCCAAAGACGCGCTTTTAGATTTCTTCAAAGCTAACCGCAATGTCAAGTACACATCTAAGGAATTAGCTCACCGGCTAGGTTACTCAGACGGACACACTCGCAGCAGCTTGTCCGCTTTGTCCGCAGATGGGCTTATCAGCGCCGAGCGTCGCCTCGGTCACGCAACCAACTATTATCTAGCTTGGGAGAATGGCAACGATCACCCCGACGATCACCCCAGTAATCGACTTGAAATCCTTGCCAGGACTGAAACAGAAGCTAATTCTGCACCCTGTATCATAGAAAACTCGATCACCCTCGATCACCCCACGATCACCCCCGACGATCACCCCATCGACCTAGACGCAGCAAGCGATACAGCCGAAGGTGATCGTCTAAGTACAGAAAAAACGCTTTTTGAAAAAGTTGAGCCAGAAAAAAATAATCTGAATTTTCCACCTTCAGCCGATCACCTTCGCCCAGAACCCTCACCAGATAACAACTCTAGGGGTGATCGCGGGGGTGATCGTGAGGTGATCGTGCAGTCGCCACCTACAACCGACGAACTACCCATGATTGAAGAAAAAGCTGCTTACTGGAGTAAGTCTTTGGGATGCAAAGTAGAGATTTTTAATATTGTTGATGCTTTAGGCACTGTAGGCGCGAAAGCAGGGAAACGTTGGGTAACTCTAAACTTTGCGGACTTAAGATGCTGTGAAGAATCCCCTAGACACAATTTCTCTGTCACGGATCAAGTAGTCATTCTCTGTGGAAAACATCAAGATAAACTCGCTGTTATCTCCTCGATTGGTTCTGCTGGCATCTTTTTAAATTGCGAAGGGAAGTTGATCAAGAAGGCTTTCTTCCCACATCAGCTAGCCAAGATGTAAAAGTCCGGCATTATAACCCAGCACTTTGCTTGTCGCAAATTGCGTGATAAGCTTCGGCCGAATATGGTCTGGTACAGGAATGAGGATTTTTGTACTCCCATCAGTCGGCTGGGTTGTCTGGTGATTCCCCAGCCTTCCCCAAACCCAGTACATCAGGCTTATCTTTCACCAATTGCCTAAACTTCCGCAACTCATCCCAGGCACGGGTGTTAATGTCGAGTTCTTTCGAGTGCTGGTTTGGGTGGTGCTTGGTACGCTTGTACTCAATGTATTTTTCTATGACTTCAAGAATTAAGGAAGCATCCCCCGCTCGCTGAGGGACATCCACTAACTTGTCATTAGGTGCATCTATGGATTTAGCATACTCCATTACCTTAAATTCTAAGGCAATGGGAATTCTGACTAGTTTAGTTTTTCCACTGTTCCAACCAGATGACCAGCTTGTTTTTCTACGTCCACCCTTGCTCATGTCGATGCCTCTATTGCCTGTTACAAGGCAATAATACAAGGCTCTATTGCCTGTTACAAGGCAAAAAAAATGCGATCGCGTTTCTTGGGAATCAATCAGGGTGCATCAGCAAGAAGTGCGATCGCGGCAGTTGAAATTTGAGCTTTGCGTTATGGGTCAATCCTAATCGATGCTTGGTAGATTTCCTCGACTTCATCCCATGCCAAGTTAGCTAAATTTTCTAAGGCCATGGCCAAATCAAAGGGATGATCGTATTCTCCAGCCTGGAGCCGACCAAAGAAAATTTCAATTTGTAGAAAAAGTAATTTGGCGTTCATAAAGTCGCGATCGCCCCCCTCACCTCATCAATATCAATGTCAATGTAAGGGTCAAGCCCTTTGTTATCCCGATGTCCAGTGATTTTGCGAATCACCGATTTATCAAGTCCATTTTTCCGCAGCTTGTTTACCAGACTCCGGCGGGTAGTGTGAGTTGATATCCCCTTAGTCCCCATGCCCGCCCGGTCAGATGCTCGCTTGAGTATGTCATAAGCATTTCGCCAGGTGATCGGCTTGGTTCCACACCGCGAAGGAAAAAGCCAGACACTATTATCAGGTTCAAAATTAGCCAGCGATTCTCTCAGGTTCTCATGTACCGGGATTTCCACCGTATCCGCAGTTCCATCTGGTCGATGCTTGCGGATAATTCCCGGAAAAACCAGAGTTTGCTTGGGATGTCCCTTTTCGTCGTAAACATCGCTGACCTTCAGCTGAATGAGTGCCCCCCATCGCTCGCCAGTGTACCAGGCCAAATCCAACAGTAATTTATATTTATCCGTCCGGACTTGTTTACGAATTTTTACGAAATCACTATCAGAAATAACCGCAGCTTTTCCGCGTCTGTTATTTTTAGGCATAAGAACTAGGATTTTGATGTTCCGCTTTTACCTAAAAAGAAGGTGAAAGCGGAATTTTGTAAAAATTGGATATTAATAAATATCTGCTCAATCCTAATCGGGGCAATACTTACACGCCATCAGCGTATATACCACTTCTACATAAAACTGGAAGATTGCATATATTTTGAATGCTGCATAAAACGGAGGAAAGTAATTAAAAATTCTCCCCGCTATGACAGCTTTAAATATTTCTACTCACATTCCCAGCCAAATCGATACATTAGAAAAATTGGTAGTTTGGGGCAGTCTTGCATTAGCGAATATCAACCCTGATTTGACAGCTATCGAAGGAGTAGGATACACAGAGCGCGTCTCACAAGCTGGCATCTTTTACGTCCAGGCTGACAACAAATACCGCGCATTACTTCGCAATTCTATTCAAATGTCGCCTGATTATTTAGCTGGCGGCGCGAAATTGTGGACATACGCTCAACCGCTAAGTAATACAGCTATTCCGGCTATCTTCATTGCAAACTAATGACTGAGTTTGAAAGTCCTCAGTTTCGCTCAAACAATTGGTCACAGGCTGATTTGGCTCAAAGCCTCGCCACACAGCGCCCTGTGTCAGCCCAGCCGATTAACATTCCTTTAGGGAGACTTCCGCCAAATCCAGGCGGCCCGCCACGCATGAGCGAACTTGAGCGTTCCGTCGCGCTCCAGGAGCAAGCGTCCAGAGATGCTGAATTTAAAGCCCAGCGTCAAAAAGAACAAGCCAGGATGGAGGAGGTTTACAAGCGTGAGCAGGCTCAACGGGACGCTTTAAGAAACCGCACCCCATCGGCTGAACCGCCAACGCCCAGAATTACCGATCGCAATCCGTCCTGGGAACAGCCCACGCCGACAACAAAATTACCAACTCAACCGGGAACCCCAAACCCTGCCAGCCTTCCACCAACTACGAACACAAGCGGCGCTAGACCATCGGCTAAAACTTCACCCACTGCACACCCAGCGCCGGCGGTACTAGTTAAAGAGCTACCACCCCCAATTGCAAAACCTCCTACCAGTTTTCCTAGTTCACTGCCCAAACCAGCAGCCGGAATTTATGGCGGCGCTGCCATTGGTGCGGGAATCGATGCAGGATTTAGGATCATTGCCGGTCAACCCCCCGCGCAAGTGGGATTTGGTGCAGGCGGTAGCTTTGCGGGTAGTGTCGCAGGTGCATTAGTTGGTTCCGCTTTTGGCCCGGCTGGTACTTTTGTTGGTGGTCTTATCGGTGGTTATGTTGGTGGTCTTATTGGCGATGCAATTTATAATGCTGCATTCCCACCACCTGCAACCCTACCGCAACAAGGATACTCCGGCAAGGTTGAACCAAATTACGGTATTAGTCCTGTTGGCTATCAAATTTTTTATTCGGTGACTAATGCTAATGGAGCAACGCAAGATTTATATGCTCATGTTTGGGGGCCACTAGGAGCAATCACGATTATTGGTAATTCTGTTTTTATAAAATGTCACGGGCCATACCTTCAAGGAAATCCAGCCGAATTTAAGCCAAACCAGGAGGATTTTTTACTCTACGGTGGTGGAGCTAATATCGTCGATTTTCAATTAACCAAAATTCAACGGCTCGACGGCTTAACCGACCCAACCGGACAACCTCAACCCATACCCTCAGATAATCGTAGCCCTAATTCTTACTTTCACCCAGGTAACCAAACATACTCACCCCCACGAGCCGAACCCCAAAGCAAACCAAACCCAGCCCCTAATAATTACGGTGTTGGCGGGATTAGTCCTGGCGGAAGTCCCAGAGGCGATCGCTATGACTGGATGCCGCATGGATTCCCCGCCCCCAGCCAAAACCCAAACCCTAATACAACGCCTAGTAATTTAGGTGGTGAGATGCCTGGAACTAGCCCCAGTCCATCGCCAAACCCCAGTGGCAGCCCATCATCTAGCGGCAATCCAGGCCCAAGCCCTAACGGTGGCGATCAGTCATTCCCATCCGCCAAGCCTGGAAACTTTGGCGACAGCAATGCGCAGCCGGTGCCATTGGGTAGCGGTGGCACGATCACGATCAGCGGCCCGGCAGCAAAAACACCAAGCGGATTACCTGAAACGAGAAAGAAGGAACCAACATCAGACGGGAATTCACCAGCGCCAAAAAATCAAGACCCAACAAAACCAATTGCCCAAATACCACCATTAATCATCCCTGGCGCATCAACGCCAAAACCACTCAGTAAGGATGAAACTAAAACGGCAGTTTGTGAATTAACCGCGCCTGATGCCTGCTTGGGTCAACCATTAAATAATATTCAAAATACAAACCAGTCAAATAGTAACAAGCTTGATTTATTAAATGCTTCTTTAAATAGCCTGGATTTAGCGGGACTTGCGAAACTAAATGCTGATTTAGCAGAAATTAAAGCAAGATTGATGAAAGTCGATATTACAACGACGACAAACTTAGCCGTGACTGAAGTTGTTGATGTAAAAATGGGAGGAAAACTAAAAAATGGACTAAGTGGAGCTTTGCTAGCTGTCACCAACAATCAAATTACGCATACGATTATCAACTACATCACGCTTGTTGCAACTTTTCATAATGCAATGATGTTGTCAAACAACATTGCACAAACACTATTTGGGGCGATAGATAACGTATTAAAGTTTATGGGCATTACGGTCAGCGATGCTAATGGAGAACCAAGCAACATCGGTAGTCAAGTAAATGAATGGTCAGCCAACTTTTTTAAAAGTTTGTTTGGCGCTGAAAATTATACCGCCATGACAGAAACTTTCGCAAAAGCTAACAGAATCTATCAAGCAACCGCTAATTTGTTAAATAGCATTCAATCAATTGGGCATTCAATTCTCGGTGCATTAGAAGTTGTTGGTTCTTGGGTTGCCAGTATCGGGAACGCTTTACGTAAGTTTGGTGAAGTTGCTGACAATGCTTATCGATGGATGAACCCAACACCCAATTTCCAGAACAAATTCTTTACTACCTTAGAAAATGTTGAAAATGTTGTTTCTCAAATAGAATCAGTGACATCTGAAGTTTTGAGTGTTCAAGAAACTGTTGCGCAAATAGGCGAACAAAAAGAGCAATTTATCAAAGCATTGGGTGAAGAAGAAAGTTCAAAACAAGGAGCCGAACCGCCAGAAGCAGCAAAAGTAAAAGCTAACGCCGACGCTTCAAAACGAGTCAGTGCCACAGGCTTACAAATTTCTGATACTGACAAGGAGGCTGATGACTAATGGCATTACCTGAAGGCTTCAGCGAATGGGAAAACCTTCAAGATTTAGTAAGGCTAGAGCATAACAAATCAGTCCGAGCATTTTTTAAAAACCAACCTGATGATGATATCTCCACACCCAAAAGGAGACTAAAGCATACTTGTTTAATGAAAGATACCGACACAGCCACAATGACATTAATGCGCATGTGGCTATTTGAGGTAACAGTAGGGCGATTGCAAAGCGTGCAGACTCCGGTATATGGTATCCCTTGGTTTGATGTGCAATCTGAACGCACATTTAAACCACAAATAAAACTATATTTTCTAGAGCCTTATAATTTCAGCATTCACGATAATGGAACACCACAAGCTGAAGGTGAAATTACTTTCAGACTGATGGATGAAACTAGCGAAACTATCAATAGAACCAAGGCAGAATTATTAGCTAGAAATATTAAAAATGTATTCGCTACACCTATCTTTACCTGGAATAAAGGCAAGTTCAAATTTACCTACACAGATAAAAATCGCGGCTATGAATTGAAGTTATTAGTAACTAATAAAGCTGAAGGCGAACGAATTACAAAAGCAGTGCTTGACGTTCAAAACCACCCATTTGACCGCGATTATGTTCAATACATCGACAATGATCGCGTTTATTCAACAAACCCCGGTACTCATCGCGTTTACGGTCGTACAGTCAAGAAATTTGTAAGAAGGCGAACGGCTGATGTTAAATTCCGATACGCTCAGTTACTCATTTGGGGACAGCAAAACCCCATTAACTTGGTATCTACCAGTGGAACCCGCCTCAAAAGTGTAATCGAGCGGGTTTAATCCCAAACGCGAACAAAATTTGACGGACAACATATATGTTATCCGGCTACAAAAATTGATGTCTAACCCTTGCTAGAACTGAATTACAAGAATCTCATTTAATCACTTCATAAAATATATGGGACGCAAAAAAAGCGTTAAAGAGCTTGAACTTCAATTGCAGTACGCACGCAACAAAGCGGCGTATACTCGACCACAAAGGGAAGAAAACGCGACAACCCAACGTAGACCCAAGACACCCGTAAAATATGCGGTTCTTTCCCCGCTTGCTGAAGCTGATTCAGCTTTTACTATTCAAGCCTCTGCGGCTGGGTTGCAATTTTTCGGTGGTATTACGGCGCTAGGATTAGCCGCCGCAGGGACAGATCCAGCAAAGCCAAGAGGATTTTACCCAGCGATGATCAAAGCGATGGTTTCTGATTCGTCCCCTACATTACTTCGGGCGACAGCTTCTAAACGTCCTTACATGCGATATGCTCGCGGTAGTCGTGACAGTAACGTTCAAAATACCTTCTCTGCTCCTGTTACGGCAGATACTCCATCCAACTTAGACACAAGAGTTAAGGGATTGTTTACGGCAATCAAGCCTAACCTTGGAGGTAATTACGGTAGAGCTTGGTTTGAAGCAGAAATTTACCCATTATCTACTAGCGGCTAATAATGGACATTTCAACCCCCGTCATTTGGTATCCCGGACAGTCTGAGGCAGAATTTAAGGCTGAACTTGATTTAATGCTATTTCGAGCTAGAGCCACCAGCGACATGCTCAACGGCACATTAGACACTGATGTTTTCCTAGATATTCTTGACGGTCAAGGTTTTGATGTTTTTGACTTGGCTGAGAATTGCTGGACAATCCCCCTGGTAGCATGACCATCAATTTAAACCTGACTGGTGTCGGGGTTTGGGAGCTTACTTACTTTCAAAGGCACGTAGGCGATGCTTTAAATCGTCGCTTGCGTCGCCCGTTTATCGAATTTATCGAGCTACCCTACCTCACCGACAAACATATTTTTTTAGTCGGTGCATCTTACCTTGATAAACCGCCCACATGGTCAAGGGCTGGTTATTTATACCAACAAGTTGACGGAATTCATGTTGATGACACCGTTGTTTTTGAGGGATTGGGGCGAGTTCCTACAACCGAAATTGACAATAGCCGATTTTTAATCCGGCTCAATACGGTGCAGTTAATCAGGTTCCCTGTGGTCAGTGAAACCTTTAGATTACGTTTTGAGCCGCTTCCTTGGATTCCTCAGATTACCCTTGCAGTTTGGGAGTATGTAGGCGAAGAAATCGATTCCACTGAAGAATTAATTCAGTCTGTTAGAGCGAAACTAGAAACTATTGAATTCAAAATTGATAACTTATGACATCTTTTAGCTACTCAGCACTAAGCGAAAAACTCGCAGCCGGTTCTATTGAATTTGTAGGAAATAACCAAGTAAAGCTGAATTTAAATCAGGTGACTGGTGATAATTTAACATTAGAATCATCTGTTGTTGAAGGTACGGTTAAATTCTTGACTGGATTAGCTAATTTAACCGAACAAATTAACGCTGTCTTGGTAGAACAAAACATGCCAGCAATTCAGTTTGTCACTCAGTCATTAACCGGAACACCAGCACAACCTGAATATGAATTTACTGTGAGAGTTAGCGTTAATACTGCTCAGTTCATCGAAAATCTTAAAGACCCTACTGAATAATGATTAACAACGTTTCTAGTATTGAATCTGCACCAAGTTTTAATACTTGCATCAATGCAGATAAATCATTAACTAAAGATGTAGCAGCAATCGTAATTAACGCAAACCCGGCTAGACGCTATGCAGCTTTTATTAATAATTCCAATGTTGATATTACCTTGATTCTTGGGGAGAGTAATCAAGGCAGTATTGGTAAAGGTATTGTTTTAAAACCTCGTGGGGGTAGCTACGAAATTGACGCCAATAATCTTTATGTGGGTAGAGTTTGCGCTATCTCTGCGGCGGCTGTCAAATTATCTTATGTGGAGTGTAGTTAATGGGGCTTTATAATCCTTCTGTCTCAACGGTTGTTGAATCAACTAGTTCTACTTCAACTCCCACCAGTGTTAATAGTTCCGCTTCCAGTGTGACAATTTTAGAAGCTAATGTTACTAGAAAAGGTGCGACAATTTGGAATAACAGTACTGCCACTTTATATATTGAATTTGGCGCGACTGCTTCAGCCAGTGCTTTTACTGCTAAATTGTTGGCTGGTGGATATTACGAAGTGCCATTTAATTACACTGGTGTAATTAGCGGGATTTGGTCAGCCGCTAATGGTGCAGCATTGGTAAGGGAGCTAACATAATGCCATTGTTTAATAACTCGATATCGTCAAACAAAATAATTCATTTAGTAGATTCTCGCCCCAGTGGAACAAATGGAGGCGGAACAGCTAGCGGTTGGAACGATAGAGTTATTAATAGCATTAGAAAAGATGATACTGGACTAGTCACGTTAAGCAATAATCAATTTGTATTGCCTGCGGGTAATTATTCGATAAGTGCTGTAGCTAGTTTTTATAAAAGCTACGAAACAAAGTTAAGGCTTTTTAATAATACAGATTCTTCGACGCTTTTAGTAGGACTAAATTCTTACATAGGAAATTTAGATAGCGGATTAATTGCATTGCTTGATGGTGTTTTTGAAATAACAGCGAATCAATCTTTGTCGATTCAATACCGAGCCAATAATACCAATATGGCCACTATCGGGGTTGGCGCAGCCGCAGGCTTTGGCGTTGAAGAAATTTATCTAAGCGCTAGTTTGCAAAAGCTAGATTGATTTTATGAATATTCAAACATCTATATCTCTCATAGCCTTATTACTGGCGATTGGGGGAAATATTACTTGGCTTTTCTTTACTTACGGGAACTCAGAAAAGCGTAAACTGGCAGCCGAGCGCGATTTCAATCACTTACGCAACAATCAGCAAAGCATTTCAGATGGCATTGCTCATGGCTTTGATGACATTGAGCATAAGCTAGACGCGATCGCTCGTGACTTGCTGGAAATCAGAATTTGGATCATGCGTAACGTCAAGCAGCCAGAATAATTTTTTAGCAACTCGATGCGAAAGAATTTGCGATTGCAATTAGCAGCGCTACCCACATCATGCCGATACCTACCCAAAAAGTCCAGTGCTGATTCATTTGTATGTTGTGTTTGTTTGAACCAGTCTAACTGTTCTGGGGATTCTCAGTAGCGTTACTATTGGTTTTCCGGTTCGGGTAATTGTCCATAATCTGGCATATTATCGCCTAGTTGGCGGATGGCTGGGTATTGGTATGCAATTATTGCTGCTAAAAAGACAAAAAACCCAACTATGACAAATAGTAGCCCAATACCGCGACCAGGCCCAGAACCAATTAACTGTCCCACTAATTCTCTCGACCAAGGGCCATTAAAAGCCATCAATGGCTCGAATACATAGTCAGCCAGAGGGCCTGCAAAAATCGCCGCTAGGGGAACAGCAGATCCGGATATAGCACCTATCAATGCAAAGACTCTTCCTTGGACATGTTCCTCCACTTTTGTCTGGAAGATAACTTGTATACTCGCACTAATAAAAGGTGAAGTCAGGAAGAACAATAAAGTAGCGATCGCCATTTGGATGATGGAGGGGCGAAACCCAGCCAGCGCAATCCACAACCCACTCAAGGACATCGCAATCAAAATTGGGTTAATTAAGTTCTGCCAATTATGCTTCCAACTGCTGATCGCAATACCCCCCACAATCATACCAATACCGCTCATAAAGGTGATTTTTCCTAAGTCAGCTGGCGTAGACACACAAAGTATCAGGGGATAAACCAATACACTCACGAATCCAACTAAGAATTGGTAAATAGTAAAGAGAATCAAAAAGCTTGATAGTCCGGGACGCTCTAACAAATAAGTCCAACCATAGACCATTTTTTGCCAGAATGAGACAGCAGGAGCATCTCGATCGACATCAGCAGTCTGACTAATTTCACCAAATCGCACCAACAGCAGGGTAACAATAGCAACCAGTAATGTTGACAAGTTGATCGAGAGAATCCCTTTGATTCCCACAATTTCTAACATAGTTCCAGCAATTAACGGTGAGATGATTTGCTGAATACCGATGCCTAGTTGCAACATACCACTGACTCGTGGTAAATCTTCTGGTGCGACTAAAGAGGTTATAGAAGCCTTATAGGCAGGTGCATGGAAAGTACTAATAATAGATATCAAAATATTGTTGAGGTAGATTTGCCAAATTTCCAGCTTCCCTATGCTGACTATCAATATCAGACTTAGGGTACACATTCCTGTACAAATATGACTAATAATCATTGTCCAGCGACGATCCCAAAGATCTACCAATGTTCCGGCTATGGGGGAAATCAAGATCGTCGGAATTGTCAAACTAATTGTCAGGAAAGCGAATTGGGTAGCAGAGCCAGTTTGCTTAAATACTGAGATATCTAAAGCAAACCCAGTCATCCATAACCCAATCATGGCAAATAGTTGTCCTAACCAAATAAATGAAAAAATACGCATTTTTTCTCTAAATTTAGAATTTTAACGTCAACTTGTATTATATTGATACTTGCTTAGTCAATCCTGGTATTACTACTTAATTTATAGCAATGCAGATAACTCAAATAATCATACCTTGGTCGGTATATAAGAATGAAGCGGGCGATCGCTTATTTAGGATAATCGAGTATTCTTAAATACAATTGTCATTTTTATTATAGGTCATATAGTAGCATTCATGGGGCTGGAATTTGAGGCTTTGACTTTTTCCTTGGGCAATCTCCACAGCAGGATATATAGAAAAAAGTTATATAAATCCTGCAAATTAGACAAATTTAGACAATATCCAAATGAATCGATTTAACTGCAAAGCAGTCCAACAGTTTTGGGCGATCGCTAAACTTTATTGGTTAAGTAGCGAAAAATTTAATGTATTAGCTTTGTTCACAATACTGGGAGTACTATTATTCGCTAATACCCAGGTTAAGGTGTTATTAAATACTATCCAGGGAGATTTAATTTCTGCCCTGGCTGCTCAAGATCGTACTAGATTTTGGCAAGGAATACTAATGGCCTTTGGGGGGATTATCTTCTTTGGCTTCCTCAACTCTGGTTATAGCTATTTGCGGGAGAGAATAGGACTTTATTGGCGAAAATGGCTCACCCATTATTTACTCAATCAATATTTCCGCGATCGCAATTTTTACGACCTCAGTAACTTCCACAAAGATATTGATAACCCAGACCAACGGATTGCTGAAGATGTCGCTAATTTCTGCCAACAATCTATGCAGTTTTTAGTTAATATTATTGAATCTATATTTGTGGTTTTGGCTTTTAGCATCATTCTTTGGTCTATTTCAGCTAATTTAGTTATAGCTCTGGTTATCTATTCCATATTAGCCTACACAATTACTATTGTTCTTTATGGCAGAAAATTAACCCAATTAAATATTGAACAGCTAAAAAAAGAAGCTAACTTTCGTTTTGGTTTAATCCGCATTAGAGAAAATGCCGAATCTATTGCCTTTTATAATGGCGTCTCCCAAGAATCTCATAAAATTAAATTTCTCTTTGCGCAGGTATATAGAAATTTTCAGAGGTTGATATTATGGTCAGAAATCTACTTAAATATCTTTAAAAATCAATTTGGTTATCTGACTTTAATTATTCCTGCCTTGATTTTAGGCAACCAAATTATCTCTGGAGAAATTGAAGTAGGAAAAGTTACAGAAGCAAGCGGTGCTTTTGGACAAGTAGCTTTTTCTGTCAATTTGATTATGTATCAGTTTGAAAAATTCACTAAATTTGCTGCTTCCATTAACCGTCTCTATGTATTTTCGGAATATTTTAATCAGCCCATAAAACAAATAGATGGTACCAGAAATATTGATATAGTTAACGACAGTCGTTTAGCTTTTGAAAACCTGACAGTCCAGACACCTAATTATCAAAAAAATCTGGTGAAAAATCTCTCTTTATCCCTAGAACCAGGCCAGGGATTATTAATTATGGGAGATAGCGGTTGTGGAAAAAGTTCTTTATTGCGTGCTTTAGCTGGTTTATGGAATTCGGGAACTGGTGTAATTGTCCGTCCTAAATTAGAAGAAATGCTGTTTTTACCCCAGCGTCCTTACATGATTTTAGGGACTTTACGGGAGCAGTTAATTTATCCTAACGACCAGATTGATATCAGCGATCAAGAATTGGAGAAAGTTCTTTCTCTAGTCAATTTATCAGACTTAGGAACCAGATTTGGTGGTTTGGATGTAGAGCAAGATTGGAGTGATATTTTATCTTTGGGAGAACAACAAAGGCTAGCCTTTGCGCGGTTGTTAGTTACCAAACCTAAATATGCTATTTTAGACGAAGCTACGAGTGCTTTAGATGTCAACAACGAAGAACATCTTTATAGTCTTTTAGTAGATACAGGGACAACTTTTATTAGTGTTGGTCATCGTCCTAGTCTTCAGAAATATCATCAAGTAATTTTCAATCTTTAACTAATCAAAATAGCAAGGTATTTTTATGGGGCGCGTAATTTTTATGAACGTTTCAGCAGCAGGACATGTAATTCCTACCTTGGGATTGATGACTGAATTGATTAATCGAGGCGAAGAGGTAATTTATTATGAAGCTCCGCCTTTTCAGCAAGAAATAGAGAATTTGGGAGCCTCTTTTCGTTGCTATCCGCCAATAAATCCGGAAACAGCGCCACCAGCTGAAAATGAAATGTCTTTAGTACCTTCCCTGACTTGGTGCGCTCACCAAATGCTCCCAGCACTTTTAGAATCAGTGGCTGCTGAAAAGCCAGATTACATTATTCATGACTCCCTCTGTCTCTGGGGAAGATTGGTGGCGCAATTACTGCATATTCCTGCTGTTAATTCTATTGCTACGGCTGCTTTTACTCCCCAAACTTTCTATGAATGTCAATGGTTAAGAAAGAAACTCCCAGTGTTTTTAAAACAGGCGGCTGCGGGGATGAAACACTATCGCCAATATCAAAGAAAACTTCGAGAAACTTATGGTGTACCGCCAATAAAATTTGTGGATACATTTACGAATATTGAACCACTCAACATTTGTTATTTACCGCCAGAATTACAACCTTATAGCGATAAATTTGACGAACGGTTTCATTTTGTTGGCCCTTGTAATCCGGTGCGCGCTAGGGAATATGATTTCCCTTTAGAAAAATTGCAAAAAGACAAGCTCATCTTAATTTCCTTTGGCAATATTCATGACCCTGGTTTACCATTTTACCGCAGTTGTATTCAGGCTTTTGGTAACACCGATGCTCAGGTAATTATGGTATTAAGTCCGGCTATGGATATCACGCTTTTAGGCGATATTCCCGACAACTTTATCATTCGACCTACAGGTACTGTTCCGCAATTACAAATTTTAGAGCGTGCTAGTTTATTTATTATGCATGGAGCCGGTGGTGGAACTAGGGAAGCTGCTTGGTATTCAGTACCAATGATTGCAGTTCCACAAACTTATGAGCAAGAAATTATTTCCCGGCGGATTGAAGAGCAGGGTGCAGGAATTATGATGATGTTAGAAGATGTAACTGTGAAAAATTTACAACAGACAGCACAGCAAATTTTTAATGATAATTCTTTCCGCGTTAATAGTGGTCGTTTGGGTGATGCTTGTCGTGCTGCTGGTGGAGTTAAACGCGCAGTGGATGAAATTTGGCGATATGTGTATGAAACGAACTCTTGACAGTAATTAGAATATCTGTGTTAGAGGATGCTTTAAAACTTTTGACTGTGGGATATACAAGTGTGATATCCTATCTTAATCAACATTTTTTAAAGTGTAAACTATATAATATCTTGAAAAATTGGGAATTTTCTCATGAGTTTGGTAATGGGGATTGTCACTACAAGTAAACCAAAAAATATTAAATAATTAACATAATCAGGATAAGCTTGTTCGGGAAACAAGCGAATAATTATCAATATAAAGAATATATGTAAACAATAAATACCCAAAGAGAAATCAGATATTAATTTAATTATCCAAGGAGGTGAAGATGTGATTTTGAAAGAGATTAAAGTAATTAACCAAGAACAAAGAACTAAAGATACTCTAGAATAAATTGGTAACCCTTCTTTGTTAGCAACACCCCATCCCCATATTATCGGCTGGTTGAAATATTGCCACTCAATGAATAAAAAAGAGAAATATAAAGTTATTAAAGACCAGATTTGTGGATTATTAAGATTGTAATTAGAGTCGATTGGCTTTTGTGATAAAGATTTACTAATTAAGAAAGAAGAAAATATGTAAGGTATAAAATTAAGAGGATTAAACACCACAGTTAACCCAGAAAATTCTTCACCAAGTGATATTTGGATTAAAGGTAAAACAAAAACAATTGTACAAGAGAATATTAAAAACACATAAGATATTACTTCAGAATTTATTTGATTGTCTTTTTGATTGCTTTCTAGGTAAGAAACAAATAACTCTGCTAAAGCAGTTAGGAAAAATAATGAAAAGAAAAAATAAAAACTTGCTGAATTTCCATCGGTTAAAATAAAGACTAGAAGATTATGAATACTGATTTGACTATTGATTACATCTTTAATAGAAATAAAATATTTTTTATGAAAATCCAATGTCAAAGAAAATAGCTGAGAAAATAAACCCCAAAAAATATAAAGTTTAAACAGTTTCAACAAGCTTTTTTTATAAAAATAATCTGGCTGTTTTTCTCTCTTCAAAAAAAACAAAATCAAAGATATTTGAAAAAACAGGGGAACAGCTAAATCAAATAAGTTAAAAATCAGCAAGCTATGTATTCTTTGATATTGATCAAATATACAACTTATGTTGCTATGTAATGCAATTACAAAAAGACAACTTATAGCTCTTAGATAATCAAAAGCGTGAATTTTTTCTAAATTGGTGTTAGATGAGTTCATAAAACTAGGACTGATGCTGATAATTTCCCTCGAAGAAGGGGTGAGGGAATGTCAAACCTTACCTGTGAGTAAAGAGCGAAAGAACCAGTAGGGTTCTACAACTATACCGAATAACACTCTAATTATCTGGTCTTTCTTAGGCAACCAGGAAGTAGTCATGTGGTGTATAGTATAAGTCTCTATAAAATCCTCCATAGTGATAGAGGATGAAATAGCGTATGGCATCAAGATGTTGAATGTCATGGGGATAAGCATCAAATATGGGAAGAAACCAGGAATAATTTGACTCCATAAATTCTCTAGCTTTGGCTTCATCCCAAAATTGGTGTTCCCAATGAGGATGATTTTGCAAAACTGTTTGATGATAACAACGATATTTTTCAGGTACTACTACTTTTACCTGTGCAAGATAAAATTACCATTAACTACTTCAAGGTGAAAGTTATTAAACCCCTGCAAAATTCTTAATAGTATGCCAAATCAGACGAGGTATCTGTGATACCAATCGTCTTCCATTTGGTTTCAAATACTCTTTAAAATTAGTTTTCCACCAGAAGTTAATAGCAATATTTAGCTGATCGAGAGAGTAAACTTGGTGCCACCAAAAAGCTGGAATAAAAAGCATTTCACCAGGCTCCAGCATACAGTCTATGTATTTTGCTTTTTGAAATTTAGGAAATTTATCTCTGTCAATTTGGTCAATATTTAATTGGCTCATGTGTGGTATTTTTGAATGTGCGGGAAAAGGATATAGTAGAGAAGTTTGTTTTGGTTCAAACAGCAAAACCCGCTTTCGACCACGCAACTGACATAAAAAGTTTTCTGACATATCATAATGTAATGGTGATATATTACCACCAGTACCTATCCACAGATTTGCAATAATGAATAATTTTTGCTCAATATAATCTGGAACTTCAATATCTGGAAGTAGTTCGGGAAAGCTGGTCTTAATTGAACTTTGCTGGAGATAATAGTATTCGTTTGTTGTTTTTTTTTGGACAATCCAATCTGTGAAATCAGTAAATTTCATTTTTTTACTAGTTATAGTAAATTGAGCTTGTGGATCAAAAGTAAATATTTTATTTGGGGAAATATTGACATTAATTTCTTTATTACCTACAAGATTATTTAAATAATCAACTGACCATAAAGAATATGATTTCCAATCAGTTAATTTGCCAGTAATAATCACTGGTTTTCTTGAAGAAAAAATTTTTTTCCTAAACTCATATACTGTAGGTTTATGAATACGTTCAATTTGATTGATTGATTTTGTATCAAAATTATGTTGTACATTTATAGCCATAATTTTTACCTGTAAGTAGGTATGTATTCTACTCGATAAGTATTGAATTTAATAACTTTAACTTTTTATTAAAGTAATATTCTTTTTGATAAAATGCACATAAAATAATTAAAGCACACCTTTGAGCAAAGAGCGAAAGAACCAGTAGGGTTCGACAATTACACCAAATAAAACTCTAATTATTTGGTCTTTTTTGGGCAACCAAGAAGTAGTCATGTGGTGTATGGTATAAGTTTCTGAGTTAGGTTGACTTTTGAAGATTTTACCGTTAAGTTCCATTGGTGCGCCTGGTTCAAAAATGTATCCTGGACACACAAGTACAGTTGAATTTTTATCAAAGTTACCAGCGACTACGCAATCATTTAACATAATCGGCCCGGTGCTGTAGCCCACATACAAGGGCATGGTTTTATTATCTAAATTATGTTGACGTTTTTCTAATTCTGCAAATACTTTCAACCATAGGGGATGGTTGGGGACACTACCCATAATCGCATTACTAAATCCCACCAATTTGGATAATACTAATTCAAAATCTGCTAATAAATCATCCAGAGGTTTGAGACATTCAACATCCATATCAAGATAAAATCCGCCATAGTGATAGAGGATAAAATAACGGATAGCATCACGACGTTGAATATCATGGGGATAAGCATCAAATATAGGAAGAAACCAGGAATAATTTGATTCCATAAATTTTCTGGCTTTGGCTTCATCCCAAAATTGATATTCCCAATGCTGATGATTTTGCAAAACTGTTTGCTGATAACGACGGTAATTTTTGGGGATTGCGGCTTCTCCTAGAAAAAAAATCTGATGGATGATTTTGGGAATTTTGCTCATGGTTTGGTGATGGGTAATTGGGAATGGGGAATTAATTCCCTATTCCCTGGTTAGCAGTTGTTTACTTTGATGATTCTTGCATTGCTTGGCGGAGGCTTAAAGGACGCATATCAGTCCAGACTTCTTCGATATAGGCTAAACATTCGGTTTTAGTACCTTCTTTGCCTACTGCTTTCCATCCTAATGGTAATTCTTGTTTCCATTGCGGCCAAATTGAATATTGTTCTTCATGATTGACGACTACAAGATATATAGTTTCGTCGTTTTGTTCGTTGTTAGCCATGATTTTTTAGTCTCCTTTATAGGTTTACAAACGGTAATTTTAATTAACTAAAATGCCGTCATCACTTAAGTTTACAGAACGGCGTTGACGAGTTGCTTTGCGGATTTCGCTGGTGGTTTGCACCTTTGGCGAACTGCCTAGTAAAAGCGCGATCGCTTCTGGGGTACGATGGGTGAATAGTTGCGGTAGGGGAAATTCGCTGTCATAGGTTTGACGCAGACGGATGGCTAGTTGTGTGACTAACAGGGAATCTCCGCCAATTTCAAAGAAGTCATCGTTGACTCCTACCCGTTCTAAGTTTAATAAACTCGCCATTAATCCACAAATGGTGGCTTCTTGGTCGGTTCTGGGTGCAATGTAAGGTTTACTGCTTGCATTCCCATTGGGTAATGGTAAGGCTTTTTGGTCTAGTTTACCGTTTACCGTTAAGGGAATGGTTGCTAGTGGCACAAAGGCGGCGGGAATCATATAATCTGGAAGTTTGCTTTTTAAATACTCTGGTAATACCGTTGTCAAATCTGACTCTGTGTTAGAGGTAAAATAAGCAACTATTTTTTTATCCCCATTAGGAAATTTACGCAAGAGGACAAAGGCTTCTTTGACTTGGGGGTGAGTGTTGAGAACGGTGCTAATTTCCCCAGTTTCGATGCGGAAACCGCGTATTTTCACTTGTCGGTCGGCGCGTCCGAGATATTCTAGTTCACCGTCTGGGAGACGCCGCCCTATGTCACCACTGCGGTATAGACGGCTACCTAAAGTTTTAGCAAAGGGGTCAGGAATAAATCTTTCTGCACTCAGACGAGGTTGATGGAGATAACCCCGCGTCACTCCCGCACCACCAATATAGATTTCCCCAGGAGTTCCCACGGGGGTTGGTTCTAGATTCTCATCTAATATATATAGATGTAAATCGGGGATGGGTTGACCGATAACGCTTCCGCGATTGGCGCTGATATCTGTCTGGGTAATCGGTCTATAGGTGACGTGAACGGTGGTTTCGGTGATACCGTACATATTAATCAATTTTGGTTGTGCGTCGCCATATAACTCAAACCAAGGTTGTAGGCTTGATAGTTCTAAGGCTTCTCCTCCAAAGATTACGTAGCGTAAAGGTAGTTTTAGCTGCTCTTGACTCGCTGCTTGAATTAATTGTCGGAAGGCTGATGGTGTTTGATTTAATACGGTGACTTGCTGATTTTCCAGTAGTTGTAAAAAGTCTTTTGGTGAGCGACTTGTCCAGTAGGGGACTACAACTACTCGGCCACCATATAATAAAGCTCCCCACAGTTCCCACACAGAAAAGTCAAACGCATAGGAGTGGAATAAAGTCCATACATCTTCGCTGTTAAATGCAAACCAAGATTCCGTGGCTTTGAGCAGCCGCATCACATTTGCGTGGGTGACAATACAGCCTTTGGGTTTGCCTGTGGAACCACTTGTATAAATTACATAGGCGGGATGTTCTGGTAATATCTGCACTACTAAAGCATCGGCGCTGTAATTTTCTAGTTGGGTGGCAATATTTTCCAGAATGATGATTTTGGTATCAGATTGGGGAATCTGGGATATTACTGATTGCTCGGTTAAGAGTAAAACAACGCCGCTATCTTGTAAGAGAAATTCTATGCGATCGCTTGGGTAACTGGGGTCAATGGGAACGTAAGCACCGCCGGCTTTGAGGATGGCTAAAATGGCAACGATTAATTGTTCGGAACGCTCTAAACACAGTCCTACTAAGCTTTCTGCACCTACACCTTGACTTTGGAGGTAATGGGCGAGACGATTGGCGCGGGTTTCTAATTCGCCAAAGGTGAGGGTGGTTTCTTGCCAAACCAGGGCGATTTTATCTGTATATTCTGCTACTGCTTGGCTAAAGGCAGAGATGAGGGTATCACCAGAGGGGAAGGTAGCAGGATTGCTGTTAGCAGCTTGGAGTAAGTTTTGCCGTTCTGTGGATGAAAGGAGCGATCGCCTGTGGTAAGGTGTGTGGGGATGGGTGGCGACATCTGTCAAAGCGGCTTGATAATATTGGCTATATTGCTCAACCTGTGCAGCCGTAAACTGTTCCACATCATAAATTAAATTCAATTGCAAAGCGCTGCTTCCGGGAACTAAACAAAATTCTACCAAGAAGGGAAAGTCTGTTTCTTCAAAAATATCAACGTTCTGAACTGATATTTGCGGTAAATTCAGCAACCCTTCGTATACGTGGAAATGCACATAGTTAAATCCGACTTCAAACAAGGGACGCTTATCAATCAAGCGTTGCATTTCGGCTAGGGGAAAGTTGCGATGAGGAAGCATGTCACTTTCCGCACGGAATACTGATTGAATTAATTCTAGCCAGGTTCCCGATGTTAAATCCATGCGGAAGGGAATGGTATTGACGAATAATCCTAACAAGTTTTGGCTGTCGAGGGTTTCCAATCTTCCATTGCTGACGTTACCAGTAACAACTTCTTTTTGTCCAGTTATAAAGGAGATAACGCGCAAATGCACGGCTAAAAGTGCTGTTTTTAGAGGAACGCCAGCTTTTTTGGCTAATTGGCGAATTTTATCGCTTAATTGTGCGTCTATATTAATAGACAAGCGCTTTAGTTGACGTTGTCGAGAAGTTGTCTGGGATTTCTGGATATTCAGACGGGGGAGGGTGGTAACTTCTAAATTACTCAGATATTGTTGCCAAAATTCTCGCATTTGTGGAGATGCGATCGCTTGTTGTTCTTGGGCGATAAAATCTTTGTAATTAATCTCCGGTATTGTCAAAGTCGGCAGGGTTTCTGAGCCTAAATACTGCACATAACGCTGTAACAGTTGGGTTAACAACGTCGCGACACTCCAACCATCGAGAATCACATGGTGAAAACTAAAGCTAAAGCTGAGTTCAGCATCAGCGAGTCGGTGAATTTGGAACCGGAATAAGGGGGGTTTGGTAATATCAAAGGCGCGATTTTTTTCTGATTCAATCCATTCTGCCACTTTTTGACGGGCGTTTGCTGCCAAATTCCGCAAATCGACAATCGTTAAAGGTAATTCTACTTGGGTGTGAACAATTTGGATCGGAGTGCTGTATCCTGTCCAATGGAAGGAAGTCCGCAATACTGGATGAGCATCACAAATATCCGCGATCGCTTTTTTCCAGGCTACTTCAGAATATCTCAGATGTAAATCAAAGGTGAAAATTTGATGGAAAATTGCCGATTCGGGATGCATTTCTGTGTGATAAAGCATTCCTGCCTGTAAACTCGAAAGGGGATAAGCATCGGCTGCATCTTTTGGTAAGCTTTGTCTATCTGCTGCTGATAGTAAGTTAACTGTCGGATTGTCACTAATATTAGTATGAGATACAGCAACTACTGCTTTTTTCGTAGCTAATTGACGCACCGTCGCTGATTCATAAAGTTCTCGCGCCGAAATTGCAAAACCGGCTTTTTTAGCTTTGGCGATGACTTGTAAAGCTAAAATAGAATCGCCACCAATATCAAAGAAATTATCGTCAATCCCGACTTTTTCTATCCCCAAAGTAGCAGCGACAATTGCACATAAAGTTTCTTCATCGGCGTTACGGGCGGCTATATAATTTTCTTCTACCCTTAATAAATTCCAATCTGGAGCGGGTAAGGCTTTATTGTCAATTTTCCCGTTAACATTGAGGGGGAAAGCATCTAAACTCACATAAGCTGCGGGTATCATGTAATCAGGTAGCTTAGTTTTTAAATGCTGACGCAATTCATTAGCTGTGGGGTTAGTTTCCCCAGGAACATAATAAGCAACTAAGCGATTTTCGGCTTCCCATTCATCAGTGACAATCACCGCTTCCCGCACTTGAGAATGGGATGTTAGCGCTGCTTGAATTTCTCCTAATTCAATCCGAAACCCGCGAATTTTAACTTGTTGATCTATCCTTCCTAAATATTCTAAATCGCCGTTGCCTAATCTCCGCCCTAAATCACCACTACGGTAAATTCTTCCACTACCAAAAGGATTAGCTAAAAACCTTTCTGCTGTTAATGCGGGACGATTTAAATAACCGCTAGTCACTCCAGCACCAGCTACGTAAATTTCTCCTGGTAAACCATCAGCAACTGGTTGTAATTTGTCATCAAGTAAATATATCTGTAAGTCAGGAATTTCTCTACCGATAACACTAGCATTTCCTGTCAAATCTTGGAGAGAAATCGGGCGATAAGTTACATGAACGGTAGTTTCTGTAATCCCGTACATATTAATTAAACGCGGGTTTTTATCGCCGTACTTTTCTAACCAAGGACGTAAAGTGGGAAAATCTAAAGCTTCACCACCAAAAATGATATAACGTAACGCCAATTTTCCTACACTCGCTTCATCCGCGCGAATTAGTTGATAGAAAGCGGAAGGAGTTTGATTGAGAACAGTTACCCGTTCGGTGGTGAGGAATTCGCGGAAACTTTCTGGCGTTCTGCTTAACCAGAAAGGTACAATAATTACCTTACCGCCGTAAAGTAAAGCACCCCACAATTCCCACACAGAAAAGTCAAAAGCAAAGGAGTGAAACAGCGTCCAAATATCTTTGTCGTTAAAGCCAAACCAAGGTTCTGTGGAACGCATTAACCGGATGGCGTTTCTATGGGTGACGATACAACCTTTAGGCGTACCAGTGGAACCGCTAGTGTAAATAATATAAGCAGGAAATTCCGGTTTAATGACAACTTCTGGCGCTGTATCTGGTTGATTAATTAGTTCCTGTTCTAGAGATGGAAGAGTGAAACCTAAAATTTCTTTGTTGGTTAATGCTGATAAAATTCCTGGTTCAGCAATCAATGCAGAAATTCCGCTATCTTCGAGAATTAATTGCAGACGGGTAGCGGGAGAGTGAGGATCTATAGGTACATAAGCTGCACCTATTTTCAGAATTCCTAAAATAGCAATTACTATATTTTCTGAACGTTCTAAACATATCCCTACGCGCGTTCCCGGTTGAACTCCTTGACTGATTAAATAATTCGCCAAGCGGTTGGCTTTGCTATTTAATTCAGCATAGGTGAGGGTATTTTTATTAAATTTAACTGCTGGGTTTTCTGGATATGTAGCGGCGGTAGTTGCAAAGGCTGAAACTAATGTTTCATCGCTGGAAATATCCAGATAATTTTCTGGTTGAATAATGTTATAATCATTATTTTCTTGCGATTTAGCAACCAGACTAGAAATTGGCTTTTCTAATCTTTCTATGGCAGTAGTAAACAAATTTTGAAAATCTGTCACTATATTGCTGACTGTTTCAGCATCTAAATAGGAAAGATTATAATCAAAATCGATTTTAATATCGCTGTTTTCGGCGTATTCCCGGACATAAATAATCAGTGGGACTTTTTGTTGTCCACTGTACAAAGGTACGCAGCTTGTTTGACTATCAGCAAAACATTCGTTGTAATCGTGTCTTTCGTAGGATAAATAAACTTCAAATAAATGTTCTTTACTATTTAATTGTAAACCTGCTAGCCGCTTCATTTCTCCTAGAGGGAAGCGTTGGTGGCGATAATCTTGACGCAATAAAGAACGGATATTATCTAATAGTTGGTGAACTGTTTCATGGCTATTTACTGGTACGCGGAAAGGAATCGTACTGACAAATAAGCCAATAGCATCCTTAAAGCTTTTCTTATTGCGATTGAGGAGAGATAAACCCACAGTTAAATCTGGCTTTTGGTAGCGTTTAGTTAAACAAACGGCGATTAAGCCTAAGATAAAATGAAACGCATTCGATTGGATTGATTGACATAAAGTATTTACCCGATTATACTGCTCGCGAGGAATATAAATTGCTTGGCGATCGCCTGTTAATCCTGCGGCTTTAATTTGGGGGAAAACTTGGGGAGAAATACCAGCTAGACGCTGTTTCCAATAATCGCGATCGCGCGGATAATTTCGTGATATTAAATACTCTGATTCTTCCTGAAGATATTCAGTTAAATAACAATCTTGTTCGGTTTGGGTATCAACTCCATCGTGAATAATTTGGTTGTAAGTTTTAATTACTTCCCGGAAAAAGATAGAAGTTCCCCAACCATCGGTAATTGCATGATGATATTTCGCAAAAATGATATGTTTTTGGTTACTGGTGCGAATTAATTGAAAATCCACCAGTGGGTTATGTTCGCCAAAGCTAAAAGGTTGAGTAAATTCTTTATTTATATAATCTTCAGCAGCTTTTTCGCTGTTTTCATAACTAGAGAAATCAACTAATTTTACTGCTGCGTCATTGTGCGGGGCAATAATTTGTAAAGGCTTTCCTTCTAATTCGTAAATTCGCGTCCGTAAACCGGGATGACAGCGAATTACCTGATTCATGGCATAATTAAAAATTTCAATATCAAATGCACCCAAAACTGTTACAGTCGCACCGATATTCAAATGGGAACCTTCCAACCACATCATTTGGTCAATATAGATTTCCCGTTGGTTTATAGATAAGGGTAATATACTATTCACTGGTGAAAAATTCCTGAAATAAATTAACTTGATTGCTGATAAAAATCAGGTAAATTTGCTATTTTGTACTGCTGATACTAATTCTCTAGGAAGTTGAGCTTATTTATTAGACTTCTTGGATAAATATTTTGGCGTTGTTCAGTATTCATTTGAAAATCTCACGCAGAGGAGGCAGCGCGTTGCGGGGGTTCCCCCCGTTATAGCGACTGCCGTTACGCAGAGACGCAGAGAAGAACGCGGAAATTAGGAGTTTTTCAAGAGGGTTAATAAAAAGCTCATCTTCATAGAGAACTGGTATTAATTGAATGTATCGTCAACTCACAATAACCTGCCTAAAACAAATGTTAACGGTGGTAGTTTAATGCGGATACCACCTTCTACAATATTTAACACTCCACCCGCAGTAGTGAGGAGCATATCTACACCAGAAAAATCGCCATACCAATTAGGAATTTTAAACGCTTCTTCACATACTAGGTTTTTACCTAAATTCATCGCCACTAGCAGTGGTTTAGCATGATTGCGATCGTGAATTAGTACACACCATAATCCATGATGTCTAGAGCATAATAAGGTGCGGGTTCCATGTTGAATTAGGGGATTTTGGTTCCTAATTGCGGCTAGTTGTTTAATGAGAATAAAAGTTGGATGATTTTTATTATATGGGGCAAAATTTTTGCGGTTAATGGGGCCAAATTGCCAAACACAAGCAGGGTTTTCAAACATATCTTCTCGCACATAGCAATCATGACCAATCCATTCGCCTGTATCTGGTTTTTGATGCAACCCTAAAGCACCAGAAAATTCTTGCTCTGTTCCTTGATAAATAGATGGTATTTGCGGCCCTAAAATCAAGCAGGCTAATCCAAAATGTAGGCGAATTCTCGCTTCATCGGGATTTTCTAGCCGACTCCAAAATTGATGGAAAATTCTCGTTGTGTCCTGATTATCCAGGAACATAATATTATTTTGCCAACCAGCATGATATGATTGTAATGGTGCGAGAAAGCCACAAAAATAATCTGCTAATCCGCCTAAACAACTACCATCATTGAAGGAATGTTTGATGGCATAGTAGGTAGGATAATCAATTAAATTGGTGAATTTGGCGTTATTGTATTCGATGACTTCTTCATGAGTACTTCCTGCATGTTCAGCTATTTGTAAAAACTGCTTTTTCCCTAAATAACTAGCATATCTTGATATTTCTGCCACACAAGGCTCCCAAAAATCCAGACCAATGTGACGGGCTGAATCGTAACGAAAACCATCAATATCTGTTTCTGCAATCCAATATTTGAGGTGTTGAATTAATAATTCACGGACATAACTTGTTTCAGTGCGCCAATCTTCCAGAAAACCAAATAGTCTTTGATTGACCATATCGGTGTATTCTGGCCCGTGGAACAGACAGGTATTGCGTGCTTCTATGGGATAAGGCATGACCGCAGAATCATCGCCTTGTACATACTTAAACTCACCCCCCACCGGGCCGCCATACTCTTCCCAATTGATACTATCTGCAAGATGATTGTTAACAACGTCTAAAATGACAGCAATATCCGATTCATGAGCTTTTTTCACCAGTTCCCGCAGACATTCAATGGTACCTAGACGCGGATCGACCATTAACAAATGAATGGGATGATAGCCATGATAGCCGTCGGGCGCATTCACATAGACAGGGCTGAGAATAATAGCGCGAATTCCCAATGATTTTATATAATCTATCTGCTCAATCACACCGCGAATTGTCCCACCATGACTTGCATAGGGTGATGTGGGATCGTAGTTAACTGCACTCATCCCCGCACGACTGTTATCTGCTGCGCGTGCAAATCGATCGATGATGATCGAGTAAAATAAACGCGCTCCCCAATCATTAGGACTAGATGTCATGGCTAACTTAGGTTTAGGCCCGTAAAGAGGCCGATCGCTCGCATAGCCCAAAAACTCAGAGGGGATTTCCGCCATTGAACGGGGTGCTTCATCGCAGACAAATAAAAACTGCGATCGCTCGCTGGTATGTTCAGTACCATTAATATCTACATAACCTAATCTGTAGCGATAACCTCCCCCATTGATGATTTGGGGGAGGTTGACTGAGAATATTTTGTAGCCGTTTTCGTTGACGCTTTCAGTTTCTGTATTGATGCGATCTACATCGCAATATCCTTGACCATCATTTAACTCATAGATTATCTGACCATAATCAGGATTTTTAGATAAGTGAACGCCAAATTTAATCGAGATTTTTTCGTTAGTTTTAAACACCCAATTATAAGGGGCAATTGTCGGGTCTAGATGTACTTCACAGTATTCATCAAAATAGCGCATATGGCATTCCTATGAGTTAAAGATGGTACGCTGGTAAACAATTTATTTTCAGTGAAGTTATTAATATTGAGGTTGCTGATTAATAGTATGGATTTAATTTATTGTTTGGCAGAAAAATTGTTAATGCTTTTTTTGCACACATAATTAAATACCATTTTTTTACTGAATTTCGCTACAAAATTGTCTATTTTAGACTTATACAAATGCCAGAAATCACCAATAATTATCAGCAATTTTTGGGTTGCAAAGTATCATTATTCATTTTTATTAGCAACCACAACCATATCAATTAAATGCATTTTCTTTAAAGTTTCATTTTGATTCACTTGGTGTTCTATATCTAATATCTCGGCGACACTTTCTATTGGTTTGATTGGTCTATAGAGACGGGCTTGAATTTGGGGATATTCAATATATGTACCGACATTCATAGTTTTATGAGTATAAAATTCAGAATGGTAGGCTTCCCATTGCTTGATAGCAAATAGCGGTTGATTAGGAAGTTGATAATATGCTGATTCTGATTTGAATTCTTCGGGGAATGTCTCTTGCAAGCTGGGATTAAATGGATTAGCCAGGATGGTTTGTAACAGATCAAAAGGTAGATAACGAATGCCTAAGCCTGCATTAGGGCCACCTTGACAAATTTCGGCAAATTCTGACCGTGTAATCAGAATATTTTGATGATCGAACTCCTTTGTGAGACGAACGTGATAGAGAGTAGGAGATTTGCAAGCAAATATTACTAAAGAGCCATTGGGTTTGAGAAAGTTATAAAAAGCAGCAATACTTTCTTGAATAATGTCTAAAGAAATATGCTCAAAAATGTGGGAGCAAACGATGAGGTCAAATTTTCCATATTGCCCAATTGCGGGACTTTGCATAACATCATTCAAAAGATGGACTTTATCACTTTTGACTGGTGATGTATAGGCTGCTTGCAGTAAATTCTCATATTCTTGAGTTTGCCAAAAACCGTCATCTTTTAATTTTTCTAATAATTCTTCATCTGAGTTAAGTAGACAATTGGCTACCACAGAAGCGTGCAAAAATCTCTTGCGATCGGGTTCAACTAAAACAATCTTTTTAGCTTGCCAAAACCGAGGCAGTAATCTTCCTAGTCCACATCCAGCATCAAGAATGACTGCATCAGGGGTAATCAAGTCTTGAATATTGTTAGCCCAAACTTCCCGATCTCTAGTTTTCCAAGCTTGATGAGCTATATCTGTCACCCACTGGTAGGGATCAACTGTGTCGTAGACTGTAGCAGTAACTTTTGCCATGATATATACCTCTATTAAACTCAAAGGAAATTAAAACAAAACAGCTGGCAATTCTACTAGGAAAAACGTAGTTGAAACAAATGCATCAGATACTCTAAATATTGTCGCCAAGTAACCTTACTTGCTCCTTCTTGACGTTCAACAAAAACATAGCCGACTTCAGCGATTTGATTGATTGCACCTCGCTTTAGTACTTCAATCAAAATTTTGTAGCCAAGGGGATTCATTAACTTTTGCGCGATCGCATCTCGACGCACTAAGAAATAACCACTCATGGGATCACAAACACGGCTGAGAACACTGGGTAAAATCAGCAATCCCAAAAATTGTGCCCCCCGTGACAAAAACCGCCGATGTATTTGCCAATCACTGGTTCCACCGCCGGGAACATGACGACTAGCAACAGCTAAATCTGCATCTTGGGCGATCGCGTCTAATAGCTTGAGTAACACCTCTGGCGGATGTTGTAAATCACCATCAATTACCCCTAGTATTTGCCCATTAGCTACCTGCCAACCTCGAATTACCGCCGTAGACAAGCCTCGTTCTTCCTGACGACGCATCACACGCAGGTAAGGATAATCTCTGGTTAGTTGCTGGGCAATTTCCCAAGTGCGATCGGGACTGTCATCATCAATCACAATCAATTCGTAATTATTTGGTAAGGCTTCATCAAGCAAATAGCTCAACACATGAACCACTGCCAAGATGTTCTTACTTTCGTTATAGGTGGGGATAATTAGCGAGAGATAAACTGGCTCATGGCTTTGTGTAATTTCGGAAAATAAAGGAATTTTCAGTGCGCCTGTAGGCACTGGTATCAGAGCTTTCGGTTTATTAGCAATCATGATTCAGTTGTTTATTTAATTTGCCAGTTCCACCTCAAATTGATGCCAAAATTCCAGAATGTAACACAAATAATTGCTACTAATTTTGCCATATATTCATTCATTGTAAATTTATTAACTAAAAAATTTACAATTGCCACATTTACTAGCATACCCACTAAACAAATTAGGTTGAATTTGGCAAATCTTTGGAGTTTTTGAGTAACTAAATTTTTTGGCGTTGAGACATCGCCAAACGTCCACCTATCGTTCCAGATAAAATTATTGATGATTGCTAACTCTGTGGAAATCATTGCACCTGTAATTAAAGATAAACCTAATAAACCATGCAGAAAATAAAACCCTCCTAAATCTATAAATACGCCACTAAAACCCACGATAGCGAAACGCATCAGCCGACTAATCAACACCCATAAACGAGGTAAACTCAGTGGGTTCATGAGTTCATAAATTTCGCCATTATTCATGACAATTATTTTCGCCTGTCATTATCACTCCATCAAAAATAACATTTGTGCTATCCAAGATATTGCTTATAACTACTCAATTTTTGCAAATTCCCACAAACCTCCTGGTGGCGGATTCAATACTCTGATTACTTTTAAATCATATTGCTTATCCTGCTCTATTTGATGAAATAAACTACTATTGTTGTACATAAAAACAATCTGATTATCATCTTGCTTAATGGGTAGCATATCATCATCAGCCCTTGGCAACAAAAGAAGTTTTGGTAAATAATTACTTAAGGCTAAGATTGCTCCTAAATTAATAGGACTGTTATTAGTTACCAATAAAGGTTTATCTAATTTTTTAATGAATTCAGATGTTTCTTTAATCAATGTGCTGCTCGATTGTATCCACCAATTACTAGTCTGAAAAAAACTGACATCAGAAATCAAACCGCCTATTAATAATACCACGATCATCAATTGGCTAATTTTCTGCATCCAAGTTTTTTCTTGAAAAATGTAGAAAGCTACAACATAAGCTACAAGAATTTCTAGGCTGATACATAAAGGTAACTGGTAGCGAATTTGAATCGAGCGGATACCGCCAGTAAATAGGTCAGATGCAATCAATAACATACCAGGAATCAGACCTAATAAAAAAACTAGTATGACTGGTTTATTCAGAGAATTCCTGAAAAATAAATATACTAGATAAGTGATTAAAATTAAACTAAATATTAATTCAGAGATAGTATAAATTACAGGCCCTTCCAGTTCCAAGCTACTCGACAATCCTAGAGATAAACTTAAATTAATATCGAAAAATGTCCGGGTCAATCGAATCAGAAAAATACTGATTAGCTCAAAAGGATTATTTATCCATTTGATTGCATACCCTGAAGTTAACGATATTGCTGTGTGAAGATGATTTATAATCACATTCAGCCAGGGCAAAAAGATTAAAAAAGCGACAATCGTCGCTAGAAGATAATTGATTAGGGTTTTGTGGAAGCGAAACCGTTGGTGAATAATTATATAAATACCATGAGCTATCATTATCAAAATTGTGAATAAATGACTGTATAAACCCAAGGCTAATGTCAGGCTATAAATAGCCCAATTAGTTTTATTTTCTTTTCTGATAGCTCGCAACAAAGCTGCACTAGATACTATAAGTTCTAACATCCATAAACTGTATTGACGGGCTTCTTGAGCAAAGTAAAGCTGCAAGGGAGAAACAGCAATTAAAGCCATCGCCACCCATCCCACAATTGCCGAATCAAACAATTCTAAACACAGCCAATATATACTAGGAAATATTAAGATACTGATAATTGCTGATAAACTTCTCACCCCAGTAGGTGAATCTCCAAATACTTGCGCCCATAATCTCACCAAGACGTAATATAGAGGAGGATGTTGGGGGTCTGAGGTAATTAAGTAATTGACTGTATCAGCCACACCCCGCTCTGGATTGATGTGTTGATATTTGCTAAATGTAGTAATAGAAATTGTGCCTTTACTATCAGCAGCTTCCTGTTGTAACTCGGCTACTGTGTATCCAGAGATTGCTACAGATGTCCAATTTTCATCACCGCAATAGATTTTTTGTCCTAAATTGGTAAAGCGAAAGAAAATGCTTAATCCAATGAGGATTATTACTAAAATTTTTAACCAAGTTGGCGGACTGGTTTTGATGACTAATTGCGGTTGGTTCATTTTCGGCTTTTGAGATTCATTTGTTTCTAGACACTAACGGTTTTTTTTGAAGCGATCGCTATGCAGTCTTTCTTCCACCAGTGTTACGCGCACGGGAATTTTGTAAGACTCTAGTTTGTCTTGACAAAATGCTCGTAGTCTGGTGCGAAAATCCCGCAAGGATTCATCTGTAGTCAGTCGAATCTTAGCAGTAACTATATTTCCAGTAATCGAATTTGCTTCACCCTTGACGGACACTTCTAAAACACCTTCCATCCCTTGTACAACACTCTCCACCTCTGCTGGATAGACTTTCTGTCCACCAACGTTAATTAATTCGGATTTACGTCCGAGGATTCTCAGCCACTCACCGTCAACTTCCACTACATCTCCAGTCATGTACCAACCATCTAAAGTAAAAGGCGCTGGAGCGTTCAAGTAGCCTAGCATGGCACTTTTGGCTTTAATTTCCAGCATTCCGTTAACGATGCGGGTTTCATATCCTTCCCCACCTACCTTGAACCAAAGAGAATCAGACGATCGCGATTTTGAGCGCATGATACCGAGTTCGGTGAGTCCGTAGGTTTGATGAAAGCGGATGTGGGGAAAAAGCTGGTTTAAGCTGTTGAGGACGCTTTGTGGCATGACTTCTGTTCCATAGGTAACAATTTCTAAGGAAGACAGATCGTATTGCTGATGGACACCACTCAAAAGCAGGAGTGTGAGAAAGGTGGGTGAGGTAGGTAGTAGCTGTACTCGATGCTTGGCGATCGCAGCTGCTACGGTTTCTGGAGAGCGATCCAAGGGGATAACAGCACATCCTCCATTGGCCAGAACATGCAACAGGGTATTGATCCCGCCAATATGGTCAAATAGTAAAAATAGCAGTGTCCTCTGTGCAGGTCGTAGAGTTTGGAACTTTTCTTGGATCAAGACAAAATCATGGATGGCAGCTTTGCTCTTACCTGTAGAACCGGAGCTGAAAATGATCAATCCTGGATGTTGGCGATCGCGCAATTGACACAGTAGCTGATGTGTGGCTTGAGTTCCCGTTTGTTCAATCTTCACATCATCTTCTGCATCTATTTTGACGATCCATTCTACTTCCGCTATTTGGCGCAACTCAGCTCGACTTGTTTTCATCTCTGCTGTTAATAGTGCTACCACGCAATTACGTTGAAGTAACGATAATAACAAGGCAACAGCATTGGGTGAAAAATCTGCTTCCAAGGCGACAACTGCACCTTTGGGTATCATTTGTTCCTCTAAACTTTCCTGCCAAAATTTGACTAGTTCTCTCAGTTCACCATACAACAGTGAGCGATCGCGCCAGATCAGTGCCTCAGCATCTTTACTTTGATCAAACCTCTCTAGCAGAAATTCGATAGCCATTAGACACCCCCGCAGACAGTAGCATTATTAATACAATTGACTATATAATTAGTTAATGTGCCTACAGTAGCCAATGGATTGGTGCTGCTTGGCGTAATTTCGGTAATTGTGTTAGTTAAATTAATTGTGATGCCTAACTCTACCTCAACATCTTGCTCAATCGTTACGAGCAATGAGGTAAGTCCCAATGAATCAATAAATCCACCCCCTGCTAGAATATTAGCAGCCTGACCTTGTTCAATTTGGATACGACCCCAACCTTGTGCAGTTACTTCTGCAATACAGGCTAGGACAATCTCCTGAACAGCTTCCTTGAGATCAGCGCGTTCTTGCATTTAAGATTTCCCTCACTTTGGATTTGCTTAACCAATCCTGGATTTGACAGTGGAACTCGTGTTCACGCTTAATCGTCCCAGCCAAAAAATTGATAAATTTCTGAATTTGCTCATCTTTGACGGCAGATTTTTTGCGGACAAGAGTGAGAAATATTCTATAAACCTCTTCCCATAAATCAATGATCGCTAGCATTTGATCAACAATTTCTGAGAGAGGAAAATTGAATTGTTGATTCATATCATCGAGCAAATCGCGAAGACAATAGCGACTCCAACGCATATCAAAGAGACATTTTCCCAAGGATTGGGGAATTTCTCCTGTAGTGGAGTAGTAGGAACTAAAAGCTTCATAGATATAATTGCTCAGAGCCACACCTGACAAATAAATCCTACCGGGTCTAGTTCTTGTCCGTCCTTCCAAAAAGGCATTATTGACCCGATTCAGGATATTAATTGCTATACGATCTAGCTTTTCGTTTTGATAATTGGCGGCAAATGTGACGTTGATCATACCGTAGCTAACAAGCATGGAAAAGCCTCTAGCTTTAGTAAATACCTCAAACTGGATATTACCGCGCCAAAATTCTGCTAATGATTCCAGGGAAATAGTACCAAAAAATTTGTTTGGTATAGGGTCATAAAGTAAAACTTCGTCACCTCCTATTCCAATCACAGATATATAGTGATCGGCAATCTGAAAATTACCACCTAAAGCCGAAGTATTGCGAGGTTGGAGATAATTGGGATTGTGGAAGTCTGGACTGTATGGCAGTTCGTAGGTAGTTCCAGAAATAATTACGGGTTCATTACGTTGGATACGGTTGCTGATTTGAGCCAGTCCTTCCTCAACAGAAGATACACTTGCGATCGTTAACTCAAATAAGTCCATTTCCTGTTTAAATAGCTTCTCCCTACTAATGATGACTGGATTCGGCACTACATCAGCCGTTTCTACACTAAAGACAGGAACACTCCAAAACTCGGAATTAGCTACGATACTGAGCATACTTTTACCAGTCTTTTGACACAAATGCAAATCCACTAACGGGTAGTGACACTGGTAATAAGGAGGAACTTCCAGCCTCAGTTCTGATGTAAGGGTGATTTGCTCCATATCATTTTTTCTACTTTGATACAATCTTCAAGTTACCAACTAAAACTTAGACCAGCGTTCAATTTTATACTCTATTTCTGTATTATCCTGTGCTTGTAACAACCGCAGTGGTATCGGTGAACCGTCTTTTTGTCGCTCAAAGTTACGCATCCCACAGCTAAAAACATCTCTTAAGGCGAAACCTCGTGGTAAAGTATATTTGCCTTCATAAGTATTTACACTGCTTCGCTGTAAAGGTAATGTGCCAAAATATATCTGCTCAACCTCTGGGGTATGTTCTGGAACATGGGCGCGTAGGTGAACTTGCACTTGATCGGGAAGACTGGATACCACTGTGTAACTCCGTGATGTTTCTAACCCTTGAGAAAAGAAAAAGACTTTGTTAGTACCTAGAGAAAGTCCAGTCATTCGGTTCCCCTGTTCTACAGTAATCATCTCTGGTGGCTCAACATAGTAATTACCAGTGAGAGCGGTGCATCGCAAGCCGGTGTCATACTCCACAATGGGATTAACTGTTAATGGTTTGCTTCCTAGCCCTAGAATGTTCTCACCTTGTAGTTCTAAGGAAACTGGCTGACCTTTTTTACCAAAAAAAAGTAGCAGTGGGTTCTTTAGACGGTTACGCCAGTAGGTTTCATGATGAGCTGCATCGGGTTCCAGGTAGTAAAAAAGCTCCGTGTTAGGCACAAAACCTTCAGTTAACAATACATCAACCAATTCTTTCACAGCAAAGGTATGAATTCCTTCGGCATCGCCAACATCAATCCAGAGCATAAACTCTGGTTTACGCATCGGCCAGGAATACAACCAAGTATTAGTATCAATGCTACGGACAGCAGGTGAGATCATCCCTACTTTGCCAAAAACATCGGGGTTGCGTTCTGCAATGTTATAGCTGACAGTTGCACCAGAACAAGCGCCGATCATAGCAGTGTGAGAGCGATCGCTTAAAGTTCTAAAATTTCTATCTATAAACGGCTTCACCTCTTGGACAATAAAGCTTTCGTAGGTATTACCTGTCAGTGGTTGATTTTTATAGAAGCCTCCATAGTGCCAGTAATCAGATACTACAGTAGCAGGGTCAGCCCCAATCCCGACAACAATCATTTCATCAATTAAATCAGCATCAAGTAGCTGCTCAATTGTTTCATGCACCCGCCAAGATTCACCATCTAATTTTTGTGGTTCAAACAGGTGCTGTCCATAGTGCATATAAAGGACAGGATAACGCTGTGTAGAATTATCTGTATAACTGGGGGGTAGATAGAGATATAACTTGCGGTTACCAGCTAAAATCTTTGATTGTAATGCAATTTTTTCTATCTTTCCTCTAGTTGCTTTTTTAATGTTTTGCTGACAGTATATGTTCATAAATCATTGATAATTTCTTGATTATTAATTATTACTTCTGGATTAGTCACTTCATTAATATTATTCCAGGCAAAATAACTGTACAAACTGATAGATACCACTAACATCAGCAGACCTGCTATAATCATTAAAAAACCAATTCCTCTACCGGAACCTGTTTCAATTAATTTGCCAATACTATTAGCAAGAATGCCATCAGGTTCTAGCATCGGTTCTAAAATTTTGTCTGTGAGTGGACTAGCACCGAGATTACCAAAAGCGGCTGCTAAACCTGTGACAGTATAGAATAGTCCTAACGCTCTTCCTTGAACGCTAGGGTTCAGGCTATTTTGCCAAATTGTATTATTAATACTGAGAATAATCGGCAGGGTAAAAAACGATATAGTTATCCCCAATGTGATGATGGGAATAGAGGGTTTTATCCCAGCAATTATTAAACCTAAGCCATTTAAAGCCGCAAATATAAATAGAGAAGAAAGATATTTTTTTCCTCCTCCCCAAATACTCATAAACATACTACCAGCCGCCATCCCACAACCAGCAATTGACATGACGCTGCCAAATGTTGTGGCGGTAGAAAAGGATAATATCAAGGGATTAATCAAAACTGTAATCATGCCATTCACAAAAGAATTAATGCTCATGAATGCCATGATAATCATTAAAAATAGCCGGGAAGAAATGTTTTCCCAGCCGTAAATAATGTCCTTAATAATAGCAGTCAATCCTCTGGTTGATAGTACGCTAGGTTCTGGTTGAGGAATATCAATGATTAATAATGTCACCAGTCCAATAAAATAGCTACAAAAATCAATTAGTAACAAGCCTTGGAGTTGGAAATTAACAATGATTAAACCTGCTAAAACTGGTGCAGCTAATTGTCCTACTGCGGAACTAAAAAGTATCAAACCATTGGCTCTTCCCATTTGATTACTAGGAACCATCATCGGTAAAGCGGCGGCTTTGGCTGTCATTTGAAAAGAACCGCAGACTGAGGTGAAAAATGCAGCTACATAGGTATGCCAGAGTTGTAAATTATCAGTTAGTAGCAGTAAGGCAAGTGATAATGTAACTAGAGATGCACCGATTTCACTAAAAATAATTGTCCATTTGCGGTTCCATTTATCTACTAATGCACCCACAAAGGGAGTGATTAATACACCAGGTAAGGTAGTAAAAAATAAAACCAAGCTTAACTGGGCTACGGCGTGGGTATTTTGATAAACCCAGATACTCAAGCCAAATCCTGTTAGGCGCGTACCAATTTCCGATAGGGACTGTCCGAGCCAGAAAAGAGTAAAGGTGCGGAGTTCACGAATTAATTCAACTAGTTGATTTACATATTTCATGATGCTGATTTGGTGTTAATTTATCAGACCAAGCGGCAACGATCTCGGAAAATATATATTCTAAGTTTTTAGTTATAGACCAATTAGGATAATGATTTTTGATTTTGTCTAAGTTACTATAATAACATTTGTGATCCCCTTGCCTGTGTTCATCTCTATACACAAAAATCATTTTTTTATTCGTCAGGGAAGATACAATATCAAATGCTTCTAAAATTGAACAGGTATTATCTTTACCACCTCCTAAGTTATAAACCTCTCCGCAGCGAGGTGACTTGATAAATTCATCTATCAAACGGGCTACATCAAAAGAATGAATGTTATCTCTTACTTGCTTACCTTGATAGCCAAATATTTGATAAGTGCGACCTTCTAAGTTACATTTGACTAAATAGCTGAGAAAGCCGTGTAATTCTACGCCAGAATGATTAGGCCCGGTTAAACAGCCACCGCGCAAGCAGCAAGTTTGTAGCCCAAAATAACGCCCATATTCTTGCACCATAATATCCGCAGCAACTTTAGAAGCACCAAAAACAGAATGTTTTGATTGGTCAATGGAAAAGGATTCTGGTATACCATGCTGATAGGTAGGTTCGGCATAATCCCACCGGGTTGCTAACTCGATCATGGGGATTTGATTGGGCGCATCTCCATATACTTTATTGGTAGACATATGGATAAAAGGCGCTTCTGGAGCAAATTGACGAGTCGCTTCTAAAAGATTAAGCGTTCCTACAGCATTGGTTTCAAAATCATCAAAGGGAATTGAAGCGGCTAAATCGTGGCTGGGTTGGGCTGCTGTATGCACGATCGCATCTGGTTTGAGGCTATAAATTATGTCTAAAATTGCGGCGCGATCGCGTATATCTATTTCGTGATGTACAAAGCCTTTAATTTGCGATTCTAAGCGTTTTTGATTCCAGCGTGTATCGCCTTGCGCGCCAAAAAAAACTGCTCTTTGGTTATTATCAATACCATGAATAAACCAACCTTGATTAGCAAAATATTGGCAAACTTCCGAACCGATTAATCCTGATGATCCAGTAACAAGTAATTTTTTCATTTTTGTCATTTGTCAGTGGTCAGTGGTCAGTGGTCAGTGGTCATTTGTCATTTGTCATTTGTCATTTGTCGTTATTTTCCCAAATAATTAGGTGGATGTTTATATTAAATGGGGATTTATTAGTTAGCTATTCATCTGAACAGTCAACCGTCAACCGTCAACCGTCAACCCTATTTTCTAGCTAAACTATTAATTAAGCTTTCGCTTGGCTTCTAGAAGTTTGGCTTTTTCTTCTGGTGTCATTTGTTTTAGGCGTAAAAAGGCTTTAGCGATTTTTTCAGTACGTCCTGATTCCGGTTCTTTTACTAATAGAAGTTGTGCCATTTTTTCAATTGTTACCGTGTCAAAAAGTTCGCGTAATTCCAAATCAATTAAGAAGATTTTTCTGATGCGTGCATGAACTTGCGCCGCTAACAGAGAATGTCCGCCGAGTTGGAAAAAGTTGTCTGTGACTCCGACTTTCTCAACTGGTAAAATTTCTTGCCAAATATAGGTTAATGCTTCTTCAATGGGATTTCTTGGTGCTAGATATTCTTGGCGATAATCTGATTGATTTGGTAATGGTAATGCACGCCGATCGATTTTATTATTCGGTGTTAAAGGCATGGCATCCAGAAATACCCAGGCGGCAGGTAACATATAATCGGGTAGTTTTGCTAAGATATGCGATCGCAGATTTTCTTCAGTCGGTGCTGCGATTTCTGATTTCACAACTAAATAGGCAACTAGTGTTTTACCGACAGTATCATCAATGGCTTGGACAATAGCTTGCGCGATCGCTGGATGAGTTTCTAAAATGGTTTCGATTTCGCCTAATTCGATGCGATAACCGCGAATTTTGACTTGGTAATCGCTGCGTCCCAAAAATTCAATTTCACCATTTCCTAGCCAGCGCGCTAAATCACCGGTACGATATAGTCTCTCACCTGGGTTTGTAGCAAAAGGATTGGGGACAAATCTATCTGCGGTTAAATCTGGTCTTTGGCGATAACCCCTTGCTAATCCAATTCCGCCAATGAACAATTCACCGACAATCCCTTGAGGAACGGGATTACCAGCCTTATCTAAAATATAAATTGAGGTGTTATCAATTGCCCGACCAATAGAAAGCGCATCTTCTGGTTGCTGAATTTGCTTAACGGTAGACCAAATTGTGGTTTCTGTCGGCCCGTAAACATTCCACAGTTCCACCTGCGATTTGAGAAGAGTAGCTGCTAACTCTACGGGTATGGCTTCCCCACCGCAGAGAATGCAGAAATTATCCTGTGGTTCCCAACCTGCCGTTAACAGTAATCGCCAAGTGCTAGGGGTGGCTTGCATGATGGTGGCTTGGGATGTTTGCAATAGTTGAGCTAGCTTAAAGCCATCTTTGGTGGTTTCTTTGTCAGCGATGACTAATTTAGCACCAGTAATTAAAGGTAAGAATAACTCTAATCCGGCAATGTCAAAGGAGATTGTAGTTACTGCTACTAGGGTATCCGCAGATGTCAGGTTGAGTTTGGCTTGGAAACTGAGGAGGAAATTGACTACAGATTCATGGTGAATTTGTACTCCCTTGGGTTTGCCAGTGGAACCGGAAGTATAGATAACATAGGCTAAATGATTGTTATCCACAACCGCCAGAGGCGCTGTATCTGGTTGGGAAGATAGATCATCTAACAACAAAACTTTTGCTGATGAATCTGGTATTTGAGTAGCAATTTTAGCTTCGGTAATAATTGCCGTTACCCCACTGTCTGCCAGCATCCAAGAAAGGCGATCGCGGGGGAAGGTAGGATCTAGTGGTAGGTATGCTGCACCTGCTTTCATAATACCTAACAGGGCGACGGGCAAACCTGCATGACGTTCTAAACATACCGCTACCAAAGTTTCCCGCGTTATGCCTAGTTGCAATAGTGCATTGGCGACTTGGTTAGATTGGCGTTCTATATCTGCGTAGGTGAGGTCAGGAAAAATTGCGATCGCATCGGGAGTTTGAGCGGCTTGTTGGCTGAATAATTGATGTATGGGGGTAATCGGTAGTTGGGAATGGGTGATTGGCTGGGGTAAATTACCAATTTCGGCGTTGCTGATTGGTGGGATGATTTTTGTCTCACGCAGAGGCGCAGAGGCGCAGAGAGTAAGAGTTTGAGAAATCAAATTTTTAATTTTCATCCCTTTATTCAGCAATGCCGCAATTTCCTGTGGAGACAATAAGCCAATGTCACCGATAAATTGGGGATTTGCTGTGGCAATACTGGTTAATATCTGCGCAAAATTCTGTATGATTTGTTGCCTTTCTTCCTTGCTGCCGATGTCCTGTCCAAAAGCAATTTTTAGCGTTAAGTCATCTCCTGGTAAGGCGTAAAGGCTGATGGGGTAATGATTTTTCTCTAGAGATTCTACAGAATGAATTGCCAATTCCCCTGGATGATTACGCAGACTTTCGGAGACTGGGTAATTTTCATATACCACAATCGATGCAAATAACGGTTCTCCCCTGGGAATGTCACTCCAGGCTTGAATATCTACTAAGCGAGTGAAAGAATATTGATTGATTGCTGATAAGCGATCGCGTAGTGAGTTTAACCATTGTCCAAAAGGTGTGGCTGCATCTAATTTCAGGCGCAAGGGTAGGGTATTAATAAATAAACCCACCATTTCTGCAAAGCCGGATAATTCAGTGGCGCGTCCTGACACGGTGACACCAAAAATTACTTCCTCGCTACCGCTATATCGACTCAACAGAATACCCCAAGCTGCTTGAATTAAAGTGCTTAATGTTACTTGCTGTTTTTGGGCAAAGGTTTTGAGTTGGCTGTAAATTTCTTGGGGGATGGCGGTTTGTAAGGTTTGGTAATCTTCGCTTGAGTTGTTTTTTATACCTAAATTTGTGGCTTCTCGAACACCGCTTAATTCTTCTCGCCAGAAAGAGACTGCGGAACGAGAATCTTGTTTTTGTAACCAAGCGATAAAATCGCGGTAAATCGGCGGTTGGGGTAAAGTTGGAGGTTGAGTATTAGCTTGGTAAAATGCGATCGCATCTTGAAAAACTAGCGGTAATGACCAGCCATCTAACAACAAATGATGGTGAGTCCACAAGAAACGCCATTTTTCTGTTTCGGTTCTCACTAAAGTCATCCGCATCAGTGGCGCTGTTTCTGGCGATATCTTTTGTTGGCGGTCTGTTTTGACTAATAATGACCATTTCTCGGCTATTTCTTCAGCATTAAATTCACACCAATCTGCATAAACAAAAGGTAAATTTACATGGCGGTGAATGCGCTGTAATGGTCGGGGTAAATCTTGCCAAACAAAGGAAGCGCGTAAACTTTGATGGCGGTTAATACAAGCTTCCCAAGCATTTTTAAAAGTGTCAACATCGAGAATTCCTGCTATTTCCCCACTCACCTGTTGTAGGTAAACATCTTTATCTGATTCGTAATTGCTATGGAAAAGTATTCCCTCTTGCACAGGGGACAGAGGATAAATATCTTCGACATCGATATTTCCGGCTAAAGCTATAGTTAATTGTTCTCCATTGATTCCAGCTAGGGGAAAATCTGCGGGGGTAAAACTATATGCTTGCTGGCGGCTATTTGCTAACAGTAGCTGTAAATGCTTGGCGAAACTATCTGCTAAATGATGTATCGTTGCTTCTCGATGCAAGGCTTTGCTAAAACCAAAACGGATTTGTAATTTTCCGTTAGCAATTAAACTAGTAATTTCTAGTTGAAAAGCACGCCGATTTTCTGGGTGTCGGGATAGTCCTACATCTTCAGTCGCTGGGGTAAAGGGTGCAGTTGGGGAAATATTTTCATCAAACTGTCCCAAATAATTAAATAGGATACCTTCAGGAATTGGTGGTAAAGTAAAGGCGAATTCTGGGTTTTGTGTCAGGATACCGTATGCAAAGCCATTATTGGGTAAGTTCCGCAACTGTTGTTTAATGCTGGCTAAGTTCGCGAAAATATCGCCTTTGTTTTCTAATTTGACGGGGAAGAGAGATGTAAACCAGCCGACAGCATCAGAAATATCAATTGCGGTAAAATCGCTTTCTCTACCGTGACTTTCGAGGGCAATTAAGATGTTTGCTTCTCCTGTCCATTCTGTAACTGCTGATAGTAAAGCAGTCAAAAGAACTTCTTGAATTCTGACTTTGTGGGTGCGGGGTAATTCATACAACAGGCTTGCAGTTTCTTCTTGACTGAAATTGCACTCTATTTGACTAGCAGAAATTTCTGTGTTGTTGGCGATGTTATCGGGAAAGTCTACAGGAAGTTGCGGATTATCAATATATTGCTGTTTCCAGAAATTAACTTCTTCTTCCCATGTCGAATTTTCTGTTAGATGATGTAGGTGTTGAGTCCACTGTGGGAAGCCGATGCTATGGCTAGCTAAGGAAATTTCTTGTTGTTGTTGTAAAGCATTACAAGCTGTAGCTAAATCTTGTAAAATGACGCGCCAGGAAATACCGTCAACGATGAGGTGATGAATAATTAGTAATAGCTTATCGCTGGTATGTTCATCAGTTTGGAAATAAACAGCAGAAAATAGAGGCCCGGTAGCTAAATTTAGTTGAGCTTGAAATTGGTTGGCTGTGGTTTGCAGTTGGGTTGATAATTCTGTTGGCGTAACAGCAGTAAAATCAACAATATTAAAATTTAAAATTCGGCTATCATCGTCTAACTTTTGTATCCATCCGGTTGCAGTTTGCTGGAAGCGCAGACGGAAAGCTGGGTGAATTTTGGCAAGATAATTTAAAGCAGTTTCACATTGGCTGGCATTAATTTCTGATTTGATATCTAAAAGTATTGCCTGATTCCAATGTTCGGGATGGGGTAAGTTTTGGTTGAAGAACCATTTTTGAATGGGAGTAAGGGGGATTTCGCTACCTACAGGCAAAGTTAAAGCATTGGGAATTTTATTTGATGTTTTTACCTGTGCTGCTAACGCCTCAATTTGGGGGTTTTTAAACAAATCTTGGGGCGTAAAATAAAAACCTGCATCCCGTGCTTTGGCAATAATTTGTAAAGCGAGAATTGAGTCTCCGCCTAATTCAAAAAAGTTATCAGCAATCCCTACTTGAGATACTTGTAATACTTGCTGCCAAAGTTGAGTTAGTATCTCTTCAATTTCCGTGCGTGGGGCGATATATTGTTGATGGGTAACAATATTTTCTTCATCAGGAATTGGTAAAGCGTTGAGATTAATTTTGCCATTGGGTAGCAAAGGCCAAACATCAAGACTAACAAACAGCGAAGGCATCATATAATCGGGGAGTAACTCCGATAAATGCGATCGCAATAATGTTTGCCAATTTGTGGGAGGTGTTTGCAGTTGTAAATATGCAACTAGTCGTTGGGGTTTATCGTTAATTGCAATAGCTTTCGTGACAGCGCGCACTACCCAAGCAGGTTGTTCCAAAGCGGCGACAACTTCCCCTGTTTCGATGCGGAAACCCCGGATTTTCACCTGTTGATCGACACGTCCCAAGAACTCGATTCTACCATCAGGTAAATAACGCGCGCGATCGCCTGTGCGATACATCCGACTACCAGGATTTTCTGCAAAGGGGTCGGGTATAAAGCGTTCGGCGGTGATTCCTGGTGCATAGGCGTATCCCCTAGCTAATTGATAACCAGCAATATATAATTCTCCCGGCGTGCCAATGGGTACAGGCTGCATCAGGGAATTTAGGATATATAAATCTGCATGATTGACTGGTTGACCGATGGGAATCGTATCAGTAATTTCATTTAGTTGACATTGGTGAAATGCTACATCAATTGTTGTTTCCGCCGGGCCGTAAAGATTCACCAAAGGAATCGCTAAAAGTTGTGCAAACTCATCCCAAACCCGTTTTTTCAGTGCTTCACCACCACTAAAAACTAACCGCAGAGATGAACATTCAGCAAATCCCGGTTCGCCTAACAGCATTTCTAACAGACTCGGCACCAATTGTAGCAGAGTCACTTTTTCTTGTTGAATAGTATTGACCAAATACGCCGGGTCTTGATGACCTCCCGGTTGCGCCATTACCAACTTAGCACCCACCATCAAAGGAGTCCAAAATTCCCACACAGAAGCATCAAAACTAAATGGTGTTTTTTGCAAAACGACATCCTGAGAAGTTACGCCAAAGGTTGCTAAAAACCAAGCTTGATGATGTGCTAAAGCCTGATGGGAAATGGTAATTCCTTTTGGTCTTCCTGTGGAACCAGAAGTGAAGATAATATATGCCAGATTTTCATTGAAAACAGCAATTTCTAAATTTGCAACAGATTGAACTGCAATTTTTTCTTGATAAATATCAACACAGATAATTTGACAATTATCAGCTACGAAATCAGAGAAAATTGCTAAATCAGAACGAGATAACAGCAGTTTAATTTGCGCATCTGCTAACATTGACTGAACCCGCGCCAATGGGTAATGGGGGTCAATGGGGACATAACAACCACCAGCTTTGAGAACCGCCAACATAGCACAAACCATGTCAAAGGAACGTTCTAAACAAATACCTACAGGTTGTTCTGCACTAATACCCCATTCAAGTAAGAATCTTGCTAGTTGATTCGCCTTTTGGTTGAGTTGGCTATATGTCCAACTTTCTCCATCACAAATAACTGCGATCGCCTCCGGATTTGCTGCTGCTTGTTGAGCTACAATTTCATGTACTGGGGTAACTGCTAATGGGTAATTTTCTCCCCATCTCCCTTGGACTGAGCGAAGTCGAAGTCCCATTTCTCCGTGAGGATTAGCAATTAAAGCATTGATACTATTTTGATAGTAATTACCAATATTTAAGATTTGCGCCTCTGCAAATTCTTGGCGGTCGTATGTAATATTAAAGGAAATATTGTCACCACCGACTTCTTCATTCCAAGTTACAGCCAAAGGAATACTCGATTCATCCAAAGATTCGGCTTTAATTAACTCCACATCTCGCCAATTGAGCAAGCCTTGATAAACGTGGAAATGGACAAAATTAAAGGATGTTTCATAGAGACTTTGCGACCGATGTAAACGCTGAATTTCTGCCAAAGGAAAGCGACGATAAGGCATTAATTCTTGTTCAGCTTGCCAAGTTTGTTTAATTAAGTCAACCCAAGAACCGCGCGGTAATGATAAGCGTAACGGTATTGTATTTAAGAATAGACCTAAAACGCGATCGCTATCAGTTTCTGTAGGTCTACCATTACTTACCAAACCTGTGACAATTTCGCTTTCTCCAGAGTAAACACTGAGAACTTGCAGATGAACCGCTAGCAATAATGTTTTTAAAGGTACGCCTAACTGCTTGGCTAAGACTTTTACAGCTTGAGAAATATTGGCGGGTAAAGTAATATCAAATTTACCCATTCTTGACCCTGCATAAACCACACCCGGCCAGCGCGGAAGTTGAGTCAAGGGAATTTCTGCTAGTTGATTTTGCCAAAATTCGCGCTGTTTAACATCAGCTAAAGCCTGCTGTTCTAAAGCGATAAAGCGAGAATATTCTAAAGCTGGTGCTGGGGGAAGTGCAGGTATACCCCTATTCATCAGATGGAGATATAAGCCTGTGAATTCTGATAAGAAATTGGCTAAACTCCAGCCATCCATGATGGCATGATGTAAAGTAAAACTGGCTTGTATCACGTTTTCATCCAGCAGATGAATATGAAAACGTATCAATGGCGCTTGTTTATAATCAAAGCGATTTGCCCGTTCTTGAATAATAAATTCTTGGATATAATCATCCTGTGCTGTTGCTGATAAAGCTGTTAAATCGGTAAAAATGATTTGGCTGTGTACTTCTTGAAAAACCACTTGAATTGGCTGAGAGAATTCTGCTAAATAAAATGCTGTTCTTAAAACTCGATGTCTGGCGAACATTTGGTTATAAGCAGCTTCCCAAATGCCTAAATCAAAAGGTATACGAATCCGAAAACTAAAAACATCATGGTAAGTTGTCGAAGCTTCCGAATATTCACCATGAAATAACATCCCGGCTTGGAGTTGTCCCACAGGATAAGCATCTTCAGCCCCATCTGCTAATTTTTCTCGGTCTTGGGGTGCAATTAAAGCAAAAGGTTGGATATCAAGATGCTGATTATCTGTGGCTGTAGCTGTTGTTAAAAATTCTGCTAAATCTGATAGTGTTGGATGAGCAAAAATTTGCTCTAATTTTAAGTTTAATCCCTGGGTTTGGGCGAGGGAAACTACGCGAATACTGCGGATAGAATCGCCACCCAAGACAAAATAATTATCAAATCTACCTACCTGATTTACCCCTAAGACTTGTTGCCAGATATTAGCTAAAATTTCCTCTGTTTCTGTAGCGGGAGGAACAAAAGCAACTGCGAGATTTTCTCTATTTATTTCTGGCTTGGGTAAAGCTTTTCTATCGACTTTACCGTTAGGTGTGAGGGGAAATTTATCTAAATAAACAATCTGCGCAGGTACCATGTAATCAGGTAGTTGCTGTTGCAAATAATTTCGCAGAGTTTCAATTGTCGGTTGCTGTCCAGGGATACAAACTATATAAGCAATCAACCGCTTTTGATTGGTTTCTGTATCAACATCTACTACAATTATGGCTTCTTGAACTTGGGGAAACTGAGAAATCGCCGTTTCAATTTCGCCAATTTCGATGCGGAAGCCACGAATTTTTACTTGGTCATCTATGCGTCCAAGATATTCTAAATCGCCGTGAGGAAGAAAGCGACCTAAATCGCCGGTACGATATAAACGCGATGGATATTTTCCGGAAATATCTGCAAAATAATCCTGTACAAATCTTTGTGCGGTTAATTCCGGTCGATTCAGATAACCACGCGCCACCCCTGCGCCACCAACATACATTTCCCCAATTACTCCGGTGGGGAGAGGATTTCCATCAGGGTCAAGGATATATAGTTGTAAATCAGGGATGGGTTGACCAATTAAACTACCAGATGCATTGTTTATATCTTCTTGATTAATTGGTCTATAGGTGACATGGACGGTAGTTTCTGTAATTCCGTACATATTCACTAAGCGGGTTTGCTGTTCCCCATAACGTTCAAACCAAGGACGCAGACTGGGGAGGTTTAAAGCTTCGCCGCCAAAAATAATGTAACGTAAACGAGAAAGGTTACAGTTAATCTCTCTACAAGCTAGTAATTGTGCAAAAGCTGAGGGAGTTTGATTGAGGACGGTGACTTTTTCAGCTTGCAGTAATTGTAGGAAAGTTTGCGGGTTACGGCTAACGCAATAAGGAACGATAACTAACCTTCCGCCATAAAGTAACGCACCCCAAATTTCCCAAACAGAAAAATCAAAGGCGAAGGAATGAAAAAATGTCCAAACATCCTGTTGATTAAATGCAAACCAATGTTGGGTACTGCGAAATAGACGAGTAACGTTATGTTGGGTAACTAATACACCTTTGGGTTTACCTGTGGAACCAGATGTATAAATAATATAAGCGCCTGATTCTGGGTTAAGATTTTCTATTATTAAGGGCGCGTTGCTTTCAGTTAAATATGGTGCATCTACTGCATCTAAACATATTTTCTGGGTCGATTCTGGAAGCTGAGAACTAATAGCAGTTGTGGTGAGAATTAATTCGGCTTCACAATCAGATATAGTAAATTCTATTCTGTCACGGGGATAAGCTGGGTCTATGGGAACATATACGCCACCCACTTTCACTACACCCAGCATAGCAATAATTAATTCTGGAGAACGTTCCAGACAAATTACCACTCGTTTATCTGTAGTAATCCCTTGTTTTTGTAAATATCGAGCGATGCGATTAGACTTTTCATCTAATTCTTGATATGTAAAATTTTCTTGTTCAAAAGTCAGCGCAATTTGTTCGGGATATTTGCTGACAATTTCTGCAAAGATTTCTTGGAGAGTTGCTTTAGGTTCTAATTGCTGCGGTTTGACTTTTGGTAAGCGATAACCGGGGGGAAGTAAGGATAAAGACTGTAGAGAGGCTTGAGGGTTATTTGCCATATTAATCAGCAAATTAGCAAATTGCTCAAGCAGTAATTCCATAGTTACTGCATCAAACCGAGATGCATTGTAACTTAATTTCAGAGATAGCCCATCCCCAGGAACTACCACTAAAGTTAAAGGATAATGGGTGGTTTCAAAAAAGAAAGATTCGGAAACATTCAACCCGAAATCAGCAGCTTTTAAAGATTTATCAACAGGAAAGTTTTCAAAAGCTAGCAAACTTTCAAACATTGGTTGTCCGCGCGGAACATCACTCCAGCCTTGAATATCTGACAGGCTGGAATGTTCAAATTGACGAATGAAAGCGGCGCGAGATTGCAGGTTTTGTAACCAAGTATCAAGGGTTTCTGTACCAGAAATGATCACACGAAATGGTAAGGTATTGATAAAGGGGCCAATCATCCCTTCTACCCCTGGTAATTCTGGGGGTCTTCCGGCTACTGTAATGCCATAAACTATGTCTTGATTGCGGCTATAACGGTTAAGTAAGATTGCCCAAGCACCTTGAATAACTGTGTTCAGGGTAACGCTACAATTTTGAGCTAATTTTTGTAATAATGCTGTAACTTCTGGCGATAGTAACTGTTGAATTTCTCCACTAATAAAAGCATTACTATGCTTGGTTTTAGACATCATTAATAGGGGCGTTGCACTAGCAAATCCCGCCATATATTCTCGCCAAAATGTTTCACCATCTTGGGGGTTTTTCTGTTTTAACAAAGCTATAAAATCACCATAAGGACGGATATTTGGTAGAGATATGTCGATATTTTCTTTAGCTGCTTTGTGCAACATTAAGAATTCGCGTAGGAGGATCGGCCATGACCAACCATCTAAAATTATATGGTGGTGACTCCAAACTAAATGCCAGGATTCTTCCCCTAGACGAATTAAGGTTACCCGCATCAATGGCGGACGATTTAAAATAAAGCCTTGTTTTTTATCTGTTTCAAGAAATTCAGCGAGGCGGGTTTTTTGGGCTGAGTTACTCAGTCCGCGCCAATCTTGTTCAGCAATATTAAATACCAGATTCCGAAAGACGATTTGTACTGGTTCGGTTTGTCCTTTGGTAACAATAGCAGTTCTTAAAATTGGATGTCTATCTACTAGGGTTTGCCATGCTTGGCGGACTGCAATTACAGAAACTTTACCTTCTAACCGACAATGAAATTGCTCGAAATAAACGCCTGATTCTGGTTCATAGAGGGAATGAAATAATAACCCTTTTTGTAGCGGTGTCAGGGGAAAAATATTCTCAATTTTATCTTTAAGTTGCATATCATTATCCTTTAGTGAAGGAAATAAAAGTTACTCTAAGTCGTCTAAAATGGCATCTAATTCGGTTTCTGATAATTCCACTAAATTAAAATCGCTAGCACTATAAAATGCTGCGTTGGTAGATGTAGAATCTGTGAGATAGGCACGCAGATTTTTTTGATAAATTTCGGCGATCGCCTGGATAGTTTGTTGATAATGTATATTACGGCTATAAGACCAATCTATTTGCAATTGTTCGGCTTGAATCCGCGCATTAATTTCTAAAATATGGGGACGTTGTTGTTTAGCAAATAATCCTGTTCCTAATGATACATTACTAATATTGAATAAACCATTGCTTTTACCTATGCTATCTGTCTGTCCGAGATAATTGAAACTAATATCGGGTTTTTGGGCGTTAATTAAGGTTGGTTCTTGACGCAGATAACGTAATATGCCAAAACTAATACCATGATGGGGAATAGTTCTGATTTGGGTTTTTATTTCTTTGAGTAACAAATCTGGTTCTGCATTAACAGTAGGTTGTTTGAGCAAAATTGGATATAAAGATGTAAACCAGCCAACTGTACGAGAAAGGTCTAATTTTTCAATAATTTCTTCTCTCCCATGTCCTTCTAAATCGAGTAGCCAAGCATCAGATTGATAAGCCTCGGTGAGAGTTTTAAGTAATGCAGCTAGCATGATTTCTGGGACGCTAGCATGATAGTTTGTAGTTGCTTGTTTGAGTAAGAAATTTGTTTCGGCTGGGGTAAATTGGCAAGATATCACAACTGTACTATCTACTGTGTTGCTATCCGGGTTGACTGGATAATCAACTGGTAATTTCCCTACAGGAGTTGATAGAATATTTTGCCAAAAGGGAATATCTTGGATAATTTCGGTTGAGTTAGCCAAGTTTTGCAACGATGTAGTCCATTGTCGATAGGAGGATGTTTTGGGAGGTAGGGAAATAGGCTGTTTTGCGATCGCTTGTTGATAAGCTTGATTTAAATCTGCAAGCAGAATCCGCCAGGATACTCCGTCTACCACCAAATGATGTGCGAAAAGTATCAGGACGTTGCCATATGCAGCAAGGTTTGTGGCATATAGCACCCGTAGTAAGGGAGATTGCTCTAATTGAAAACTTCCGTGTTGAGCTTCGACAATTGCTGCAAACGCTTCTGACTGTGTATCTGGTAGATGGTTACTAAAATCTGCAATTTGCAAGTCCAGATTAATGGACTCTGTATAATATTGTTCCCATTGTCCCAGATTTTCCGTAAATGTCAACCGGAAAACATCATGATGCTGCACTAGAGATTGTAAAGCTAGATTTAGCGCCTCTATATTTAAGGTTTCATCAATACTCAAGGCTACAGCTTGGTTCCAGTGGTGGGGATGGGGGAATTTTTGCGCAAAAAACCAATGTTGAATCGGCGATAGAGGAACTACTCCCGTTAATGGTTCGATAACTGCTACTTGCTGTTGTATGGGTTTCGCCCTAGCTGCGATTCGAGAGAGAGTTTGGGCTTCAAAAATGTCTTTGGGGCTAATCTCCCAACCCACGGCGCGGGCGCGAGATACTATTTGCAAGCTAATTATCGAGTCTCCCCCTAACTCAAAGAAATTATCTTGGGGATTTACCGTTTCTAATCCCAGAACTTCGAGCCAAATTTGGGCAAATATCTCTTCTGTTTCCGTTTTGGGTATAGCTGGAGTGGTGATTAATTCTGGTGCGGGTAGGGCTTGGCGATCAATTTTACCATTGGGGGTGAGAGGCCAAGCTGTGAGTAACACTACCCCATTAGGAACCATATAAGCTGGTAAGACTGTGGTTAAATAATCTCGTAATTCGTTGCTGGTGGGTGGGTTTTCTGCAGGGATGAGGGCGTAAGCTATGAGGCGTTTGCGCCCTGGTAAGTCTTGACGCACCATGACTACTGCACTATCTACCTTGGGGTGTTTGGTTAAAGCAGCTTCGATTTCGCCTAATTCAATCCGATAACCGTTGAGTTTGACTTGAGAATCTTGGCGTCCTAAAAAGCGGATGTTTCCTTGTAAATCATATACGCCGCGATCGCCTGTTTTGTAAAGTCGCGCCCCCGGTTGGCTAGCAAAGGGATGGGGAATAAAGGCGGCGGCGGTTAAATCGGCGCGATGTAAGTAACCCCGTGCCAAACTGATACCGCCAATATAAATTTCTCCGGTGACACCAGGGGCGACTGGTTGCAAAAATGAGTCTAGCAGGTAAATTTCCACATTGGCGATCGCTTTACCTATACTTGGTTCGCCTAGTAACTGGGTACAATTCATTAAGCTGGCGCACACCGTCGCTTCTGTGGGGCCATAAGCGTTAAAGCAGCTGCGGTTTTCTGTTCCCCAACGCCGGAATAAATCCCCTGAAGCTGCTTCCCCAGCCATAATTAAGGTTTGCAATTGGGGTAAATCTGTTGGTGCAATAGCAGCTACCAGGGAGGGGGGAAGGGTAATATGGGTGATGTTTGCAGCAGTTAATTTTGCCCACAATGCAGGCGATGGGGTGCGGTTGGCGGCGTCTTGCAGATATAAACTAGCGCCGCTACCCAAAGCCATAAATATTTCGGAAATCGCCGCATCAAAATTTAAAGAAGCAAATTGATAAACCCGACTCGCAGCTGTGACTCCAAAACTCTCAGTTTGCGCTTGTACGAGATTTTGTATCCCTGCGTGAGTGACGAGAACGCCTTTAGGTTTTCCTGTGGAACCAGATGTATATATAATGTAGGCGAGATTTTCTGGTCTAACTTTTAAGTTAGGACGAGTAGCACCCTCTGGGATAGTGAGCGAAGTCGAACTATCATTTAACAAGATAACTCGCACATCTTCAGCAAATAATCCCGATGGCGGCGTTTCATTGCTGAGAATCACAGTAGTTTGGCTATTTTCTACCATAAATTGCGATCGCGCTTTTGGATAGGAGCGATCAAGGGGGAGAAACGCCGCACCTGCTTTCAACACGGCTAAGAGGGCAATAATATAGTCAATTGAAGGGTCAAAATATAACCCGACAATCGACTCATAGCCAATACCTGCATTAATTAGAGTAGCTGCTAATTGATTGGCTCGTTGTTCTAATTCACCATAGGTAATTGTCTTGTCGTCAGCAACTAACGCCACTGCTTGAGGATGTAAATCCGCTTGAACTTCAAATAACTGGTGTGCTGTGCGGAAATCTCCCCAATGAATAAGATTACCTTTAGCTGTGTGAATAATGCGATCGCGTTCTGGCTGTGATATACCTGCAATTTCCCCTAACACCTGATTTGGGTGTTGTGCTAGGTTTAGCATCAGATTGCGCAGGCGTTCTAACAAAATATTTGCGGCTGTGGCTGACAAAAATTCTGTTTGGTAGTTGAGTTTTAATAACAGTCCGCCATCGGGTATTACGCCTACTGTTAACGGGTAATTAGTTCTTTCATAAAACTCGATGTCATCAACTTGAAAATCTTGACGCTGTTCTTTTAAACTTTGGTCAACGGGGTAATTTTCAAAGACTAAAATACTCTCAAATAATGATTCACCCGCCGCTAAAGAAATTTGTTTTTGAATATCTGTGAGTTTACTATATTCATATTCCCGCATCTGTACGTGATGCTGTTGAATATTTTCTAGCCAATTCGCCACAGTTACAGATGCATTCAACCGGACTCGCATCGGTAAGGTATTAATAAATAACCCTACCATATTTTCAACTTCTACCAGTTCTGGCGGTCTTCCAGAAACAGTTACCCCAAATACTACATCCTCACCTGCACCATGTTTTTGCAAACATAATGCCCAAGCACCTTGGGCAATAGTATTGATGGTTAATCTTTGGCTTTGTGCCATCTTTTGCAATTGAGCAAATTCAGATGCATTTAGGCGTAATTCGACTTCCGCATAAGCAGGTAAATTTGTGCTTAATTCTGTTGTTTCTAATTGCCAAGATAGACGAGTTGGTGTAGAAATTCCCGCCAATGTTGAGCGCCAAAATTCCTGAGCTTCATGCAGATTGCGCTGTTGTAACCACTGAATATAATAGCGATAAGGGGGAATTGGTGGTAAGGAATGGGGAACTTGTTGACAAGTTGATTGATAAATATCCAGTACTTCTTTAAATATGACTGGTAGCGACCAACCATCAAGAATAATGTGATGATGACTCCATACCCATTGCCAGGTATAATTATCGAAGCGCATCATCATAAACCGCATTAAAGTCGGCTGACTCAAATCAAATCCAATTTGGCGATCGCTAATTAAATATCCTTGTAATTTATCTTTTTGTTGTAGCGTTGATAAATTCCGCCAATCTTGTTCTATAATCGAAAATTCTCCAGCTTTACTGACAATTTGTAAAGGCTGGTCTTGGTTATCCCAAATAAACGCACTGCGCAGCGTGGGATGTCGTTCTACAACTGTTTGCCAAGCAAAGTTAAAATTATCGATATCAAATTTACCGCTAATTTTACCTGTAACCTGTTCAAAATAAATCCCATCTTCCAGGTTATAAATACTGTGGAATAACATTCCCTCCTGTAAAGGCGACAGGGGATAAATATCTTCTAAATTAGGATATTGAGCTTGGAGAATATCTAATTTAGCTTGCTCAATTCGCACCAAGGGAAAATCTGATGGTGTATATCCACCCACACCAATTGCTTGACAATGGCTGAGGATTTCTCTGAGATTTTCATGAAAACATTCCGCCCATGCAGCAATTGTTATTTCTTGGTGTAAGTTAGCACTATATAACCAATCAACGCGCAATTCTCCGGCAACCACAATACTATTAATATCAATAATATGTGGGCGTAAGCCTTGAGCGTCCCTTGTCGGTTCTATATCTTCATTTAATAAGCGGAATAACTGATTTTTACCGCTTTCATTGCGTACTTGACCCAAATAATTAAAACTGATTTGCCCTGTAGTTGGCAATGTTTCTTGATTAATATATCTTAATAAACCATAGCCAAAACCCCGTCGAGGAACAGCACGGAATTGTTCTTTAACAGTTTTAATTAAGTTCTCAATCTCTAAATTACTCTTAGCTAATTCCAACCGCAGAGGATACAGGGTAGTAAACCAACCCAAAGTCCGTGTAATATCTAAATCTGCCGATAATTCTTCCCTACCATGCCCTTCCATCATAATTTGCAGGGTGGAATTTTGGGTAATTTGGCTCAAGGTTTGCGCTAAAGCTGCGAGTAATAATTCTTGGGGTTGGGTGCGATAAGCTTTATTTGCTTGGGTAAGAAATTGCTGGGTTTGTTCTTTGGTTAATTGCAGAGAAACTTTTTTAACAGATGCTTCTACATTTTCGCTAACAGATGAGGGAAAATCTAGAGGTAATTTCGCCGTTTCTCCTGTGACAGTCTCCAGCCAAAATTGTCTTTCTGCTTCTATTGTGGTGGATTGCGCAAAATTGTTTAAAAATTGACTCCACTGTTGAAAAGATGTAGTAATTGGTGAGAGTTCATTCCCACTAATGACTTCAACTAAATCTTGTAATAAAATCCGCCAAGAAACGCCATCAACAATTAAGTGATGGATAACTATTAATAACCGGGGTTGGCGATGTTCTCCCAAATTAAACCACATTGCACCAGCTAAAGGCCCGTCATGCAAATTTAAAGATTTTTGCAGACGTTCCCCAGCTAATTGCATCGCCGCATTTTGTGCTAATTCTGTGTAAGACGATAAATCAATTACTTCCCAAGAAAAAGCGGCATGTTTATCGGTGTAAAATTGCCGCCAACTATCATTTTCTTCTGTAAATCGTAATCGAAAACTATCGTGATGGGAGGAAATAATTTGAATAGCTGCGGCGACTGTTTCCGGTTGTAACGATTGGTTAACTTCTAAAAGAATAGCTTGATTCCAATGGTGCGGGTTAGGAAGATTCAGGTCAAAAAACCATTTTTGAATCGGAGTTAGCAGCACCTCACCTACAGCTTTACTAGCAGCTAAAGCTGGGGCGTACATCATTTGTGCTACCCTAGCTAGGCGTTGCACTGTTTGTTCTTGAAAGATTTCTTTAGGGGTTAATATCCAACCTTGGCGGCGAATTTCTGTAACGACTTTCAAAGCCAAGATAGAATCACCACCTAAATCAAAGAAATTATCTTCAATTCCTATCCCATCTAAACCTAAAACTTTCTGCCAAACGTAACAAATTACCTTTTCTGCATCAGTTTGTGGCGGTGTAAATTTACGTTTAGTCGCGGCTTGATTCCAATCGGGAATCGGTAAAGCTTGCCGATTAATTTTACCTTGAGCCGTTAAGGGCATAGCATCAATAAACATGAATGCCGCCGGGATCATATAATCAGGCAATTGCTGTTTTAATGCTGTCCTTAACTCATTTTGATCGGTTTGTTCCTTGGCTACTACATAAGCTACTAAACGCTTATCTTCTGAAGTTGGAGAATAAACAATAACCGTAGCTTCTGCGACTTGGGGAAGTGCGGTTAAAGCTGCTGCAATTTCTCCTAATTCAATGCGAAAACCGCGTACTTTTACTTGTAAATCCCGTCTTCCTAAATATTCAATATCGCCATTAGATAACCTTCTGGCTAAATCTCCAGTACGATAGAGTCTCGCACCTGGTTCTTGGCTGTAGGGGTTGGGAATAAATCTTTGTGCGGTGAGTGTCGGACGGTTAAGATATCCTCTAGAGACACCCATCCCACCTACATAAATTTCACCGGCAACGCCCACAGGTGCAGGTTCTAGGGCATCATCTAATATATATATAGATAAATCGGGGATTTGCACGCCAATAACGCTACCGCGATTTTGCTCAATATCCTCTTTGAATATCGGACGATAGGTAACATGTACGGTGGTTTCTGTAATTCCGTACATATTAATTAAACGCGGTGAGTTATCCCCATATTTGGCTATCCAAGGTTTGAGGCTTTGTAATTCTAATGCTTCCCCACCAAAAATAATTGCCCGTAAGCTTAATTTATCTGCAAATTCTCCATCAACGCGGATCAGTTGACGAAAAGCTGATGGCGTTTGATTGAGGATGGTAACGCTTTCTTGTTGTAACAATTGGCGAAAAGCTTCGGGAGAACGACTGGCTAAATAGGGAACTACAACTAGTTTCCCTCCATATAATAAAGCTCCCCAAATTTCCCACACAGAAAAGTCAAAAGCGAAAGAATGAAATAACGTCCAAACGTCGTTTTCATTAAAGTCAAACCATGCTTGTGTATTCCCCATCAATCTGACTACATTGTGATGGGTGACTAAACAGCCTTTGGGTTGTCCGGTGGAACCACTGGTGTAAATAATATACGCTGCTTGTTGGGGAATAATTTCTGCATTTACGGTAATATCTGCGGTCAATTTTATGTTGTCAATGACCAAGATTTCCCCTAAATTAACTGGTAGCTGAGACAGTAAATTTTCTGTGGTTAATATCAGGCTAATACCACTATCTTCAGCGATGAAACTTAGCCTTTCTAGGGGATATTGGGGATCTAAAGGTACATAAGTCCCGCCAGCTTTTAAAACTGCTAGTAACGAAATTACTAACGCTGCACTGCGTTCTTGAAAAATCCCTACTCTTGTTTCTCTCCCGACGCCTTTTTGTTGTAAAATCGCCGCTAATTGCTGAGAACGTTCATCTAGTTGCTGATAAGTTAATTGTTCTTCAGCGCTGCTAATAGCAATGTTATCGGGATATTTACGGGCGCTATGAATAAACAGTTCAACTAAGTTTGTCGGTTGCCATTTAGCAGTTTCTTTACTTGCACCTAAAACTAAAAGTTCTTGACGTTCCGCGTTTGTTAACATCGGTAAAGCGTTAATGTTAACATCCGGGCGATTCACAACATTAATTAACAGTTGTTGATAATGCGTTAATAACCTTTGGGCTGTTTCTGAGGCGAACAAGTCGGTGTTATATTCCAGTGCAACTTGCCATCCCGATTCAAAGGGTTCTAACATCAAACTCAAATCAAACTTAGCACCACCATTATCTATATATATAGGTGTCGCCGTTAGTCCTGGTAATTGAATTTCGCCGATGGGTGCATTTTGTAAGACGAAGAGAGTTTGAAAAATCGGCGAACGGCTAGGATCTCGTTGAATTTGCAGTTTCTCTATTAATAGTTCTAAAGGCACATCTTGATTAGCGTAAGCTGCTACACAAGTTTGGCGGATGCTGCGGAGAAATTCCCTAAATGTGGGTTGCCCGGAAAGGTCACCACGTAAAGCTATACTGTTAACGAAACAACCGATGAGATGAGCAATTTCACTCTGTTGGCGATTAGCGATCGCACTGCCAACAATAATATCAGTTTGACCAGAATAACGAAATAATAAAACTTGATAAACTGCTAATGCCACCATAAAAAAGGTAGCACCTTCGGCTTTTCCTAATGCTTCTAACGCAGATGTGAGAGATGGTGACAGAGGTTCTCGCAACACTGCACCAGAAAAAGTTTGAGTAGCTGGACGTAGTTTATCTAAAGGTAAATCTAAAATTGGTAAAGGTGCTACAAGGTTATTTGACCAATTAGTTAATTGTTGTTGAATAGGCTGGGTTTTTAACCAATTTAATTGCCATTCAGCATAATCTCCATATTGAATTGGCAATTCTGGTAAAGCGACTTTTTTACCAGTAACAAATGCACGATAAAATTCTGTTAATTCTTGAACAAATATACCCAAAGACCAACCATCACTAATAATATGATGCAAATTCACTAACAGAATATGCTCTTGTGGGGATATCTCATATAAAACTACCCTCATCAATGGCCCGGTGACAAGGTTGAAGGGAATTTGCGCTTCCGTTTCTAAAATACTGTGAATATTATCTGCTGGTAAATCGAGAATCTTTGGCTCTAAAAAAAATTCCTGTTCGCTGTGGATTAGTTGAACAGGTTCACCATTTTCTATCGCAAAAGTTGTCCTGAGAATCTCATGGCGATCAATAATTTGCCTACAGGATTTCTCTAAAGCTACTTGCTCAAGATTACCAACTAAGCGTAAAGCAATCGGAATATTATAGGCAATATTGCCAGGATTTAAGATTTCCTGATACCATATCTGCCTTTGCGCTAAAGACAGAGGCAATACATAAACTTCCATAGATTCCAGTATATTTAATTACTTGGAGACTGATTCGGTTTGAGATAAAATCTTTAACCAATACTCTTCATCAATTTCTTGATTACTGGTTAATGGTTCATTAATGGTAGATGCAGGTCTGGTAAAGTCTATTAATAAGACAATTCTTGTTTGCTCGGATTTATTCCAAGCTTCATGTTCAAATGTATCATCAAAAATTAAGCATTTACCTTCCTGCCAACTTCGAGTTTCTTTATCTACCCTAATTGCACAGTTATCGGGCACAATTACCCCCAAGTGACAGCGCAGTACAGCTTGAGTTGCGCCAAAATGCGGCCCGATATAAGTACCAGGAGCTAAAGAAGAAAACCCTGCTGTGAGCATACCAGGGATTCCTTCCACTAACTTCGTTGTTTCTGGACATAATCGACAATTTTCGGCGATTTTTTGCCCAAAGGCATAAAGTCCAAAAACTTCCCAGCCTTGGTTGTAAATATTTTTTTCTGGCCAATCAATAAAGTTTTTAGGTTGTAACTGCTCTAATTCTTGACGCACAGTTAACCAATTGGCCTCTAAAGCTGTTGCAAATTCAAAGTCACTAGCTGGAAAAAACATTATTTTATTAAATAAATTACTAAAGTGTGTTGTTGAATTTTTTATGAATTTGGAATTGATCGTGAGCAGTATATCATGCTTTCAAGCTGATGTATAAAGTAAATCTTGCGTTACAAAAATTTTTGCTCGCCAGCTATGCTAGAATTTCGTCACAACTAACACCTGATTTTGCAAGCTTTTCATGTGACATATATTGTTGATGGTACAAATGTATTAACAACAATATGTATCACCGTTTACAATTAACATCAAAAATTCTCAATTTGCAATTGCTAGCAATTTAAAAAATTAATATGAAACTAGAAAATGTGAGTGCGATCGTTACTGGTTCTGCTAGTGGAATTGGTCGTTGTATCGCTTTAGAATTAGCGCGTGTAGGCGCACAAGTTATAGGTGGCGATTTGGATGTGGATGGCTTGAAAGAACTAGAAACAGAAAGTCTAGAACTACCAGGAAAAATTTATGGAATTCATTTAGATGTAGCTAATGAAACTTCGGTAAAAGATTTTATTACCCAAGCTTTTGAAAAGATTGAAAATATTAATACATTAGTAAATAATGCTGGTATTCTCCGTGATGGGTTACTAGTTACACGCGATGAAGAAGGTTGGCTACGGAAATTACCCACAGCCCAATGGAAGCGAGTGATTGATGTCAACTTAACCGGTGCTTTTTTGATGGCGCGAGAATTTGCAGCTGCGGCGATAGAGAGAAACATTAACCCCAGTTTGATTGTCAATATTTCCTCTGTTACCAGATCGGGTAATCCCGGACAGTCGAATTATAGTGCTTCTAAGGCAGGACTAGATGCAGATACACGCACATGGGCTTTAGAGTTAGCGCCTTTTGGATTTCGGGTAGCAGGTATCGCCCCAGGATTAACTAATACTCCCATTCTCAGCCGGGTATCTCCTGAAGCTTTAGCCCAAATGACAGCAGAAATACCACTAGGGCGCATAGCTGAACCTTATGAAATCTGGCAAGCTATGCGTTTTATTATTGAATGTGACTATTTTACTGGTAGCGTCATTGATGTAGATGGTGGTGCGCGATTTTAATCTGCAAAAAGAATCTCAAAAAATTGGATATTTCCCCAGTAATTATGATTGTGCTTGACAAAAATATGAATACAGGGAGAATATTAATGATGTTAATATAAAGCTGGAAAAAAATATCTTTTCCGGCGATTTTGATAGATATTAGGAAAGTGTAATAGCTCCTCCGATAAAACTTAGGACTTACGCAACCTCTACGAATTTTTCTCCCAAGGGGAGACGCTGCGCGTTGGCGGAAGCCTCTCGCAGAAAAGGCAGTGCAATAAATTAAGGTTTCTGGTAATTTTTGCCTAAGTCCTGAAACTAATTGAGTTAGATGGTAAGTGAGTTTTATATGCCAAAAGTTAGTATTATCACTCCCTGTTACAATGCTGAAAAATTTATTGGTAAAGCCATAGAAAGTGTGCGTAGTCAAAGCTTTACTGATTGGGAATATATTATTGTAGATGATGGCAGTACCGATAATTCTGCTGAAGTAATTGCATCATATACGGCGATAGAACCAAGATTACAGTTAATCAGACAGTCTAATAGTGGTATGGCTGTGACACGAAACAATGGTTTTCAAGCTAGTTCCCGTGAATCTGAATATATATTGTTTTTTGATGCTGATGATTGTCTAGAACCACAGATGTTGGAGGTAATGGTGAAATATCTCAACCAGTATCCTCAAGTTGGTGTTACTTACTGTGATTTCTATAATATCGACGAAAATGATCAGCCGATCAATACAGTTTATTGTCCGAGATTAGTTCCCTCTTTATTCGGTTTAAAAACCTTACCCTATGATACTCCTGAAACACCTTTAGTAGCTATTGCTGCTGGCTTAGGCGGAGGACTAGACGGACGTTGTGTTTTTCGTCGTCGTATATATGAACAAACATCTGGATGGGATGAACAATTGGGGAGGAATGGTGGACACATCCTGGACATTTTAGCTCAATGTGCCTTAGTAAGCGAAATACATTTTATTCCCCATAAATTACATCAGTATCGCCTACATAATACTAGTCAACTACATAGAACCGGCAATTTTAAAGAGCAGGCTCAACAAGTTCTGAATAAGTGGAAAGAGGGGAAATGGTTGACGCCAGATCAAAAAGCTAAAGTAGCGGAAGTTATTTGGTTCTATGAAAAAAGGTTAATTCCTTTTGTGAATATATTATCAGTCAATAGCTTAATCAGAACTGGGCAGATATTACCAGCTTTTAAATTGTGTTTTCAAGCTGCCCAAAGGTATTTTATGTCATTTTTAACTCGCCCAATTTAGGATAAATATATTAGATATTTTTATGATGAACTATTCAGATATTAACGATATTGAACTTTTAGAATTATTGCTAGAAGCAGATGGAATCAAACAGGATACAGAACAGTTTCTGATTCCTCGTCGCAGTCTTCAGGAAGCGCCATTATCTTTCCAACAAAGGCGTTTATGGTTTTTATATGAATTAGAACCGACATCTTCGGCTTATAATATTTGTTCTGTATTCAGTCTGCAAGGGTTACTCAATGTTGAGGCTTTACAGCAAGCTTTTCGCGAATTGCAACAAAGACATGAAAGCTTGCGTACCACATTTACGAATATTGATGGCGAAGCTAGACAAATAATTCACCCCAATTATCTTACAGAAATTAGTTTAGAAGATTGGAGCGATGCCTGCGGCGACCAAAGGTATCGCTCTCTTACAGAAACTGAACCAGAAATTTCTCATATAGGACGTTCGGAAGCTGATTATACTTTTGATTTAGCCACAGGGCCTCTCATTCGTGCGCGACTTTTTCGCCTGACACCACAGCGATATATTCTCACCCTCACCCTACATCATATTATTGCTGATGCTTGGTCTATTGGTGTAATTTTACAAGAACTTGCTATTTTGTATCAACTGGCAATTCGAGGAGATAAAACCGGAATTGCCGAGTTAAAAATTCAATATGCAGACTATGCTGTATGGCAACAAGAAAAATTCAATCCTTTAACTTTAGCCAATAGCCTGAATTATTGGGAAAAACAATTATCAGAATTACCTGTATTGCAATTCCCTATTGATTTTTCTCGTCCTCGTTTACAAACATTTCGCGGCGATTTAGTCAAATTTGAATTACCAAATTCTCTCAGCAAAAACCTGCGCACCTTCAGTCAAAAATCAGGTGCGACTTTGTTTATGACGCTGATGGCTGGGTTTCAAGCGCTGTTGTCTCGTTACACGGGACAAGAGGATATACCCGTAGGAACTTCTATCGCTAATCGTCCGGGATTTGATGCGGAAAAACTCATTGGTTTTTTCGTCAATATGTTAGTTATTCGTACTGATTTAAGCGATGCACCAAGTTTTCGCACTCTAGTAAATCGAGTCAGAACAACGGTTTTAGAAGCTTTTGAACATACAGAAGTTCCTTTTGAAACCTTAGTTGAACGCCTCAATATTGAACGCGATACTAGTCGTAATCCTTTATTTCAAATTGCCTTTACTTTATTAAATGCACCTAAACCAAATTTTGGCATAGATGATTTAGAAATTTCTATATTAGCTAATCAAGAAGCAGCGCGTTTCGATTTAGAATTATTTATTACTGAAAGCGCAGATAGTTTACATGGGGTTTTCTCCTATAATATTGATTTATTCAAACGAGAAACAGTAGAAAGATTTGCTCGTCATTTTTGTCAACTGCTCGAAAGTTTAGTGACGCAACCAGATACACCTGTAAGTCGGTTATCTTTCTTGCTTCCAGAAGAATTAGCGCCATTAGTACCCGTTCAACCACAGCAAACTTTTTCTGTCACATCTTGTTTACATGAAGTTTTTAGTCAACAGGTAAAATCACGTCCGCAGCAAACAGCGCTGATTTTTGAAAAAACAAATCTTACCTATGAACAATTAAATCATCGCGCCAATCAATTAGCCCATCATTTAATTAATCTTGGTGTCAAACCAGAATCGCGGGTAGGGTTGTGGTTGTCTCGTTCTTTAGATTTATTGGTGGCTATTTTAGCTATCTTGAAAGCTGGGGGTGTGTACGTTCCCTTCGATCCTGACTATCCAAGCGATCGCATTGCTTATATGCTGGAAGATAGTCAAGTGGCAGTTTTGCTTACCCATAGCCAGTTTCAAGCACAAATTCCCCCCCACCAAGCCACAACTATCTTTATCGATAACTGCGAGGTTGAACTAGCAACACAACCAACCACCGCACCAGAGGTTTTAGTTCATCCCGATAACGCTGCTTACATTATTTACACCAGTGGTTCCACAGGAAAACCGAAAGGAGTAGTCGTTACCCATCGTCATGTTGTGCGGTTAATGTTGGCGACGGAAAAATGGTTTAAATTTAACCCTAAAGATATTTGGACTCTGTTTCATTCCTGCGCCTTTGATTTCTCTGTTTGGGAAATTTGGGGCGCTCTTTTTTTTGGTGGTACTTTAATTATTGTACCTTATTTAGTCAGTCGTTCTCCAGAAGAATTTTATAATTTACTTTGCGATCGCAAAGTCACAGTTTTAAACCAAACTCCCTCAGCTTTTCGCCAATTAATGCAAGCTGAAGCATCACTGGGGAGAGAAGGAGAATTAGAATTACGCTATGTGATATTTGGTGGGGAAGCTCTGGATTTAGCCAGCTTAGAACCTTGGTTTGAACGCCACGATGAAGAGTTTCCTTTGCTAGTAAATATGTATGGGATTACGGAAACTACAGTTCATGTTACTTACCGTCCTATTCGGTTACGGGATGTTAAACAACGTCGGGGAAGTTTAATTGGTAAACCCATTCCTGACCTTTCTTTATATATTTTAGATCGTCATTGTCAACCCGTGCCTATTGGTGTTGTTGGGGAAATGTATGTTGGTGGTGCGGGTGTGACTCGCGGTTATTTTCACCGTCCCCAATTAACCGCCGAACGGATGATTCCCAATCCTTTTAATCATACAAAATTAGAACGTCTGTATAAAACTGGTGATTTAGCTCGCTTCCTGGATAACGGTGAAATTGAATATATCGGACGCAACGATCATCAAGTCAAAATTCGGGGTTTTCGCATAGAATTAGGCGAAATTGCAGCAGTAATTAAACGTCATCCAGGGGTAAAAGATGTTTTAGTGATAGTCCGGGAAACGAGCCAGGAAGATATGAGAATAGCCGCTTATATCGTGGCGAAGAATCAAGTTTGCCAACAAGATTTAACCAAAGAACAAACCCAAGAATGGCAATATACTTTTAACGAAACTTATCAGGGTGGTGACACAGAAACCGATCCAGCATTTAATATTGTCGGTTGGAATAGTAGTTACGATAACCAACCGATTCCCGCCGTGCAAATGCGTCAATGGTTAGATAATACCCTGGAGCGAATCCAAGCACTGCAACCTCAAAGGGTATTAGAAATTGGTTGTGGTACAGGAATGATTTTGTTGAATATCGCACCGCAAGTTGAGGCTTATTGGGGAACTGATTTTTCTCAAGCAGCGATTAACCGCTTAACAAATATTCTCCAAAATCAATCTTTATCTCACGTGCGCTTGTTCTCTAGAGAAGCGATTAATTTTGCAGATATTCCCACTGCTTACTTTGATACAATTATTATTAACTCTGTTGCTCAATATTTCCCATCACTGGAATATTTACAGCAAGTAATTGCTGGGGCTTTACAATTATTAGCACCGGGCGGTAGTTTATTTATTGGGGATAACCGCAGCTTACCGCTGCTCAATTATTTCCATAGCAGCATTGGCTTGTTTCAAGCAGCAGATAATATAGATAGAGAGAATTTTAAAATTCAAGTTAATCGCCTAGCAGCAGCCGAAAGCGAGTTAGTCATCGATCCTAGTTTCTTTGTTAATTTAACTCAAGCTTTCCCCGATGTCGCCGCAGTTGAAGTTCATCTCAAAGCCGAAAATAATCATAATGAATTAACCAAATATCGTTATGATGCGATTTTGCACAAATCAGGCGCAGAACAAGGTGATATTGTTGAAGCTGTTTGGCAAGATTGGGAAACTGCAAATCTCCACTTAGATGATTTACGAGATAAAATTAGCGCAGTAGGTGCAATTGGTTGGCGTGGTATTCCCAATGCACGGTTAATTAAAGATGCAGCTATTTGGCAATGGTTGCAAGGTAATAATAGTAATATTAGTAGTCAGAATATTGGAGAATTACGCGAATTTATTCATCAACTCGATTTAGCATCAGCAATTGATCCAGTAGATTTATATACTCTGGCGCAAGCAATCGGTTGTGAAGTAACTATCAGCTATTCTCCAGATTTAAATCATGAATATTTTGATGTTTGTTTCTACCCGAAAACAAACGATAAACGCCGTTCGCCAGTCATGCCAATTAGTCATAAAATAGGACATCAAGTTGCTAATTATTACGCCATTAATCCTCTGAAAGCACGTTTGGCGAAAACCTTAATTTCTCAATTAAAAGCACAGGCGCGGGAAGAATTACCAGAATATATGCGTCCCGCTTCTTTTGTATTGCTAGAAAGCTTTCCCCTGACTCCCAGTGGGAAGCTAGATAGACGCGCCTTACCAGCACCGGATAGAGAACAAGAAATTACCAGAGAATCTTTTGTTCAACCGACAACACCCACCCAAACAAAACTATGTCACATTTGGAGTGATGTTTTGGGAATTGAACAAATTGGTATCGCTGATGATTTCTTTCATTTAGGAGGACATTCACTATTAGCAACTAAATTAGTTTCGCGAATTCGGGAAGAATTTAATTTAGCTTTACCATTGCGGACAGTTTTTGAATATTCCACCATTGCAGGTTTAGCAACAGAAATTGAACGCCTAGCTGAAAATACTAATATTAGTAATGCAGCTTTAGATATTATCCCTCAAATTAGCGATCGCCAAAATTTCCCCCTTTCTTTCTCGCAATCTCGACTGTGGTTTTTAGATTTATTAGAACCCAATAATCCCGCTTACAACATCGCCGTAGCATTTCGCTTAGATGGAAAGTTAAATCGCCCAGCCTTACAGCAGAGTTTACAAACTATAATTCAACGCCACGAAGTATTACGCACCACTTTTGAAAGTGTAGATGGTGTTCCCATTCAAGTTATTCACCCTGCTTATTCAGTCCCCTTAATCGTCACCGAACTACAGCCAACAGAACAACTTCAAGAATTAATTAGCCAAGCCATTACCACTCCCTTCAATCTGCGCAGTCTACCTTTACTTCGCGTTCATCTCTATCAATTAGCCGCAGATGTTCATGTTTTTGTTTTAGTCATCCATCATATTATTGCTGATGGTTGGTCGCTGGGATTAATGATTGAGGAATTATCCTTATCTTATACAGCATTTTGTCGCCAAGAAACAGCCAAATTACAGCCTCTACCTATACAATATGCAGATTTTGCCCATTGGCAACGCACAACTTTTGAGCAAACCCAACTACCAGCACAACTAGCTTACTGGAAACAAAAACTCACTGGGAAAATAGAGGTTTTAGAATTACCTACAGATTATCCCCGTCCAGCGATCGCGCGTTATCAAGGCAGTGCAGTATCCTTTACAATCAATAGGGAAACATCCACAGCATTACAAAAGTTATGCGAATCTCAAGGTGCTACTTTATTCATGGGTTTATTAGGGGTATTTAGCACCCTATTAATGCGTTATTCCGGAAAAACAGATTTATTAATTGGGACACCAATTGCTAACCGCAACCGCAAACAAGTTGAATCATTAATTGGCTTTTTTGTCAATACTTTAGTAATTAACACTAACTTAAGCGGCAATCCTGATTTTATCAATTTACTATTACGCATTAAAGAAGAAACCCTAGAAGCTTACGCTTATCAAGATGTACCTTTTGAAAGAATAGTTGAAGAAATTCAGCCAGAAAGAAATCTCAGTCATCATCCCTTATTCCAGGTGATGTTTGTCTTGCAAAATGCACCAATGGGTAAACTAGAATTACCCGATTTACAATTAACTCCCTGGGAAACAGAACAGGTAACAGCAAAGTTTGATTTAACTTTGTTGATGACAGAAACAGAACAAGGAATTCAAGGACAATGGGAATATAGAAGCGATTTATTTGAAGTCACAACCATTAAGAGGATGGTAGGACATTTCCAAACTTTGCTGGAAGCTATTGTAGCTAATCCCCAACAGTGCATTACTGCACTACCTCTATTAACATCAACTGAGCAAAATCAGCTATTAGTAAATTGGCAAAATAATCAAGTTGATTATCCTCAAGATATATCTCTCCATCAATTATTTGAAATTCAGGTCAAGAAAACACCGGATGCAATAGCAGTATTATTTGAAAATCAATATTTAACTTATGACGAGTTAAATCAACGCGCCAATCAATTAGCCAATTACCTCCAAAATTTAGGAGTTAAACCAGAGGTAGTAGTAGGCATTTGTCTTGAACGCTCTCTAGAAATGGTAGTAGGATTATTAGGGATTTTGAAAGCTGGTGGTGCTTATCTTCCCATCGATTCAGCTTATCCCCAAGAACGCATCAATTTCATGTTAGCAGATGGGCAGATATCTATATTATTAACCCAAGAACAACTACTAGCAAAATTGAACCTGCAAAATCATGCACAGATGATTTGTTTAGATAGAGACTGGGAAATTATTGCTCAACAAAGTATAGATAACCCAGTTAGCGGGACAATAGCAGATAATTTAGCATATATCATTTATACGTCTGGTTCTACAGGTAAGCCTAAGGGGGTGATGATTAATCACCGTGCTATTTGCAATCACATGTTATGGATGCAAACAACCTTTGCTTTCCAAGAAACAGACATAGTAATACAAAAAACTCCCTTTAGTTTTGATGCTTCAATTTGGGAGTTTTACGCACCTTTATTAGTGGGTGGAAAGTTAATCATTGCTAAACCTGGCGGTCATCAAGATGTTAGTTATTTGCTGGAAGTTATCAACCAACAACAAGTAACTATTGTGCAACTTGTGCCATCATTGCTGCAAATGCTTTTAGAACAAGAGGGAATTGAAAAATGTAATTCTCTTAAACATATCTTCTGCGGTGGTGAAACTTTATCTTTAGTACTGCAAAAAAAATTATTGAGCCGACTAAATGTGAATCTGTATAATCTTTATGGCCCAACTGAGGCTTGTATTGATGCTACTTTCTGGACTTGTCAAGCCGAAATAAATCAAAAGAATGTCCCTATAGGTAGAGCAATTCACAATACAAAAACTTATATTCTTGATTCTAATTTGCAACCAGTACCGATTGGTATTCCTGGAGAATTACACATCGGCGGTGCTGGACTAGCCAGGGGATATTTCAACCGTCCAGAATTGACTGCTGACAAATTTATTGCTAACCCTTTCAATTCTGTAAAATCAGAGCGTCTGTATAAAACAGGTGACTTAGTTCGCTATCTTCCCGACGGTAATATTGAATTTTTAGGACGCATTGATAACCAAGTTAAAATTCGCGGTTTCCGCATTGAACTAGGAGAAATTGAAGAAATATTAAATCAGCATACAGATGTAGTTAATGCAGTGCTAATTACTAATGTAGATGCAGTAGGAAGTCAAAATTTAGTTGCATACATTGTCCCTGCGACTGAGCAACTTACCTCAGTAAATCAGCTACGGACTTTCCTAAAGGAAAAACTGCCAGATTACATGGTGCCAGCTAACTTTGTCATTATAGATTCTTTACCTTTAACACCTAATGGCAAGGTTGATAGAAAAGCCCTAGCTTCACTGAATCTAAAAACAAATATCCCAGCCAACAACCAAATTTTACCAAGAACGCCATTAGAATATAAATTAGTAGAAATTTGGGAAGAAATTCTCCAAGTTAACCCTATTGGCGTCACTGAAAATTTCTTTGATTTAGGCGGCCATTCTTTATTAGCGATTCGGTTAATCGCAGCAATTGAAAACCGCTTAGATTGTAATCTACCTGTTGTTGCTTTATTCCGAGAAGGTACAATTGAGAAGATAGCAGCCTTAATAGAGCAAGAGCGGACAACCAGCGATTTAGATGTTTTAGTTCCTCTCCAAACCAAGGGAAATTTACCTCCCTTATTTCTCATGCATCAAGCCGGTGGTTATGCTCTTTCCTACTCTTTACTGGCGCAAACTTTAGGTCAAGAACGCCCAGTTTATGGACTACAAGCACACGGTTTAGATGGGAAACAACCGCCGTTAGCAACTGTCGAAGCAATGGCTGCTAGTTACATCAAAGCGATTCGCGCCATCCAACCTTCTGGCCCTTATTTATTAGGCGGTCATTCTTTGGGAGGATTAATTGCATTTGAAATTACGTCTCAACTAGAAGCTATGGGTGAACAGGTAGAAAATCTACTAATTATTGATACCCATCCCCCATTACCGACATTAGAAATTGAAACTTCTTTAGAAGATGATGCGGCTATTCTTTGCTTCATTGTTGAGCAAATAGCCATTCATTTCAACACAAATATCAATATTTCCTACGAAGAATTATCCAGCCGCAACCAAGCCGAACAATTTCAATATGTACTGCAAATTTTACAGCAATCTGAACTTGTTCCCCCGGATTCAGGAGTAAATTTAATTACTGGGTTAATTAACGTTTACAAAGCTAATGTACAAGCAAGTCTGCGTTATCAACCGCAAACTATTAAAACTGCTATTTCACTGTTTAAAACTGCATCATTGGCAGAGCAATTTCCTGATGATCCTACTGTAGGTTGGGCGAATTTAACCCAGGAGCAGGTGTCTGTTTGTTCTTTACCTGGCGAACATCAAACGATTTTGAAAAATCCGCATCTGCAAAAATTGGCAGCAGAAATTACAGCAGTTTTAAGTAGGTTGCGTTGCTGAGTGAGAATATGAATTTAGTCTCACGCAGAGGCGCAGAGGTAAGCCAGTGCGTTGGGCGGCTCTACCGACTTGAAGCAACTGGCGCGCAGAGAGTAAGAGTTTAAAACAAGTGCAGTCAGCTTTTTCTCGCACGACTGACATATTGACCGTGAATATTCACCATATAGGGAACTATGTATGTCAGCGCTGCAGAAATCCAGCGTTCTCTACTTATTTGGCCTTTGATAGTCGCCGCTCCGTGATTGAGTGTAAACCAATACGGTTCAGTTAAGGATAAATGTAGGTTGGGTTGAACGAAGTGAAACCCAACAAATCGCCGAAAATGTTGGGTTTCGTTCCTCAACCCAACCTACGTAGTTTATGGTTTTTGGCGCTAACTGAACTGTATTGGAGTATAAACAAGATAGAACCTACAACTATAGCAGTCTTAAATGCTGTAGGCATCAAATCTTTATCTACAAGACTCAAACAATATTCTCTTAAAGCTTTCATCCGCTAATTATTTATTGAGTGAACTACCTACACCCATTTAGTTTGCATATTAAATTTTATCAGTCTCTTATGGCGTAGGTATCTTGTCTACTTTGATAAGGGACTTCCAAATAAAAAAATATACAACTATTTATTGTGGGGTGGGCGTCTCGCCCGCCCATAGTCAAAGGCGGGCAAGATGCCCACCCCACAAGATTGGATAATTTATTTCTTGGAAGTCCCTAATACAATTTAAATTTGCCTACGTAACTGCCTAATCTTTTAATACTCTCTTCTGTCCTCCACAGATGAGTCAATCTTATATCATAAATGACATCTGCTCTAGGATTAATACTCAGAGTTTAGCTAGTACTTTTATCTTTGGTAAACAATGTAAATCATCGATTAATATAATCTAAACTTATTAAAAGCATTTTTATTTTGCTAAATTTAATAATTTGCTAATTTAGCTGCTTAAAAGCTGCTAAATTATCGATTTTGATTAACTTTAATGAAAAAATAATTTAAAAGTATTTACTTAATATAAGTACATTTTCATAAAAGTGTTGCTGATTAAATGATAAATTATTGCGTAAATATAACACTGTCAAAGGAGATTATCAAAAGAAAAGCCAATATTTAGACCTTAATGCCAATATTCCCATTTGGAAAATCGTGCGGTCTAGTTCTGCTGCTCCGACTTTCTTTCCTCCCTTTTCTGTTTACAGTTAAGGTTCCCAAAGATAATTATCATTCTTCAGAAGAATTTATCGACAAAGAATGCGAGTTTATAGATGGTGGAGTAGGTACATACAATAATTCATCGTTGCGGTTGTTTCTCGAAGCAGTTCAAACTGATTATGGTACTGCTTGGCCATCGGGAGCAGATAAGCTTTTGCTCGTTTCTATTGGTACAGGATATAGTTACGCTGACATAGAGTTTGGCGAAGCGAAAAAGAAAAATAATGCTCAATGGGCTGGATATGTAGCCAACGATTTAATGTATGAAGCAAATTTGCAACAAAATCAACTTGTGAAGTTAATTAGCAAGCAGATATCTATGAATAATTCTAAGCTTACGAAAGATAGAGATTCATATAAAATTGTACCCGAAAACCAGGAATTAATGACCTACTGCCGTTTTACAACCTCTATGACAGTAGAGCGATTTAAATCCTTAACAGAAGCACAAAAGTTGCAACTCAAAGATGAAAATGGTAATCCAATTCCGGCTGATGCAATTACAAATGATCTTGTCAATAAGTTAGAAAAAATGGATTGTGTAGACCAGATGGATAACTTGAGTGCTATCGGTCAAGCAATTGCTAACGAGCAGTTCGATATCAAATTATTTCAAGGGTTCTTAGAGCAGAATTCTACTCAACCACAGCCTTCAGTATCTCTGAATTAATCTTTGTCATACGCGCCGATTACTGGATTATATGGTGGATAACTTTCCATACACATTAATAAAATAGGTGTTGCTAAATTGGTTAATGAATTGTCGGTAATTTGAACTCCAAATTCATCCATATTTATGCGACAATACAGTTCAGTTAGTGCCAAAAATCTTAATCTGTGTAGGTTGGGTTGAGGAACGAAACCCAACATTTCCATCGGTTTGTTGGGTTTCACTTCGTTCAACCCAACCTACAATTATCCTTAACTGAACCGTATTGATTTATGCGATGCCAGAAAATATTTGTTTTCGCCATTGAGTTAGTTTAATGGCGATTTTTTTATCCAAAATTAAATCATACATCCAGATATTCTAGGGGGCATGGCAATGCCATGCCCCTACACATTTGTTACATTTTTCTAGATTGGTATTACTATATTTTTTACTAACAATGTGTGTGGATATTGCCTAGCGTAATTGATTGCTTTAATACATGATGTATTTGGTGTCATTTTTTTAGCGATCGCTCTTCGTAATCAGCATAAATACCTCTGCCTTTATAGCGGTTTTTATCATTAATTAATCTGGCAAATTTTAATACATAAAAAAAGCTTACGGCTAACAGATTTTTTTAATTTCTTCGCTATGTTTAAGGTAATGATGGAGCCGCTACAAATGACACGATATGAAACACTCGCTGAATTGGTCGCCCGCACTGTGATTGAATTTGAGCAACGGGAACTAGAACGTCAAAATGCTCAGGTGCATCAGGTAAAGCCAGAGAAAAAAGTTACTAAGCAGCGTAAATCGAAAAAAGTTGCTTAGTGTAAATATAGTAGTTCAACTCCTGTTACTAGGTTGCCATCTACCACGATTTTTTTGATACATCCTTTAAGTAAAGTTTGTTTATCTTCTGGTTCTAATTGTTGCCAATATCTGTCATTAGAGAAGGCAGAAATAATCCGTTCTTTAGCGATTAAATATTGTTTCGATGTGTTATTTGTCATTGCTAAAGCTGTGGCTATTTGCATTCTCATATCTTCTTTGGCTTTTTCAATGGCGGGGTTTGATGGTAATGCTTCTAAGGTGTTTAAAGAAGTACGGAGTGTTTTAATTTCTGCTGATTCTTCAGTATTATCAACTTTTTGTTCTACTAATCCTGCTAACTTTTCTGCTTCGCGAACTAGATGATGAATTACTTGTTTTTCTAATTCATCGGAAGCAATCATGCGTCCGTTTTGACAAGCATTAGTTCGGTAAAAACTACATTGATAATGATGGCGAATAAAACCTTGGCGTTTTACTAATTTTTTGCACTGACGGCTATAAGCAGCACCACAATGAGCGCATTTGACTAAGTTGGCAAATGGGTTAATATGTTTTTGTTCGGTAGCCCAGCGATTATTGCGATTCTCTCGGATTGTGGCTTTGATACGTTCGTGTTCTTCGCGGGTAATAATCGCTTCTTCTTCATGGGTTCCCCAGGTGACTTCCCATTCATCGAAGGGTTTGCGGTGTCCTTTGGGACGAACCATAATATTGTACAGTGTTCCCCCTGCATAGATAGGGTTAACCAGTATCGAGCGTAACCCAGAAACAGACCATTTCAAGCCGGTGTGGGGATAACGCAGATTTAATGCGCCGCTACGGGATTTATTGATATTTTCTAGCAGGATTTCCTCATTTTCTGTGAGGATATTTATTTTGCTATCTGTGGCTTTGGGGACTGCGTTGGCTTGAATCCCGAAAGTATCGTGAAGGACTTTTACGGTTTGGGAGACTGTACCGACTGTAAAAAAGGTATCAAAGACAAATCGCATTAATTGCGATCGCGTAAATTCTCGCTTACCAGCAAGCAAGCAAACGCAAGGACGTTCATCGCGTTTGTACTTATCATCCTCCACAATATACCCCAATGGGGCATTCCAGTGAGGTTTTTTATTTTCTTTGCGGGTGTCGCGTTCTTTTTTGACTCGCATCGCCAGCATTTTCACCTCATACTTTGATGCTGCTAGTCTGACATCAATAGTTAACTCACCACCAATACTTGATAAATCAAATGGTTCATCTAGGGCGGATGGTTGTATACCTTTCTTTTTTAACGCATCCATCAATCGATAAAATGTCATTGATGAAGATGTTAACCGGTCGATGCGAATAAATAACAGCTTGGCTACTTTCCCCGGTGCAGATGCATTAATATCTTCAATTAACTGTAACAGTCCTTTGCGGCGATCGCTCGTCCGGCTTTCTACGTCATAATATATCTGCGTTGCACCAGCATCCCGCAATCGTCGCATCTGCTTAATTAACGCGCCTTTATCTTCTGCTTGTTCATCTGTGGAAACCCGCGCATAACCCCAAACATCCATATATCAAACCTTTGCAGCGTTAGTTTAATTTTACCTGATAGTCAGCGCATTAGTTCTCTGTTGTTCACCGAACCAGTTGATTTGTTAATCGGTAACTCCTACGGTAAGTACCTATGGCGCGATTGCAAGGTACCCTTAGTCAGAATCGGCTATCCTATCATGGATCGTCACCACTTGCACCGCTACAGCACCATCGGTTACCAAGGTGTAATTAACCTCCTCAACTGGGTTGTTAATACAATCTTCGAGGACATCGATCAACGTACTAACATTCCTTCTAAGACCGATATTTCCTACGACTTAGTTCGTTAGAAATTACAGTCACTCGCGGCATATTTTAAAAGTAAAAAGTAACAAGAAATATCTTTTACTTTTTACTTTTTCCTGTAACTGAGGTATTGATTATGGCAAGTATAACTCACAATCACCCTCATCCTCATCCAAATTACCATCCACCTAACTATAAAGGCTCTGGTTCTTTTGATATTCTTAAGCCTTTGCGTCGTCTGGTAGATGGTATTAAAGTAAAGAATGCTAATTTTGCTCATTTAATTTGTCGCGTCATTCCCTGCTGTTGCCCGTTTGAGCGCGACATTAATTTATTTGGGCATACTTATCATATTCCAGCACTGTGCAAATTTAATCCTTTGTATGACGAGGTAATTAGTTTGCGTTTGCGGGCTTTATCTTTTCTGAGCGATGAATGTGGCGAGGATGTGACGCAATACATTTGTTAGACCTGAGACATTAATCAATACCCATTACCTATTACCATTTAGTCATTAGTCAGAGACGCGATGAATCGCGTCTGTACAGTTGTCATTAGTTATTAGTTATTAGTTATTCAAAGTACAACGACGAATGACAACAGACAATACTCAGATAATAATTCACACCAATTCTACTAAATTCAGCAATATCTTAATTTTGAATTTTGAATTTTGAATTTTGAATTGGTACCCACCTGCCATCCAGCAAGAGAAGAGAGATGAAAATCACCCAAGGCAAAATCAACGAGCTGCTTAGTGAGTCAGGATGCGAACATAATCAGCACAAACAGAGCGAAAAGAAAAATAAATCTTGTACCCAACAGGCACAACCGGGAGCAGCTCAAGGCGGTTGCGCGTTTGATGGGGCGATGATTGCTCTGGTACCCATTACGGATGCTGCTCATTTAGTCCACGGGCCGATCGCCTGCGCTGGTAATTCCTGGGGTAGTCGTGGTAGTCTCTCTTCAGGCCCCATGCTTTACAAAACGGGGTTTACCACTGACTTAACTGAAAATGATGTCATCTTTGGTGGCGAGAAGAAACTCTATAAAGCGATCGCGGAAATACATAAACGCTATAATCCAGCAGCTATCTTTGTTTACGCTACCTGCGTCACCGCTTTGATTGGCGATGATATGGATGCTGTATGCAAAACTGCGGCGGAAAAATTAGGAACTCCCGTGATTCCGGTGATTGCTCCCGGATTTATTGGCAGTAAAAACCTGGGTAACCGCTTTGGTGGCGAAGCTTTGTTGGAATATGTAGTAGGTACAGCAGAACCATAGCACTTACAACAACACCTTTTATGATATGATTTTGGGACTGATTTAGATAAATTCCCATGAGAGTTTACGGTTACGCCCGCGTGAGTACGCAAGAACAAGCTGAGGAGTTTGACGCATTAAATCAGCAAATAGCGAGATTAAAAGCGGCGGGTGCAACGGAAGTTTTAATAGATATAGAATCGGGACGCAATGATGGGAGAAAACAGTATAACGAGTTGCTGAAGTTGGCGCAGCACAATCAAGTTGAGGAGATTATTATCACTCGTGTGGATCGCTTAGGGCGCAGTGTAATTGCGATTCATAAAGCGATTGATATTTTCGTTAAGCATAACGTCAATCTGCGGATATTGGATGCACCGGTTGACCCAAATTCGCCCTTTGGCTGGTTTAGTATTAATCAAATGTCTGGTTTGGCGGAATTTGAATCGCGGCTGTTATCTCAGAGGATTAAGCATGGTAATAATTATTTTCGCCAGCAATTAAAGTATTGTGTACCGCCCTTTGGCTATAGTAAAGACGAAAATCAGCGATTAACGCCGAATTATCAGATTCACGAGAAATCGGGGAAAACTTATTTTGAGCTAGCGAAGATAATTATTGATTTAACGCTGTCGATGCGATCGCTTAAGGATGTCTGCAATTATATTTACCAGGAATATGAGGTAGTGTTTAGCGTCGCCGGGTTGCGCGATTGGGTGAAAAATCCCGCATTACAGGGACATACAGCTTATTTTGTCAAAAAAAAGCCAGGTGTAAATCGGGAACCTATTATTAACTTCAACACTCACCCGGCTTTAATTACCGCAGATACTGTAGCTGCAATTCAAAATAAGTTATTAGCAAATAAAAAGTATCGCAGTTCCGCCACATCTACCCGTGGTGAATATCCACTGGCAGGTTTAATTAAATGCGTTCATTGTGGCGGAAGTATGTATCGCAACTTTTCCCGCCATAAAACCAAAGTTGAGTATATACGCTGTGTTAACTACAACAAACCAGGTAAGTATCATTGCGATAATTCTAAATGTACGCGATTGCGGGAAATCATCGCCCAGACGATCGCGGCTTTATGTGACAATGCACCCAATTTAATTAACTATTTACAAAGCCAGTCAACCACAATGGAGGTAATCAACACCAAAGAAATTGAAAACTTAACCAACGAATTATCTGTTCTGCGGGGGTTACGCAGTTCTAACCCAAATATCATTGAAGCGATCGCCAAAATTGAGGTAACAATTAGCACCCTATCAACGCCCACAAGAATAGTTGATAAGGATGCTTTTGAGAATGCTAAACGGAAAATTGCGATCGCATCTCAGGCGACATTTTGGGAATCTTTGGATGATTCTGAATTGCGATCGGCTTTAGCTGAGTTTGTCGAGAAAGTTGAAGTAGATTCATCAGGAGCGATCGCGCCTAAGTTTAAATTACCATTAACCCTATCTTCAATGCGTCCGTAGGTGTTAACAAATTCTTCCGGAGACATATCTCCAACATTCAAGTCCCCGTAGTATCTTGCATAAGCTTCCAGTAATTTATCCTCAATCATTTTTAGGACTTTTTGAGAATGTGTTGAAGTCATAAAACATTCTGTAGCGCTATTTTTAGCTTATTTGTTATACAGAATTTTTCTGTTAATAGCGAACGACTTAAGAATATTAACAATTCAAAATTCAAAATTCAAAATTAAAGAAGATTTCAGTATATGTAGGGTGTGTTGTCGCGTAGCGCAACGCACCAATGTGTCATAATAATTAGAGGTGCGCTAGTCTACCACCATACAAATCATATATTCAAAACTTACGTAAAGGTCATGAATAACTTATACTAATTATATGTGAAGTTGCGCTATATCGCCCTCACCCTAGAAGGGTGGGGCTAAACAAACAAAGCCCACATAAGTGGGCTAATTAAGCGCATATTCATTGATAAATGGTATTAAACCCTGACAAATAACTAATGACAAATGACGAATGACAAATGACAACTTATAATTCTCCCTGAATAATTTGCGTCAATTCATTACGGCTGCGATTTGCTTCGTTCCAAAAAGCAAACCAAAATATAATCAACATTAATATCGGCATTCCTAAAAATATTATTGGCATTCCGTTAGGCATAGAACCTAACAAACTGATAGGAATTGCTGCACTATACCAAAAGAAAAACCAAAATCCTAAAAACGCCATGACGAAAGGATGTAGGCTCATTTTTATATGTACTTCTGTTTGATAAGATGATTCGACTTGAAAGCGTCCTTTAATGACTGGTAAAAACGAGTTGCGATAGTGAATAATCCGCGTAATTTGAAAACCTTGCTCAGAAACAGTTCCTTGATAAGGTGCGTGTTCTCTAGAGAATCTATATAATTTCGGTGCTTCAACTTTTGCATTTAATCGTTGCAAAACCACAGATAGTGGTTGAGGTACGACAATCGTAAAGCTATCGTAGGGTAGTGAACTACCTACACTCCCCTGACGGGTGAGTGTAGGCTTCCCAAATCATTGGGGATTGCCTCAGACTTGGTGGATTTTTTACGTCCAGAAGTCTTTGGTCTTACATCCCCTCCTTGGGCAGAAGTGCTAGTTCCTAACACTCTTACGAGTTCGCCAGTTACTTCACTTGGGGAAACCCCAAGACCGTACTGGCTCACCAAAAGTCGCAAAGCTTCATGTTTTATGTTGATCGCAGCATTGATGTCTCTATCATGCTGCTTTTGGCAGTGTGATTAAGACTGATAAATAAATTTAAAAAACCCTGAGTTTTGCCTCAGGGTTTCGGTCTATCGCAAGATTTACTAAATGCTAGCTTTAAATGTGGTTGCCAGCGATGATTTATATCAATTATTATGGATAAATCTCCGGTAGTTATATAGGGTAAAACTACCCAATTACTACCCAGTTACTACCCAATTTTTCTGATGTAACGCTTTAGTAAAGCCTTGATATTTTCAGTAATATTACTAAACATAGATTTACATGCTTTGTCACAACACTCGACAGTTATAAAATAGCCACTCTGCGATCTCTGCGTACTCTGCGGTTTAAAACTATTTAATTGAACCACAGAGACGCAGAGGACACGGAGATTCAGAAGTTTTAAGAACAACAATATTTATCGTGATTGCGATCGCTCTTTTTAACCCTCTTTAATCACTTTCACCAAATAAAAATCTCAAACCGCTTATTTTTCAAGGCTTTTACCAATGTAGCTGTAGGTTGGGTTGAGGAACGAAACCCAACGCGAAAACTTTGGTATTGTTGGGTTTCACTCCGTTCAACCCAACCTACATTTATTTTTCTTTTCCTTGAGCGTTAGTCATTTCTTGTTTAGCCAATGTATTGTTTTAATCCCCTTGCGGGGTAATTGGTTGCGGAAACTTCGAGGTGCATGAGGTGAGCGATCGCCTCAAGTTCGAGTTTCAATCCCCTTGCGGGGTAATTGGTTGCGGAAACTTGGCGTGGGGTGAAAGTTTGTGAGAGGCGATCGCCTGTTTCAATCCCCTTGCGGGGTAATTGGTTGCGGAAACTTAGAAGCCGCTAGGGAAGAAATCGGTCAACGTTAGTTTCAATCCCCTTGCGGGGTAATTGGTTGCGGAAACCTTGGCTAGATTCATCTAATCAAAGCTCTTTGATTTGTTTCAATCCCCTTGCGGGGTAATTGGTTGCGGAAACTCCCGTTGTTCCTATTGAACCCGCGCCAGTAGTGGGTTTCAATCCCCTTGCGGGGTAATTGGTTGCGGAAACAATAAGCTGCAAACCAGAACCAGGGGGAATAACAAGTTTCAATCCCCTTGCGGGGTAATTGGTTGCGGAAACTAAACCGTGTTTATCGCACTGAACGCGGAATTATTGTTTCAATCCCCTTGCGGGGTAATTGGTTGCGGAAACACCACAGCGATAAGCTTGTCCAGTACGCATATCGCTAGTTTCAATCCCCTTGCGGGGTAATTGGTTGCGGAAACTATCTTAAAAATCATCCACACCCGCCCCAGGATGAGCGTTTCAATCCCCTTGCGGGGTAATTGGTTGCGGAAACTGCTGGGTATTGAAACCTAACCACAGCAAGCATCCTGAGAAGCATTTTGGCAGATCGAAAATTTTAATCGTTTTCAGCCTACCTTATTGCAAATAATTTGCATCTTCTCCAATTCTCGAAACGCTGTAACTATTTACTTGTCAAGGTTCTGGCGATTTTGGCAGAACCTATAGGGTTTTTGCCCCCGCTTCGATTTGCCAAACATCAAGTTAATACATTCATCATAATACTACTGACATATCTTGTCTAGCCTGTTTGACGAATTTATCCAAAGCCTAGCTTAACTTAAAAGTACAACTTGACGGTTAACATAATTGTAGTGGCGTGCTACGCTACTACGTATCTTTTCCACAATCAGATAATAGCCATAATTGTGATGATAGCTACAAAAAAGACACTGATGACAGCCGTTTTATTTTTTAGCTCTTGCTTGCTTGTATCGGAAACTAAAGCAATTGCAGATATGGGCGTTTTTCCGCAAGAACAAAGAGAAATACCCGTAAGCGGATATTTTTTGAATGAGGCACAGCGTAGATGTAATAATGGCAACAATAACTTCTGCAATAGAATCCAACATCTAACAAACGAGCAACAACAGCACATTCGTCAACAAGAAAACGCCAGAAATATTCCTTATATTAGCCTTTGTCAGCTTAACAAACCGCAATTACACCCATTGCCATCCCAGCCGCAAATATCGCAAATAACGCAAATACCATGCTTACCAAAATAATCACAGCTTTTTTACCTGATTAAACATTAAGCTTGTGGGCATAGGAAAACCACCAATGCCCAATGCCCAATGCCCAATGCCCCTAACTATGTTTATTCTGACACATCTTCGAGGCTAGCAATAGTACTTTTACGGACGCGATCGCGCTTGCGCACACCACCAGCCATTGCATACTCTTCACTATCTTTGCCATATTTCACAGCAACCCCCAGCAGCATCCTTTCACACAAAGCACTCAAGGTTTTTTCTAGTCTTTTAATCTCCATTCTCATACCATGAATCCTAGCCAGATTAGTGTTATGAGTCATCAGCTTATTACCTAAATCATCAATTTGTTGACGCAGATTTTCCAAGCTCAGAGAATTACCAAAATCGAGATTGGCGTCAATTGTTTGAAGTCCCCATACTCTGAGTTGAGCTTTTTTGAGAATGCGAGATGAACGGCTTTGACGCATATATGTACTCCTAATGAATATTCTTGTGTTAGCTTGTCTTAAACAAGCCGGATTTTGGCTCAGGGAAAATCACATAAATTTCATTTTTTTCACGAAATTTAGGTAAATAACTCTGTAATTATACGTAAAATAAAGTTATCTAAAAACAATTGATTGAGTAATTGCGATCGCTCTTCTGTAATCCCAACCTCACCCCACAAAGGTGGGATTGGTAACGATAGCCCAAGGCTTACAGCCTGCGGGCGTTATTTTTAGTCCTTCAACTGCATAACTCTTCATTTCCCAGAAGTATATGTAATGGAAACACCGATAAACTCAGCAGCAACATATTCAGCAAATTCTTATGTCCGGACAAAATTTATTTAATGTAACAAAAAAAACTCAAAACATCCTCAGATGCTCAATCAGCACAGCAATAGCATTAGGACTATTAGTAAGTATACCCACACAACTAAAGGCACAAGCCCAACTGCCACTATCAGCACAACAATCAGCAGCCTTAGCCGAAGCTGAAGAACTAAATCAACAAGCAGTAAAATTGTATCGTCAAGGCAAATATGGTGAAGCCATCCCCCTTGCAGAAAAAGCCTTAGCAATTCGAGAGAAGATATTAGGTAAAGAACATCCACTAGTCGCACAAGGCTTAAACAACTTAGCAGCACTTTACCAGTCACAGGGAAATAATGCCAAAGCCGAATCCCTTTATCTGCGTTCCCTCGCAATTCAGGAGAAAGTACTGGGTACAGAACATCCCAAATTAGCTAATAGTCTCAACAATTTAGCAGCACTTTACCGAGAACAGGGGAATTATGCCAAAGCCGAACCGCTTTACCTCCGCTCTCTAGCAATTTACGAGAAAGTAGGTGTTAAAGAACATCCCGATTTAGCTAATAGCCTCAACAATTTAGCAGAACTTTACCGAGAACAGGGAAATTATGCCAAAGCCGAACCGCTTTACCTCCGCTCTCTGGCTATGTATGAGAAATTACTGGGTAAAGAACATCCCAATGTCGCAATTAGCTTGAACAATTTAGCTCTACTGTACCAGTCACAGGGGAATTATGCCAAAGCTGAACCGCTTTACCTCCGCTCTCTGGCTATGTATGAGAAATTACTGGGTAAAGAACATCCCAATTTAGCAACTAGCCTCAACAATTTAGCAGAACTTTATCGCTTACAGGGTAGTTATGCGAAAGCCGAACCGCTTTACCTCCGTTCTCTGGCTATTTTCGAGAAAGTACTGGGTAAAGAACATGCCTATGTTGCACTTAGCTTAAACAATTTAGCTCTAATTTACAGATTACAAGGGAAATATGCCAAAGCCGAACCCTTATACCTCCGCTCTCTGACTATTTTAGAAAAAGTCGTAGGTAAAGAACATCCCGATGTCGCACTCAGTTTAAACAATTTGGCAGAATTCTATCGCTTACAGGGAAGTTATACCAAAGCCGAACCGCTTTATCTGCGTTCTCTAGCCATTCGGGAGAAGACACTGGGTAAAGAACATCCCGATGTCGCCCAAAGCTTGAACAACTTAGCAGAATTTTATCGATTACAGGGAAATTATACCAAAGCCGAACCGCTTTATCTGCGTTCTCTAGCCATTCGGGAGAAGACACTGGGTAAAGAACATCCCAATGTCGCCACTAGCTTGAATAATTTAGCAGGTTTTTATTGGACGCAAGGTGATATCAATCGCACTACCGATTTTCTCACTCGCGGATTGGCAATTGAAGAACAAAATTTACAACTCATCTATGCTGTAGGTTCGGAACAAAGAAAACAAAACTACGCTCAACAGTTTAGTGTAACGACTGACGCTGTTGTTGCTCTAGCGCTGCAACAATCTACTAAAAACCCTACATTAGCCAAACTCGCCCTGACTACTGTACTGCGGCGTAAAGGAAGGGTACTAGATGCAATGACTGACACAGTGCAGACATTACGCAGCCAGTTAGCAAACAACCCCCAAACCAAAAAGCTGTTTGATGATTGGTTGAACGTGCAGCAAGAATTAGCTGCTCTAGTATACCGCGGCCAGGGGCAAGAGAAGTTTGCAGTTTATCAAGCCCAAATTAGACAACTAGAAGCCGAAAAAGAACGCCTAGAAGAACAAGTCAGTGCTAAAAGCGCCGAATTTCGCCAAGCCACTCAACCAGTAGAATTAGCCGCCATCCAAGCTCAAATTCCCCCAGATGCAGCTATGGTAGAAATTGTCCAATATCAGCCATACAATCCCAAAGCGAAACAAGACAGCGAAAAATGGGGTAAACCTCGTTATGCAGCAGTAGTGTTACGTGCTGCGGGGGAGCCGAAGTGGGTTGATTTGGGTGATGCTGCAACTATCGATCAATCTGTTGCTAATTTCCGTCAAGTTTTGGTTTATGCTCCCGCATCCAGTCAAGAAAGTAACAATAATTCCCCAGAACGGGGGGGAATTATACCCGAAGCAGTGGATGGCAAAACTTCTGTATCCCGCCTGCAAACAGCCGCCCGCGCCTTATATGAGCACGTTATGGCTCCCATTCGTCCCCTGTTAGGCGATGCGCGTCACCTGTTGCTTTCACCAGATGGACAGTTAAACTTGATACCTTTTGAAGCCCTAAAGGATGAGCAAAATCAATATCTCGTCCAACGTTACGCTTTCTCTTACCTCACCACTGGGCGAGACTTACTCAACTTGCAAACTACAGCCAAAGCCGCCGCAAATCCTGTAGTCTTGGCAGATATCGACTACGAACAACAAGATACCACCGTTGCAGCAGTTGCAGCTAAATCCCGTAGTTCGTCAAATCAACGTTCTATTGACTTTGCTAATTTAACAGTTAGCCGATTGACAGCAACTTTAGCCGAAGGACAACAAATTCAAAAAATTATTCCTCAGACAAATATTTTATTAGGAAAACAAGCCACAGAAGCAGCTATTAAACAATTAAACGCACCCAGAATTTTACATTTAGCTACTCACGGCTTTTTCTTACCAGATAAAACAGTACCAACCCGAAACAATAATGTTAATCAGCAATTAGAAACAGCCCCAGCTTTGAATTTAGAAAATCCCTTATTACGTTCTGGTTTAGCTTTGGCTGGTTTTAATAACCGTCAACAAAAAAATGATACAGAAGATGGCGTACTGACAGCTTTAGAAGTTGCAGGTTTAAATTTACGGGGTACAGAATTAGTAGTTTTATCTGCTTGTGAAACTGGGCTTGGTGATGTGAAAATAGGCGGCGGTGTTTACGGCTTGCGGCGTGCTTTGGTAATTGCAGGTTCTCAAAGTCAACTGCTAAGTTTATGGCAAGTAGCTGATGATGGGACTAAAGATTTAATGGTGAAATATTATGAGAAATTACAAACGGGTAAGGGTAGACATGAAGCGTTGCGCGAGGTGCAATTAGAGTTACTCAATAATCCCCAATATCAACATCCTTATTATTGGGCGAGTTTTATTCCTGCTGGTAATTGGCGTGCTATGAAGTAAGAATTATTCATAGGGGTATAAGAGGATGTTTTAAAAGTCCTGTCGTTGGTAGCAAAAAGTTTTAGATCCCCCTAAATCCACGCCACTTGCTTCAAGTCGGGAAACCCGCCCAACGCAGTGGCTCCCCTTAAAAAGGGGGACTTTGATTGTATTTCCCCCTTTTTAAGGGGGGTAGGGGGGATCGATTAGTATGAAGATACAGCCAAAAACTTTTCAAACAACCTCTAAGGCTGTACTCAGGGTGCGTTGACTGAGCGCAGCCGCAGGGCGATATTTTTTGCATACAGCGAATTACAAGTTGGTGAGATACAGATAATCGTTGATTGTAGGGGCATTGGCACTGCCATGCCCCAAAGCGCTGTATCTGTGGAAATGCGATCGCCTGTCTTGCTTTTCCTCTACCGCAGAGATAAACTCGTATAAATTACTGCTCAAGCTAATTGCAACTATCAAAGCAATTTTAAATTTTTTGTGTTGTACCAAGCGTTGCTGTGAACCGGAATATACAACACCTTATGATATTAACTTAATCGGCGAGTACAACATCGCCGGCGAAATGTGGGGAGTAACGCCACTGTTGGAAAAATTGGGTATCCGCGTCTTATCAAAAATCACAGGTGATGCTCGTTATCAAGAAATAACACACGCTCACCGCGCCAAGCTAAATGTGATGATTTGCTCGCGTGCATTGCTGAACATGGCGAGAAAAATGGAGGAACGTTACGGCATTCCTTACATTGAAGAGTCTTTTTACGGCATCGATGACATGAACCGTTGTCTGCGAAATATTGCCGCTAAATTGGGAGATCCCGATTTACAAGAGCGTACAGAAAAGCTGATTGCTGAAGAAACAGCCGCTTTAGATATCGCTCTGGCTCCCTATCGCGCCCGTCTCAAAGGCAAGCGCGTTGTCTTATATACAGGCGGTGTTAAAAGTTGGTCAATTATTTCCGCAGCTAAAGACTTGGGTATCGAAGTAGTCGCCACCAGCACCCGCAAGAGTACTGAAGAAGACAAAGCAAAAATTCGGAAATTACTCGGCACAGAAGGCATTATGCTAGAAAAAGGCAATGCCAAAGAATTGCTGCAACTGGTAAAAGATACCAACGCCGACATGTTAATTGCTGGGGGACGTAACCAATATACCGCCCTCAAAGCCCGGATTCCCTTCCTCGATATTAACCAAGAACGTCACCATCCCTATGCAGGTTATGTAGGCATGGTAGAAATGGCACGGGAATTGTATGAAGCTCTCTACAGCCCAATTTGGGAACAAATTCGCAAGCCCGCACCTTGGGATGTGGTTGAGACATCTACTGTGCTGACTGAAGTATTGGAAGGGTAAAAAGGCAAGGGAGACAAGGAGGACAAGGGAGACAAGGAGGACAAAGTAAGTAGAAAATGCTGCCCCCTGCCCCCTGCCCCCTGCCCAATGCCCAATGCCCCATGCCCAATGCCCCCTGCCCCATGCCCCATGCCCCTACTAAAACTTGGTATTATTAAATGGCGATCGTTACTACTCCCAACAAACCAGTTACAGTTAATCCGCTAAAGCAAAGTCAAGCTTTGGGTGCATCTCTAGCTTTTTTGGGATTAAAGGGGATGATTCCCTTATTTCACGGTTCTCAAGGTTGTACTGCTTTTGCCAAAGTTGTATTAGTGCGGCATTTTCGGGAAGCAATTCCCCTAGCAACTACAGCCATGACCGAAGTAACTACCATCTTAGGTGGTGAGGAAAACGTCGAACAAGCAATTCTCACCTTGGTAGAAAAATCCCAGCCGGAAATTATCGGTTTATGTAGCACAGGGTTAACGGAAACTCGCGGCGATGACATCGAACGTTTCCTTAAAGAAATTCGCGATCGCCATCCAGAATTAGATAAGCTACCGATTATATTTGCACCCACACCCGATTTTAAAGGTGCTTTGCAAGATGGCTATGCAGTAGCAGTAGAAAGCATCGTTAGAGAAATTCCCCGCCCTTGTGCTACTAAAATTGAACAAGTCACCATCTTGGCGGGTTCATCTTTTACACCAGGGGACATCCAAGAAATTAAAGAAATGGTAACTAGCTTTGGCTTAGTTCCCATTGTTGTCCCCGACTTAAGCGTTTCCTTAGATGGACATTTAGAAGATTCCTACAGCGCCATTACAGCTAGCGGGACAACATTAGCTCAACTCCGGGAAGTAGGCGGTTCCGCCTTCACCATCGCCTTGGGTGAAAGTATGCGCGGTGCAGCGCGGATTCTCCAAGACAGATTTGGGATTCCCTATGAAGTCTTTGGACAACTCACAGGCTTAGAACCTGTAGATGAGTTTCTTCACGCTTTAGCAGTTCTTAGCGGTAACAGCGTCCCGGAAAAATATCGTCGCCAGCGTCGCCAATTGCAAGACGCAATGTTAGATACTCACTTTTATTTTGGTGCCAAACGAGTATCCTTAGCTTTAGAACCAGATTTATTGTGGTCAACAGTTCATTTTCTGCAATCGATGGGAGCGCAAATTCATGGGGCGGTGACAACTACGCGATCGCCTTTATTAGAAAAACTCCCCATCAAAAGCGTCACCATTGGCGATTTAGAAGACTTTGAGGAACTAGCCACAGGCTCAGACTTGTTAATTGGCAATTCTAACGTGGTTGCGATCGCTAAACGTCTATCCATTCCCCTCTATCGCCTCGGCATCCCCATTTACGATCGCCTTGGTAACGGTCAGTTTACCAAAGTCGGCTACCGAGGCACAATGGAAGCTCTATTTGGCATGGGCAACCTGTTTTTAGAAGCAGAAGAAGAGAGAGTAAAAAACTTCCACGGAGATTGGTAATAGTTAAGAGTCAATAGTCAATAGTCAATGGTCAATGGTCAATAGTTGATATGTACGACATTGAACTTTTAACTCTTGTACAGACGCGATTCATCGCGTCTCTGATATCTGACAAAGGACAAATAAAATGAAAATTGCCTTTACGACAAGTGACCGAATTCATGTTAATGCTCACTTCGGATGGGCAAGACAAATTGAGGTTTATGAAGTCTCAGACGAAGGATCTACATTTGTTGAGACATTAACCTTTGACGGCGACCTCAAAGAAGATGGTAACGAAGATAAAATCACCCCAAAACTAGAAGCGCTAGGTGATTGCACCATTGTTTATGTATTAGCAATTGGTGGTAGCGCTGCTGCTCGTTTAATCAAAAAAGGTGTCACCCCAATTAAAGCGCGATCGGAAGAAGAAGAAATCGCCGAAGTATTAACTAAATTAGTGCAAACACTCAAAGGTAACCCCCCACCTTGGTTGCGGAAAGCATTAAAGCAGAAAGACACAAGCTTTGCCGATGAATTAGAGAATGAAGCAACAGTATGACCTTAGATAATAGCGTTAACGGTACCGCCAGCACTACCGTATCCAACTCACCATTCCTGAAGACAATCGTCCAACAAATCCGGGGTCAAGATACCTATGGAACCTATCGGAATTGGGCAGATGATTTAATTCTTAAACCTTACGTAGTTAGCAAACAAAAGAAACGGGAAATCCCCCTAGATGGTGAAGTAGACCCCCTCACCAAAGCCCGAATTATGGCATTTTATCGAGCCGTAGCCGCTTGTATTGAAAAAGAAACCGGTTTAATTTCCCAAGTCGTAGTTGACTTAAGCCATGAGGGATTTGGCTGGGTACTGGTATTTTCCGGTCGCCTTTTGTTAGTAGCCAGAACCTTAAGAGATGCTCATCGCTTTGGCTTTGATTCCTTAGAAAAAGTCGCCGAAGAAGGAGCCAAGCTAATAGAAAAAGGCATCGATTTAGCAAAACGCTTCCCCGAAGTTGGCAAGCTTTAATTAATTAGTCAATAGTCAGTGGTCAATGGTCAATAGTCGATGGTCAATAATATCAAATTTTGAATTTTTGAATTTTTGACTTTGGACTTTTGACTTTGGACTCTTGACTCTTGACTTTGGACTTTGGATTCTTGACAAATGACGACAACCGAAGAACTACAAGGCAAAATCAGAAGGCTCAATAGTAAAGCAGGTCAAATGAAAATGGATCTGCATGACTTAGCAGAGGGATTACCCACCGACTTTGAGAAATTAATGGATGTGGCTGCTGAAACTTACGCCATCTATCGCGAGTTAGATGAACTTAAGCAACAGCTTAAAAAAATGGAGAAAGGTTAATGAGCCAGAATATTGATGACTTTAAAAAGCTCGTAGATGCAGAGGAATTCTTTCAATTCTTTAACCTGCCCTACGACCAAAATTTTGTGAATGTTAACCGTTTACATATTCTCAAAAAATTCTCCCAATTCATGAGAGAAGTTGATGAGAATTCTCCTGATTTAACACCAGAAGAAAAACTCGCACAATACGCCATAGCCTTGCAAAAAGCTGCCGACGTATTTGTCGAATCCACACCCCAAGAACAAAAGCTGTTTAAGGTGTTTAACGACAAGCAAAAAAATGTAGTCAAGCTGACAGAAATCACTTCTGATTAGGAGGTAAAAAGTGGTAAACCTGACGCCTACCGAATTAGAACGCTATAGTCGCCAAATGATGCTCCCTAATTTTGGCGAATTAGCTCAGAAGCGCCTGAAGTCAGCGACGGTTCTGGTTACAGGTGTGGGGGGATTAGGCGGTACGGCGGCGCTTTACCTAGCTGTAGCGGGCGTTGGGCGACTAATCTTAGTCCGGGGTGGTGACCTGCGGCTCGATGATATGAATCGTCAGATTCTCATGACTCACGATTGGGTCGGTCAGCCAAGGGTATTCAAAGCGAAAGAAACTTTGGAAGGAATTAATCCTGATGTCCAAATCGAAGCAATTCACGATTACATCACCCCAGAAAATGTAGATGAGTTGGTACAGTCTGCTGATATGGCTCTTGACTGCGCCCACAATTTTACCGAACGTAATTTGTTGAATGCAGCTTGTGTGCGTTGGCGTAAGCCGATGGTGGAAGCAGCAATGGACGGAATGGAGGCTTACCTGACAACCATTATTCCTGGTGTGACTCCTTGCTTGTCCTGTTTGTTCCCAGAAAAACCTGATTGGGATCGGCGTGGCTTTTCAGTTTTGGGGGCTGTTTCGGGAACCCTGGCTTGTCTCACAGCACTAGAAGCGGTCAAGTTGATTACCGGGTTTAGTCAACCGTTACTGTCACAACTGTTGACAATCGACCTCAATCGGATGGAATTTGCCAAACGACGTTCTCAACGCGATCGCGCTTGTCCAGTTTGTGGAAATAGTGCCCCCTGGAGATACGCACAATCAGGTTCAATGGAACCCACCAGTAATTTCACAAAATAATCAGCTTATTTGCGTCACAATTGCCTATCTCTTCGTTCCCACCTGAATTAGTTGTTTGGATTCTGCCCATTCAAATAACTAAATTATCAAGGAAAAATATGCAATTAGCACGCCTAACAGCTTAAAAAACCCCACCTGTAATCAAAACCACTATCGCGACATATCAGGAGATGTGATGACTGTTACGTTAACAGAAAAAGCTGAATTTCGTCTGCGGGCGTTCTTAGTCGGTTCTGCTCCCGACTCCAATAGTGCAACTAAAGGCGTTCGCATCTCTGTAAAAGATGGTGGTTGCAGTGGCTATGAGTATGGTATCGAAATTACTAGCAAGCCACAACCAGACGATTTAGTAATTCAGCAAGGTAAAGTACTACTTTACGTTGATGCAAACAGCGCACCGTTATTAGAAGGCGTCGTCATCGATTTTATTGATGGGGTGATGGATAGCGGTTTTAAGTTTACTAACCCCAATGCAACCGATACCTGTGGTTGTGGTAAGTCCTTTAAAGCCGGTGATTGTTCGCCTAACGGTGTACCTTGCAGCTAATAATGTTTCAGATTTAATCAACACATTAAAACTGCTTTGCGGAATTCAAAAAACAGGGTGAAAAAATTGAATTCTGCCTAGCAGTAATACTGTCAAATCTGTCACAAAATCGCTCCGCGTAGCTGCATCAAAAGTAGAACCCCCAATCTGGGAATTAAACCTAATTGTAGAAAGTTTGAGGAGAATCGGAAAATGGCTACCTACCAAGTTAGATTGATCAACAAAAAAGAAGATCTCGACACCACAATTGAGATTGATGAAGATACAACCATCCTCGAAGGAGCAGCAGAAAACGGTATTGAACTACCCTTCTCTTGCCACTCTGGCTCTTGCTCTAGCTGTGTTGGTAAGGTTGTCGAAGGTGAAGTAGATCAATCCGATCAAATCTTCTTAGATGACGAGCAAATGTCTAAGGGATTTGCTTTACTTTGTGTTACATACCCTCGTTCTAACTGCACAATTAAAACCCACCAAGAACCATATCTTGTATAAAGTTTCTCAAGTGTAGTTATTGCTTGAATCTAGGATGAAGGATGAAAAGTATCTTTATCTTAGGTTCAAGCAAGCTATTTTAATTGAGGTGATATATTTCATGTTTACCCCCTTTACTGTTCAGGGTTGTTCCTTAGAATTAATGCAACCTGGAGAACAAGGAATAATCGCTGATTTTAAAATTACCCATGAGCAGGAATTAATAGAAATCGGTCTAGCGCCTGGAAATATTATTACTCTAAAAGCCAAAAATCCTATATTTCAAATAGAAGTTAATAATACAATTATCTCAATAGACAAAGAAATTGCCCGAAAAATTTATGTCCGTTTAAACATGTAGGGTGTGTTGTCGCGCAGCGCAACGCACCGCTTACCATCAAACATTAAAGGTGCGTTAGCCTACGGCATAACACACCCTACTGAAAAAATTTTTTACTATAAATTAATCCACAGCAATTAATACATCGGATGCCTTAATAACAGCATAAGCTGCTTTACCTTCGGCTAATCCGAGTTTGTCGGCTGAGGATTTTGTAATTATTGCAACTACTTCTATTCCCGGTGCTAATTCTAAAGTTACTTCACTATTTACAGAGCCAGCAACAACTTTTTTCACAGTAGCTTTTAAAGAATTACGAGCGCTAATTTCCATTCTTTGACACCTTATTTGAATTTTGTATCCAGGATAACCTTAGCAAATAAAAATAGTCAGCAGACAAATCTTTAATTTTTTTTTAATAAGATTATTAGCTGTAAGGTGCATAGATATATTGCAATAATCAAAAATTAACTATATATACTATGACCTAATAGTCAATCCTGATTCATGCTTATATTCAGCATGAATACAGAATTTAATGATTGTTTTTATGGAAAAATGAGCTATTTATTGTTAATCAATATCTTCCTATTGAAATTGAGCTTACTTAAATATCATATTTTCCAAAATAAAAAGTTCAGGCTAATACTTCTTAGCGTTTTTTAACCCTTTTATTGATGAAATATCTGGGGATCTTTATAAAGCATTCATAATTCCAGCTTATGAGAGTGATACTATATAAGTAAGCTAAATTGTTGCCAGTCAACCAGACTTCAGCAAAAGCGATTACAGACTTAACTCAGACATTCCCAACTTAATGCTGGTTAAGTTCAAAGATGAGGCAGATAATCTGAGATCTTCAAGAGAAGTCAGAGGGGAAAATGCGTAAATCTTCTGTCTCCTAATAACCAGAGTACTTAAGTGATGAAATAGCAAATGTTTCTTCCACGGAATGTCTTACTTCCGTAACCACTTTTTCATGTGACTTATTCATTTTCTGATTATTTAATTTGATGTTGAATAAGTTAGCTCGATGAAATGCAGTTTGGGAAAAATTGCAGCAGTTTAGAATTAATTCCCTGACTTGCAAAACAAATTTAAGGAGCCAGAATCATGAAAGCTAAACAAATTATGACTCAAAATGTAGCTACTATTCGCGGTTCCGCAACTGTAGCAGAAGCAGTCAAATTAATGCGGCTCAAAGAATTACGGGCGTTGATTGTTGAACCTCGTCACAGTGGTGATGCTTACGGCATTGTTACCGAGACTGATATTGTAAGTAAGGTTGTTGCTTATGGCAAAGATCCAGAAACAATGCATGTCTACGAAGTCATGAGCAAACCCTGCATTGTGGTTAATCCAGACCTAGATGTAGAATATGTAGCGCGGTTATTTGCTAATACTGGTGTATGGCGTGCGCCCGTTATCCAAGGTGAATTACTTGGCATTATTTCTGTCACAGATATTATTACCAAAGGCGACTTTGTCGAAAAACCAAAATTAAAATTTGTGCAGAAAGAACTTCATAAAGCTATCTCAAATGCTCGTTCTGTTGCGGCTAACTATGGCGCAGATTCTAAACGAGCTGAGGAAGCTTGGGATTTAGTAGACGAACTAGAAGCTGAAGCTGGTTATTATGGCTCGCCTAAACCAGAGAAAAAAGCCAGACAGCTATTCTCTGAAGGTAGAGAATATGTGACTGTCGGTTAATTGATTTGTCTGGTGAGATGCATTGCATTGTTGAAAGCATCAATTTTCTCATCGCATAACTCATAACCTTGCTAATTCTCTAACTCTTGTTAGCTTTCTCTCTCCTAAATCAAAGTTGCAAAACTGAGATAGTTTGGATAGATACCGGGTTGGGTAATGCAACTATTACATACTGACTAAATTGGTGCTTTGTACCAATCAGCAATGGTTCGTGATTCTGAAGTATTTACTGTTAATTGTTGTGGTCTAACAGTTAACAGTAAACATCCATTCTTCATAGTTTAATGGGTCTCATAGCATTTCTTTAACGTGGTGGGTAATGCCCACCATTACCTTTTTTTTGAATTGCTATGACAGATAATCCTGGGGAGATGAATCGGGAGAAGGAAAGTTTATGAGTGAAAGAAATCAGCAAAGTTTGAGTCAAACAACTAGTAAATGGTTGAGAGAAAAATGTTATAGTCCTGATGACTTAAATCAAGCTGGTGAAAATGGCGATACAGCTTTGATGAAAGCTACCAGAGAGGGACTTTACGCGGTAGTTGAAGAATTGATTGCTTTAGGTGCAGATGTTAACGCCAGAAACAATGACGGTAATAATGCTTTGTGGTTTGCTTGTTTTGGCAACTACTTCGATTTAATTAATTTGTTGCTAGCTGCCAACATCAATATTGATAACCAAAATGATAATGGGGCTACTGTTTTGATGTATGGGGCATCAGCAGGCAAGACAGAAGTAGTTAAATTGTTGTTACATCATCATCCTAACATAAATTTAAAAAACTTAGACGATTTTAAGGCAATTGATTTTGCGAGTAATGTAGAAGTCTTAAGGATTCTCAAAAATGCCTCAAAGTAAGCTGTCAGAGTCAGATTATCATCAAGCAACAAAGCATTCTTACTTATCGGTGCAGCTCGATCCAAATTATGTTGATGCGTCAACTCAACCTGCGGCTTTTAAATTTTACCCAAAGTTTTATAGACGAGTGAAATTAAATCTCAATAATCCTAATCACTCATTTATTAACTTAACGAGTACTGTTACTCTAGAAAAAATGTATAAGGATGGAATACAAAAACTGCGCGTTAATCCATCTGCTGGGGCTTTATATCCAACTGAGGTTTATGTTCAGATTCGCGGTATTGAAGGAATTGTGAATGGGATATATCATTTAGAAGTTGAGAATAATTGTCTAACTCTCATCTATGAATTAATAGATGATGGGCTAGAGAATTATGTGATACCGGGAAAATGTATTAATGGATTCATTTTTTTAATTAGTTGTGTTTATTATAGGTCTAGCTGGAAATATAAAGACAGGAGCCTGAGATATTGTTGGCTTGATAGCGGACACCATTTAGGTGCAATTGCTGCTTCAGCCTACATTCACGACAAAGAGATACAGTTAATTTTCGATTTTGATAAACTCGCTCTCAATGCAGCTTTAGGGTTTGAGAATAAAGAGTTTGTTAGCGCTTGTGCGATTTCGGGGACGATACAAGAAAAGAAAATCAGACATTTAAGGTTGCAAGTTCCTTTTGTCTGTGGCACTGATTATTTTGAAGCCAATGAGTTTATAGAATCAGGCTATCAAAAAACATCTCTCCAGAAAAGTCGCCAACAAAAATTAGTGCATCCCCAATTTAACTTTGATAAGGATAAATTCTTTCAGACTGTTTGGATGAGACGCTCAAGTAGACGATTTTATCAACAGTCGATTTCTCAAGAAAATTATTGGCGGATATTGCAACATATTACTCTGCCAATACCTTCTGAAAATTTTGAGGAAATAGAAGTTTATTCTGTTGTGCATCAAGTCAGGGGAATGACGCCAGGATTATACAAGGGAAAGCATCTCATCAAGGCGGGCAATTTTAGGGAAAAAACAGGTTACTTGTGCATCAATCAAGCGATCGCCAAAGACAGCGCAGTAACTTTATTTTTTGTGTCCGACTATATAAATTACCAAACAGCTATGCAAATAGCTGGTTTTTTAGGGCAAAGAGTTTATCTTGTTAGCAATTTTTGGGGTATTCATTGTAGTGGGATTGGTGCTTTCTATGATGATGAAACCCAAGAGTTCTTGGAAACTAACAAAGATGTACTCTATGCAATGGCAATTGGTACATAATTAAGGAACTCAACAGCAATGACTAAAGAAATTTTCTCTCCACAAGATGATTCTCATCCAATGCAGCTAACTTCAGCAGATATTATTCTCCGTCAGCAACTAGAATATTCGATTAGCAGATACTTTTATGAAGCCTGCGATCGCACTATTCAAAACCTGTTATCTAGCTGTCGTTGGTATATGACTACCCACGCTACTGTTATGGTACTAGTCATCGAATGTACCGATCCTGTCACCAACTGGCGCGTTTTACAAAAAATCGTCCCAATGGCGGCTATTCTTAACCCCATCGTCAGCAGCGCTAAAATTCGCGTTTGTCCTCCCGAAAGCCAAGGTATACCTTTTGAAATGCGGGTAGATGAATTGTCTGTTTATCGTGATTTAGCCGGCTAGTACCACTGGATTGGAAGTCAACAGTCAACAGTCAACAGTCAACAGTCAACAGCCAACAATCTGTCTGATGGTTGCAGCTACCTCTTCAAAAACTAGTTCCGCAGAATGTTTCACCGCAGGACTTAATTCTAATCCTAAATCTAGATTTGCTGCTTCGATGAGGTACACTGTCACCTCTTCGGGAAAGTCATTGTGAAAGATTTTCCGTCCGGCGGCTAAAGCATTATCCCAACGAAAATCATGCAAGTTATAACTAGGTTCCGGTAAAGCTTCTAATTCTTTTCCTGGAACCTTAAATACTGCGCCTGGTTCGGAAGCTGTCGAACTAGCATCAATAATAATTAGCTGTTTGCTTCCTCTGGCTTGAAACATCACTTCCATCCCGGCTGTTCCACAGTCGTAAATTCGCACGTTGGGATGAGGATTTGCGGCTAGATATTGTTGTAGGCGTTGGGCAATAATTACGCCTACAGCGTCATCGCTGCGATTGAGATTACCACAACCAATAATAGTTAGCATTGTTATGGATGGCTTTTAGGGGCACAACCGATTGTGTCCCTAATGTTTATTATATCTGAAAATTAGTTATTTACAAACTAAAACTCTACACCATGTTTTTTGGCAATTTGAGTTAGTTGCTCGCATTGTTTTTGTGCTGCTTCTAACAATAAAGCCTTGGCTTGGTCAGGGGTAGTACCGTCTTTAGGTACTAAGTATTTGACATAAATAGAAACAAAATCAGTTAAAGCTGCTACGCCAGATAAATTATGTTCGTCGGCTTCTTTACCCGCGATCGCAGCTACCAAACCCGCTTTAATTGGGTCTGGTTTGACTTTCATAAACTGGTCAATCAGCTTGGAAATATATTCTTGTGGTGGTAAGTTTTGTAACTTACTTGTATCAGGAGTAAAGTTAAATCCTGCTGTTTTTGCCTGTTCTAAAACACACCATTCTGTAAACTCTTGCAGGGCGATATCGGGAAGGCGAGGGAGATATTTATGTAGCGCAATATCAGACACAAGCTTACCTTATAGATTTCAATTTTTTGCAGTGAATTAAGGCAAGCCTAACGCAATGTGTAGAGCAGTTTTAGTGTGTTAGGCTACGGCTATTGCATAATTTAGTTTCGGCTTCACTCAGAGAGCCGAGATAGCTGCAACGCCGGGAAATTAAGGCTCTTAACGATTATCCTACATAGGTTTGGTAATTTGTTACTTTATTGTAGGTAACACTGTTATGGGTAAGGGTTTTCAGAGCTTATTTCCGTTCTAGCCCTGATCTAGGCTCAACCTCAAATTAGCGGTTGCTCAACTGTTCAGATATAACAGTTGGGGTGCGGAATGTAAGTTAGATTTATTCACTGTCAATTACAAGAATAGTTTGCAGGTATGTGAATCTGTTCATTGCCCAAAATGGAGGCATAAGGAATAAACCATGTCCATAGAACATTTCGACGTTGTGATTGTCGGAGCAGGACTTTCCGGAATCGGCACAGCTTATCAGCTACAGAGCAAGTGCCCAGGAAAAAGCTACATGATTCTGGAAGGAAGGGACTCTATGGGTGGAACCTGGGATCTCTTCCGCTATCCAGGCATCCGCTCTGATAGCGATATGTATACACTCGGCTATAACTTCAAGCCGTGGAAAGAAGCGAAAGTTATCGCCGATGGACCGTCAATCCTCAAATATCTGCAGGAGACTGCCACAGAAAACGGTATCGATAAACATATCCGCTATGGTTATCTCGTCAAGAAAGCTACTTGGTCAAGCACCAATTCCACATGGACGATTGAAACTCAACGCAAGGGTACAGATGAGACCGTCTGCTTCAAGAGCAATCTCCTTCTGATGTGTTCTGGCTACTACAGCTATGAGGGTGGCTACACCCCCGAATTCAAAGGTCGCGATCGCTTCGAGGGCAAGATAATTCATCCACAAAAATGGGACAAGAGTCTCGATTATCGCGGTAAAAAGGTGGTAGTCATCGGTTCTGGAGCAACCGCAATCACCTTGGTACCAGAAATGTCTAAAGATGCAGAACATGTAGTGATGCTGCAACGTTCACCAACTTATCTTGTTTCACGCTCCGACGAGGATGCAATTGCCAACTTTCTGAGGAAGTTTTTGCCTGCCAAACTGACCTATCTCATCATGCGTTTGAAGTACATCGCGCTTCAACAAATTACTTATCAGACTATGCGTGCTAACCCGGAGATGAGCAAGCAGAAACTGATCGACATGGTGCGTCAAGAACTTGGTGCTGACTATGATGTTGAAACACATTTTACTCCGCGCTACAATCCTTGGGATCAACGTCTGTGCCTAGTGGCAAACAGCGACCTGTTCCAGGCAATTAAGTTAGGTAAGGCATCGGTTGTCACCGATAATATAGATACTTTCACTGAAAAGGGTATCCTTCTAAAATCGGGTCAGGAACTGGAAGCCGATATTATTGTTACGGCAACAGGACTCAATCTCCTTGTACTTGGTGGTGTAAAATTTGAGGTTGATGGTCAGCCAGTTGACTTCTCAAATACTTATGTTTACAAAGGCATGATGTATTCCAATGTACCAAACCTTGTTTCGGTCTTTGGCTACATCAATGCCTCCTGGACTCTACGTGCCGACCTCATAGGGGAATATATTTGCCGTATCATCAATCACATGGATAAGACTGGCTCTTCTCAATGTACACCACGTCTGCGGGATGAAGAGCAGAACATAACGGCACGTCCCTTGGTTGAGAATTTCTCCTCTGGCTACATACAAAGGGTGATACACTTGTTGCCGAAGCAAGGCGATCGCGAACCCTGGATTGGAGCGCAAAGCTACAAACGTGACAAGAAAATGGTTCGTTGTGAGGCGATTGAAGACGGTGTGCTGGTATTCAGTTCTGCCCCAGAAATTCAGAAGCATTCGTGATTGATGAGAAAACTTATATTTTGCACCTGGTTGAAAAACCGGGTTTCTTGAGAATTACTAATCATCAAAACCTTAATTTTGGGTTGAGAAAATCAGTTTTTTAGGTCTTGTTGAGAATGGTGCAAGATTTGAGCGCCCAACTAGCCGCGCCTGCTAAGGAAAGCCAAGTTCTTACAGCAATTTTCAGGTAAATAGACCACACTGTAGGGGCACGGCACCAGTAAGATTATTGTATACGAGAAGATTGTAGATGCCGTGCCCCTACTACGATTGTGGTTCAAATGCATGAAAACTGCTGTAATTTTGGATAAAGTCGAGCTAACTAACTCTATAGAAAGAGCTAATTCTTTTGACAAGTAATCAAGTTGTAACCTCTGTCTCAGGTGAGTTTTAGCTGATGAGCCTGATGCAGTAAAAATAGAATGCTAAATCTAAAGGAGATTGTATTCTATGCAACTAAATTATTTTACCAAAAAGCTCTCTACTGTGGGTCGTTGGCTAGCTACAACTCTATTTTGCTTGTCAGCATTCGCTGTTGTTTGGCATGGTGGATTTTTGGCGAATACCGCAGCAATGGCTAATCCGATTGTAATTGCATCTGCTGATGCAGGCGATCGCATTCAAAACAAAGCTAGTGAAGATGCAGGACGCGCGAAGAATTTTATCCGCGATGCAGCAGATAAAGTTGAAGAAACTGCAAATAAAAATGCTCGTAAAGTTGAACGCGCCACCGATAACGATGGTAGTTTTGTAGAGCGCAAAGCCAAAAGAGACAGAGCGACAATTGAACGCAGAGCAGAAGAAGACGCAGCACGCACTCAAAAAGCTGTAGACAACACTAAGAATGCTGTTGAACGTGCTGTAGACAGCGTTAAAGATGCTTTTGGTCAATAGAGCATAAGTAGCAATTTCTACTGTCAATGTACATTGGTTCTTAATCAGGAATCGATGTACATTGTGGGCGAATATTATGAATTAGCTGCTTATCGGTTACTTTGGGGATCGTAAGGATGTAAGAGCGATCGCTTTGAGATTGTATAAAATACAACTATGTTATATAAAGCGATCGCACAATATATAAAAGTCACCTTGTGATTGTTTATTTATTGATAAATGGGCACAATATAAGCAAGTATTTTTACAAAGCTTGTTCATGAAACCTGTTTTCAGTAAAGGTCAAATAATTAGATGGATAGACAACCGGGGGTTTGGTTTCATACAACCTAGCGATGGTAGTAAAGAAGTCTTTATTCACATCAGCGCATTTAAGAATGTTAATCATCGTCCCCAAGTAGGAGATTTGATTCAATATGAACTAGTAGTTGATAAAAACGGTAAACTAAGTGCCTGTAAGGCTTCTATTCAAGGGGGAACACCAACACCTATAGTTAATTCCTCATATTCTCGTAAACCAACAAAGTCTAAAACCAAACTGCTCAAGAGGCTAGTCAAGAAATTTTCACCATTAGTATTCAAGACTTTGCTGTTATCTTTACTACCTGTGTTGGGTTCTATTTTTCTTCTCATCAAAGCTAGCAACCCAATTCCGCTCCTGATTTATCTTCTCATGAGTTTAATTACCTTTGCTCTATATGCTGACGATAAATCTCGTGCAAAACAAGGAAAATGGCGAGTATCAGAAAATACTTTGCATATATGTGAAACTGCGGGCGGATGGTTAGGTGGGTTTGTGGCGCAACAGATACTACGTCATAAGACAAGCAAAGTTTCCTATCAAGTTGTGTTTTGGCTGATAGCAGGTGTTCATATTGTATTTTGGTTATATTGGCTGTTGAATATGACAATGTAAGGCGATCGCTGTTTGGTGATATCGACAAGGCAAAATTATCACAACACAGTTGATTAGCAGATGAATCATGCAATTTTCCTTTTGGTTTTCTCGACTTTTTCCCCTACCATTTATTCTTGTAGGCGGACTGGTACTGTGGATAGGTGGGCAAAATCTCTACAATGGCAAAAGTAGTGAAACCTGGCCACAAGTTTCCGGTCAAATTATGGAATCATCTGTAACTAGCAGCAAAGGTTCAGGTAGTCAGAGAACTTATCGCGCTAAGGTGCGCTATCGGTTTATAGTTCAGGATAAAGCATATATAGGCGATCGCATCACCTATAAAAGAAATGATTCCGGTGGCTCATCTGTTGCCGAGGCATTAGTCAAGCGTTATCCTCAAGGTAAGCTGGTGACTGTTTACTACAAGCCAGATAATCCCAGTCAAAGCGTTTTAGAACCAGGCTTAACCCTAGATGCATTTTGGGTACCGGGTATCGGATTTTTATTTTTTGGTGTGGGTTGCGTCATGGCTGTGATGCTACCTAAAATGATGCAGGATGTGTAAATTTGCATCAACAGCAATTTTTTGGCGATCGCTCTCAGCAGATGAGCGAAGAAATTCCCATTCAAAAAATACCCTAATGCCAGAAGCACGGCATCAATTAGATATTTTCTTGAAAGAAAATCTATTTTTGCCGTGTTCCTACTTGCAGAATAATTGATTGTCTGGAGTCCCCTAAGCAGTCCGAAAACGTGCCAGTTCTTCGCCAGTCTTCGCATCATGGGCGTGAACTGTACACACCAAACAAGAATCAAACGATCGCGCTACGTGACCTACTTCTACAGGATCTTTCGGATCGTAAATTGGCGTACCAATTAAAGCTTCCTCAATTGGGCCTCTTGCACCTTCACCATCACGGGGGCCGACGTTCCAAGTAGTTGGTGCAATCACTTGGTAGTTCTTAATCTTACCACCCTCTACTTCTACCCAGTGGCTTAAACAACCTCTAGCAGCTTCCGTTGCACCCCAACCTCTACCATCTTTCTCTTTCGGTCTAATATACCAGGGGTCGTTTAATTTGAATTCCCTTAAGCAATGTTCAGCTTGGCGATACAGTTTCACCAGTTCGTGAACTCTGGCTAACTGACGCACATGGATACTAGCACCACCCATTTGTTTGAATACATCGAGGATAAACCCATCTTGGTGTTGCCAAGGTTCGCCATGCTTACCACCTGCTACCAATTGGCGTGATAAAGCACCAACTTCTAAACGTCCAAAGTCTTGGTGACGCACAGAAGTAGACCAAGAATAGGCATTATCAAAGTCTTTGGTATTCTTCTGAATCGGATTTGTAGTGCGATCGAAGGGGTGAATATCTGCTGTACCCTCATCATACCAAGAGTGAGTAGTATTCTCACGGGTAAAGGTATGATCCATCAAGGTGTGAGTATTAGTAAAACTGTCATACACTCCACTTTTCATAATCATCGCAGCGTTGCGCCCTTCAATTGTCGGGTTTTGGTATTTGTCCTCATGGGGTAAATATCCCCACGTAACATATTTACCCACACCAGCACCATATCGATCCAGACCAATATCCAAACCCATGCGCCAATATAAACCCAAGTCCGAATCCCGATGCTTGCGGTCTTCGTCTAGCCAGTTCATAAAGTCGTCATAAGTCTGAATTTCTTCATAACGTTCTAGAGAACAACCTAACCATACAGGTTCTAACCAGTTGGTGCGGAAATATTCTAACAACGACCAAGCGCGAGTAATATCAGTCAGGGTGGGGGCGCACATCACACCACCAGGCACCATATAACTGCTGTGGTAACTGGTGATATGCTGAAAATGTTCATGAGTAACTTGTTGTGTAAAGTGATTTTGCTCGACAAGAACATTTTATTTTCACCATTTCAGCTTATAAATAAGGGAATATTTAGGGAATGAGCGAGCAAAATCAAAATCAGGGTAATTGCAATCGCCAAAATTTAAAATCAAAGACATATCCCATATCTACAGATGAGTATGCAAACGCAGAATCAAGGGATTTGTTCGCCGATATATTTGCAGATTTTGAGCCGCACAGCACCACAGACGGTAGCTACAGGGGAACAATGGCGAAAATTAAAGCAACAGAACTACAGTATCAAGCAGTTTTTGAGCAGAAGTTAGTCGAAGCTAATAGTAATTTAAAAAGGGATAGAATTAGAGTTAGCATTAAACAAACTGGCAATTCTCTTCAGTTACGAGCTACCCTACCGTTAAAACCAGGCGATCGCAGCGTAGGTAAAGAAAAAAAGCAGTATGACTTGTCTCTAGGGATACCAGCAAATTTAGAGGGATTAAAAACTGCAATTGAAGAAAGTTACGAGTTGGGTAAATTAATCGCCCGCCATACTTTCCAGTGGAATGAGAAGTATTTAGGAATTAAATCGAGAGAAAAGCAAGAAATAAAAACTATTGGGGAATTATTAGATATATTTGCCGAAAAATATTATCAAAACCGACAGCAGACTATCACCAGTCAAAATACTTTTGCTAACTATCTATCTGTAATTAAAAGAAACTTTCCTTTAAGCACTTTAGCCACAAAAAATAATTTTGAGGAAATTATCAATTCATTTCAGGGAAATAAAAAAAATGAACTAATAGCCGTAACTTCTGTTTTTATTAAAACCTTTCAGTTGGGATTTACACTTGATGTCACACGAGATAATGTCACCCCAGCCCATCGAGAAATTCCCGACGATGATAAAATAATATCTTCTTTTCACCTATTTGAAAAATTCGCCCTCAACCGCAAAAATACAAACATCAGTGATGAAATCGACACTTGGGAAATGTGGCGTTGGATATATGGAATGTTAGCAACCTTTGGCTTAAGACCAAGGGAACTATTTGTAGAACCTGATATTAATTGGTGGATATCTCCCCAAAATATAGACCATACTTGGAAAGTCAATAAAAATACAAAAACTGGATATCGAGAAGTTATACCTTTTGTCCCAGAATGGATAGAATTATTTGATTTATATAATCCCAAACCATTAAATATTTTAGAAAAAAAGGTGACAAAAATTGCATCTGTGCAAAATATTAATTGGATGCGCAGAGATATATCCAGATGGTTTAGAAAAGTGGGAATTGAGTTTCAACCCTACGATTTGCGTCATGCTTGCGCGATTCGAGCGCATCTTCAGGGAATACCCATCAAAGCCGCAGCAGACAATTTAGGTCATACTGTTGATGAACATACAAAAACCTATCAAAGATGGTTTGGGATTGAAAACCGGAAAAAAGCCTTTGGTGAGGTAATTAGTCAAAAGTCGTTAATTGAATTGCAGAAAAATGAAATATTGGCGCTACGAATGGAGAATGAAAGGTTGAGCTTGGAAGTTGAAAGGTTGAAATTATAGGAGAATGTTTAACAATAAAATATCCAAATCAGGACATAAAAAATAAATTTTCCTGATCATATTCAATGAAATGATTATGATGATGGGTATATTAGTATTTAGAAAAAAAATATACAGAATATTTTCGTATAATAAATAATTGTGCGTAAAGTAGACGAAGTCGGAGAGGGTAAATGATAAATTTTGATGTTAGCGATATTAGGGCTATGACAAAGATGCTTGCACAAACAGCAGACTTTGAAAGCTTCTTTATTTTTTACTATGACGAAACAAATAATATTAGAAAATTTTATCTACGGGAAACTGATTTTAATTACTCGTTTACTTCAAATTTTATTTTAGGTGGTTTAGTTTATGAAGGGGTTCAGCCCGACATTAAACTTTTATTTAAGAAGCTTAACTTGCAAAGTAACATTAAAGAAGTAAAACTTAAGCATATTGCTAAAGGTGAATTTATTGACTGTATGAAGTCCGAAAAGCTGAACTGTTTTTTGACTTATCTTCTGGATAGTAACTTATACATCCATTATTCAAGCCTAAACATTCTTTACTGGTCTATTGTCGATATCGTTGATTCTGCAATTGTGAACTCAGAAGTTGCAATGCAGTTAGATCCAAGGTTTTCAAATTACCTAAAGAATGATCTGTATAAACTTGTGAAGCTCGAAATCGAGTCAGTGGTCGAGCTATTTTACAGATTTGAATATCCCAATGTCAAAAAGGAGTCAATTTTAGCATTCGTTGAAGAGCTAACTTCAATATTCGATGAATATATTGATAAAGAAGAATTTCACTTTGGATTGGAGAGCCTCAGGCAAATCCTCAAAGAAGCAAAAAAGAAGAACTCGCTTCCGTTTATAATGGATGAAGAAGACTACATTTTGTTAAATAATTTTTCACAATTTTATTTAAGACCTATTTACTTATTTAAGAATTCAAGCCACATTTTTGATAATGAGGTGGCTATTGCAGAAATTCTTGCGGGCTACAAAATTGTTGATAGTGGTGAAGAAATCAGAAACTATTCTTTTGCTGATTCGCAAAGTGATTTACTTATTCAAGCTTCAGATATTTTTGTTGGTTTGATGGGCAAGTTTACTAATTATATAAACACTAGTTCAAGCGAGAAAATAGCAAATGATTTTGATTCATTATCTGAGAAACAATTGAATAGTATTGATTTGTTTCTAGATTTGATAGACAAATCTCACAAAAAGAATATTGCTTTTTTGCATTCAATAGATAGTTATGAAGAATTGACAAAAATGAGCTTGATACGTGAAATTAGAAGTAAAAATACGCAGAATAAATAGTGCGATCGCCAATCTTGTAGGCTGCGTTCCCGATGACAACTCATAATTACTCAGCCGATATATTCCTCTTAACGCACCGAGATTATGGACTTTAAGCAAGCGATCGCAGTCTAGAGGAGTGAGATTTGCTGTTAAACATCTTTGAGAAAAGCGATCGCTCAATATCCAAACAAACAAATCAATCAATCAAAATACTCACGCCCGAATCACAGTAATCCGACGCTGATTTTCCGTCAGCACAACCTGAGTCGATAAACGTTCTTCCATTGGGAGGGCATTTTTCCGCCTGTCAAACACAAATAACCAACCAAAATCCAACCCTAAACGCCCTAAATAGGATTCCAATTGCTCAATTCCCTCAGTTTGGGGATCGCGCTTTTTCTCCCGCCATACCTTTAACTCAATACCTAAAGTTACATCTTTGTAACGCAGACATAAATCCATTCTGTCACTACCAATTGCATATTCCCTCTCCAGGGTTCCACCACCGTTAACAACACGATGCAAAAAAGCCATTAAGACGATGTGGGGGGCGATTTCATGGTAAACAGCGCTACCAAGTAATGGTTCTCCATGCTGTCGCCAAAACTTGAGAAATGCTTGTAGCAATGCATCTATATTTAACTCTCCTTTTGGGGTTAACCAACTGGGACTAATATGAGGTAAACTATCCTGGGTTCCTTGCACTAAAACGCGGGGAATTACTTCGCGATAAATTGGGTTAGCAATAACTAGTCCCCCCGCAGGATCGCGTCGCAATAACCCTAAATCGATTAAATATTGGCGATCGTCGGCTGGGGTATCGGGTAATGCTTGTCCTGATAAAATGGGTTCAATAATATCTTTAACTCGTTTCTCCCTAAGTTTTTCAGCTAAAGAATCAAGATGAGTATCTTGACGAGCAATTAATATTTCCTTGGCTTGTAAAATATGCTCTTTTGTAATAGCAATACTTCTATCTTTCACCATTTTTTCCACAACTTCTTTAGCCAGAGCATTAACTAACCAAGGTTGTCCCTGAGTTAAATCAAAGGCTGTTGCTGTGGCTTCTAAAGTAAAAATTTGTCCTGTTTCTTCTGTATGTTGTTGATATAGTTCTTGCACCTCTGCCGCATTAAAATTTCTCAGGGTAATTGAACTGACTTTAATATTAAAAGGGCTGGATGTATTTAATCTGTCACTACCACCCGATGCAACCTTGTAATCTCGCACATCCCGCAAACCGATTAATCCTACAGAAGAGGGGAAATTTTCTGGACGATTGGGAAAACCATCTCGTAATTGCCGTAAAACTGAAATTAGTGTTTGGTCTTGTAAAGAGTCAATTTCATCAATAAATACTACCAAAGGTCGGGGGCAAGACTGTGCCCAAGCCTGGAAAAAAGTCCTAATTCTGCGTCCTGGTTCTTCTTTTTGCCCTTGTGTGAGAACTGGTGCTTGCAATTCATTGGGTAATCGGATCGCAATTGTATCGTACCAAGTTCCCAAAATTGCTAATTCTGCTGCACTGGGGTCATGATTAAATGCGCTTCCCACCTCTACCGATACCATTACTGCTGCATAACGTCCTGTTGCGGTAAGTTGCTGCGCTAGAGCTAACATTGCTGTGGTTTTCCCCGTTTGTCGCGGTGCATGAACCACAAAATAACTTTCTTGTTGAATCAGAATTTCCCAGTCAGGGAGACGACTGGTAGGGGATAGCATATAGTTTTTGTCAGCTTGACAAGGGCCTGCAATGTTGAACCAGCGAGACATGGGATTTTGGCAGTTGGCGGACACTTTGAGTTTAGACGATTTTCGGGTTGGGGCAAGGTAGGAAGGGCTAACTGATTTGCGTATAATTCTCCAAGGAAATGGTGATGATGCTTGATATATTGGGATTTGAGAAAAGCGATCGCTTAATTGACAAACAAAGTAATTAATACCTGAATACTTAGAATAAAATGTAAATTTTAATACTAAAATATTCATATTTACGTATTTAAATTGAGAAAAATCCGGCTTTTTACTTCAAGGTAAGGAAAATAATTATACTTACAGCATATTTTAGGTCAATGAGGTACGCGCTTTGGGGCATGGCAGTGCCAGTGCCCCTACAATCAACGGTAATCTGTACCTCACTAACTGGTAATGTGCTGTAACTACTTGTTTTGGACTTTTTTAACTGCGTAGACGCAAAGCGACTTGCGCTAGACATCGCTAATTTAGGGTTAGGGAAAAATTAGGTAATATCTGAAGAAAATTAAATAACTTTTAGCAGAGAAAAATAAATTGATTTGCTGCTGGCGATCTTTACTTATGGCGTAGCTGATAGCCTAATTTAAGGAAAAGCCAGGGAATGATTACACCTATCTTGGTAAATCCTGACTAGATAAGCAATTCCTCAATTTATTTCCATATAACTGCTGTGGGGCCATTGACCGCCTAATAATGCATAAATTTCTACAGGTTTAGCGGCAATAGTCACGCCGAGTTCGTAAGATGTACCAGTAAACGCCCCAAAGCGTCTAGTGGCTTCTTCATAGAAGCGACTGCTGCGATATTTTCTATGGGTTAAGTCAATGGCGTATAGTGCGTAAAAATGGCGAGGGATACTTTGAATTGTTTCGACAATTTGCCCTAAATTCCTTGCCAAAATCGCGTTGCGCGGGACTTCTGTACCCCAGGCGGTGTCTAATGCCCATGATGCACAAGTCAAGTGCGAACCACCGCAGATACCACAGATGCGAGGTGTGACGATTAATCCTGCTTGGGGGTCTTTACCGCGTAGAATCACTTCAAATCCCCGGAAGAGTTCCGCATGAGTCCAAGCATTGACTACATACCCATCTTCTATATCTACTCGGACATCTAAATCGCCCTCGACTCTACCGACAGGCGATATATCTAATGTTTGAATTGTCATATTTGTCAGTTGTTAGTTGTTAGTTGTCAGTTGTTAATTGGTAATTGGTAGCTGTCAGTTGTCATTTGCCACTGACCACTGACTACTGACCACTGACTAAATCGTGAAAATATCTTCGTCTGCCCAAGATGGTGCGATGTCTTTGGCTACCATCGTGAGTATGGCATAGTCTTTGGGTTTAACTCCTGGTGGTAATTCTTTGGGAACTCCCATGATTGTTTGTGTTTTAAATACGGTTCCTGGCTGCAAATCAAAGAAGGGAAATTCTGGTTCAGTGCAACCTAAACAAGGCATACCGGCGCGGGTTTTGGAAGAGACGCGATTCCAGAGGATGCGGTTGCAAGAGGAATGGGTCATAGGGCCGCGACAACCTAAGTCGTAGAATAGACAGCCTTTGCGCTGACCAAAGTCAACAGTAGATGCTTTGTAAGCAAAGTGGACGTTACGAGTACAACCGATTTGGGTGTAGCTTTTAAAGAAGGTTTGCGGACGATTGAGTTCGTCTAAGGTGATGTCTCCTAATCTTCCAGTAGCGATCGCAACTAAAATTTGGCTAATCCAGTCGGGATGGGAGGGACATCCAGGAATGTTAATTACAGGTAAACCAGATCTAGTGCGGAAGTCTTTACCTAAAAATCCGCCCTCTTCCCGCTTGAGAAATTGCAACCCTTGAGAATCGCTGGGGTTGGGTGACATGGCAGGAATTCCGCCCCATGTAGCACAGTCGCCCACAGCTACAATAAAACTGGCAACTTGGGCGAGTTCTGTTAACCAATCTTTCATGGGGCGATCGGCAAAGCGGTTCCATTCACACTTGGGTTAAGTCTATGATGCTTGTATAGCAAAGGTTTTACTACTATATATTAATGACGCGCCTAAAGTAGTGCCTATTTTTTTCTATAACGGCAAAACTAACTCGAGAGGTGAGACTAAAGGCTTAATTACGAATGGTACTCCTCAAAGTCACCCTTCGGTACTTTAATCACCATATCCTCAAATGGATTGTCCTCAATCATCTGAGATTTCACAGCCCAATTACAACAAGCAGAAAATTGAGTCAGGATTTTTTTGACAGATAACGGAGTTTTATTCGCAATTAACCAATCTCGAATTGCGATCGCTTGATCCAAAGTCTTCATCGGGAGATGCACATTAATACAACGGTAGATTTTCTTGTAAGAGTATTCCAAGTAAAAAAATGCCCAATTGTCATTGCGTAAAGCCTTCTCTACAAGAGGCTGCGCCAACGGCATAGCTTCTTCGGCAGGAGAGGCTGCGCCAACGCTTAACGCGGAGCGTCTCGTAGAGAGGAGGAACGACGTTCGCGCAGTGTCTCGTCGCTTGCGCGTCTCCCAAGGGGAGAAGAGAAGCGCTCGCCGTACTACCTTGGGGTCAATGAGGTAATTTTCAATCTCTTTCCTCTCCCAGTACCAACCCAACGATATCTGCTTACCCCCGTCCGTAATGTACCAGTTTCTGAGATTACCACTTGGTAGAGAATCGTCATCATCAAAATCCCTGTAATAATACTTCGAGTTCGATTTGCGGCGCTTTCCAACGTTGGTAGCGTCCGGGATATTCCCCAACCAATCGAAATCAGCGACTCGTTGAATTTGACGGGTTGCCAGTGCCAAGGAAAGTGCGTAGACGCGAAGCGGCTTGTCTCTGACATCACCTGGAGTAAAGTTGTCTTTCCAGTACCATTATCCCCCAACACCAAAAAGCGGTTGCTGATTGTGTTGAGAGTTTGATTTTTAAAAGATACTTCAATGCGGTCTAAACGCTTGAAGTTGTTGATCCGGATAGACTCAACTTTCATAGAAAACCAAAAGCAGGGTTTTTGTAATAGGTTGCAGCAGTTTTAACCCAAAGTAACCTATCAAAAGTGTTTTAAATATTTCAATACAGACAAATGCTGGCTACTTAAAGCCAACTTTGAAGAAGAATACATCCGTCAGAATCAAGACGCTCGTTCCGACGCACCAGAAGCTATGCCGTTGGCTTTAAGCTGCGCTATCAGTCGGAGATTCAAAACCGCAACTGATTGTTCGCTTTTAGCGTCTCTATGAGGGAGAAGTCAAGTACCAACCCAAAATCACTTCAGTAAATCTGCTCGCTGGCAGTGAGAAGTTTCACAAAAACCTGGAATCGTCCAAGGGTGATGGTGTGATTTCTCCCCCAACCTGCGCTCAAATCACCCGACTATTATCCAACTGAGCGATTTGTCAACTGATCTGGAAGTATTTGTGTCTTCTAAGTTCTATAGGATTCTTAGCCATGTTCTCCCGTCCAGCCACAGGATCAGAAATCCCATATAAAATCTACTAAAATACTTAATTAGGACTTAATTTAATACGAAATTAAATATTTGATTGTATGATTAACCTCGAAAATATTCACCCACTTACAGATTTCAAGCGCAACGTCAAACAGTTCATCGAACAAATTAAGACAACAAAATCCCCACTGGTACTTACCGTTAACGGTAGAGCAGAGATTGTCATCCAAGATGCAAGTAGTTTTCAGGAGATGATGCAGCGCTTAGAAACTTTGGAAACTGAAGTACACAAACTCAAATTAGAAGCATTGCAGCGCGATATTGCTTTGGGTGTAGAACAGTTACAGAATGGGCAGTTTAGGGAATACGATGACGAGTCTTTACCAAGTTTGCTGCAAACCATTAAAGAGCGAGGACAACGCAAACTCAATCGAGACCAAGGTTAATTAATCGTTACAAAATCTCCCAACTCGCAGAGCAAGACTTGGAGGATATTTGGGTGTATCTTACTCAAAATAATCAAATTGTGGCAGACAAGCAGATTATAAATATTTTAAACCGTTTACCAATGTTAGCTCGGTTCCCAGATATGGGACAAATGCGAGATGATTTAGGCTCGAAACTCAGGAGTTTTCCTGTAAAGCCTTATACTGTGTTTTATATCAAGCTTGATGATGGTATTGAAGTAGTTAGGATTTTCCATCAGTCAAGGGATATCGAACGCGTATTTTCCGAGTAAAATATTCTTCCACCACTATGCAAGCGATGTTCAAGAGCATCGCTTGTTAAATAATGTTTGCTCAACTATCCTCGTTACCCCCGCTTGAAATAGTCTATTTGTATAGTGCAAAGGGATGTTTACCGAGATGGCAAAAAAGAGTCAAAATAATTCTCAGGGTAATATCAAACCAAAAACCTCTCTTGCTTCCCGCATCTTTGAGGCACTCACCGAAACGGAAATTTCCCAGCTACTCGATGAATTATTTACCGTTTTATCCGATGAACAGGAATTGACTGTTTTTGCCAAACTCCAACCGGATACCAAATCAACTTTAACTCAAATTATCGCTTCATCTCAAACAGTCGAACCGGAAAAAACAGCCAAAACACAGCCTACTTCCCTCGCAAAATTATCCCAAACTTGGTCGCAATTATGGCGAGAATGGAATCAGATTATTTGGGAAGCATCCCAGGAAGAGGGGAAGTACATAGCCCAAGAGGAACGCTGGAAAGAACCTTATTTTGATAATTATACTTTTGTTGAAGATTTGGAAGCGATCGCCAAAAAAATGAAGCCATTGGTAAAAACAGCTTTTGAGAATCGCTTTAGTAATGACGATGGTTTTGCTATCAGTTTATTAGAAGCAGAAAACGAAATTTCCGATGGTATACCTGACTGGATGGAAATTCATGACGGGATTCATTTAGAAGGAGCCATAACTCATTGTTTGTTGGAGTGGGAATGGTTGTTGGCACAGGAGCAAGGACAAGATGGGTTTAAATTCGCTCAACATATCCAGGAATGGTCAGAAAAATTTGTCCACATCAGCTTAGATGGTGATGCTGTTATCGATTTCTGTTCTGATTTACCCGATGTGCAAAAACAGTTGATTTTCGCGGGGATGACAGCTAATAAAGAGAATTCCTTATGGAAGCGTCACCTGGAAAATACTCATTCCCATTGGCACATGTTTTACATGGAAACAATGCGTTTATTTGCAACACCGGAGATATATTGGTTGCGTCCTTCTCCCCCCGTTTCCGTTGCTAACATTACGGGAACGAGTTCCCGAAAATCTGCGATCGCTGTATCTTTGGCTGTGAGGGACATATCTCCGCGAAATTGACTGTGTTCGATTTTACTCGCTTTTAAGGATTCCGATAGATAGGTTTGGGTGGCAAGATTATTGACAAATACTAATGTTTTCTGTGTCGATTTTTTTAATAAGTCAACCAACATTCTGGTTTTCTCAAATTGTTTGATGCTGTTCGCTTGTTTTTGCAGTAATCGAATTTGGGAATCTTCTAAACGTTCCGATAATTTTTCCAGGGAATTAACCAATGCTACTGGACTCGAACCCGCACTCATGAGGAGGTTATTTCGAGTTAGTTTATCGATGGTTTTTTGTTGGGATGATGTGCGTAAATATTGATTCAGGGCTTGATATAATTCCTTCTCGGTTACTGTGGGTTGGACGGTAATTGTGGAAGCGAAACGTTTTGGTAGTTTCACATCGACAACCGAACGGGTATTTCTCACCATGACTTCCCGCATCAATTTTCGTAATTTCTCTGGATTTTTAGGAACTCTCACATCTTTTGAACCCACATATTCCCGTTTAAATTGGGCTCCTGTTTTTAATAATCCCGGTTTGAGTAAAGTCAGCAAATTAAATAATTCCACCAAATTATAAACTTTTCTTGCAGTTCCTGTTACCATTGGGAGACGAGGGTGGCAGGAGTTAAAATTAACAACGACTTGATTTGATTTCTCAGTAAATACTCTTTACAAATCATCGCCGCTTCAATGGTTTTTCCTAAACCCAACTCATCCGAGAGCATTGCCCGACCACCAAACTGCTTGATGACTTTTTTAGCAGTTTTTATTTGATACCAGTGTTTATCGATGTTAGCGAGTTCCGGCAAACAAACTAATTGGTCGTAGTCAGCCAATATGGACAGATTGAATAGGGATAACCTGGCTTCATAGCTGTCTAGGGAACTAAACTGGCGATTTTTGAGGGCTACGCTGGCTTCTTAATCCTCAAATTTAAACGAATAACTATCAGTCATTGGCAAATGTCTGGACAGTAATTTCTATTTATTTTGTCAGAGAATCTGGGGTGGCAATTATTTTTGATACAAGACTTTAACGGAGGTGATCGCTCGTTACCAACTTTGATATTTTCCACATCAAGCAACCCAGTAGTCCCGCAATTTTGTTTTCCTGACTGTTGCCCCATTAAGTGAAAAATTAGCAAATCAACCGACGCTTCAAGGGTTTGTAAGTCCAGCAAATGCCTAAACACAAAGCAAGTTGTCCCCGGACATCGCAAAATAATCGTTGTTCGCGTAACGTCTGCAAAGGAGAAACTTTGCTGTTCTTCCAAATGCGCCAATACCTGAGAAGCAATGGCATAACCAAGCAAAGGTGGAACGCTATTCCCTATAGCCTTGTGAGCAGCCAGCTTACTTGTACCAAAATCGAACCAATCAGGAAAACTGTGCAACCTCGCAGCCTCACGAACCGTTATCACCCGTGCATGTTGATAATGGATAGGACGCGCTGCTGTTCGATTCCCACTTCCAGCACGTAATGTCGGGGACAACCCCGAAACTGACAAACGATAAGCCCACGTCGTCGGTTCTTTCTCCCCAGGAATAGTATCACCATATTTCTGTTGAGTAGCTGGAGTATGTGCTGTTGCCTGACATCCGCTAATGGTATTCGGGGAGTTTGAAACGTAAGGGAAGATTTTGTCCAAATATTCAGCATATTCGCCCTTTTGAGTCAGTTCCCAGGTGTCAGTTTGCGAATTGATAGGAATGTGGGTTAAATCAGCGAGCGCCTCTCCCACGCTAAACTTTTTATCACTCTCAGTAGGCGTAATAACCTCACCAAACTTTGACCCTACCCAAATTGCTCGTTGTCGTTTTTGGGGTACACCATAATCTGATGCTGTGAGCAACCATTTGGATAGGATGTAGTGTTCTCCTATAAGAGCGATCGCATTACCAGTAATCTCAGAAAACTTCTTCCATTCAATCGCAGGAACATTCTCCATCACGAACATTGTCGGATTGAGATCGACGACCAAATTGATGAATTTTATAACTAATTGACTGCGATCATCGTCGGGGTTTTGCTTGCCAGTAACACTAAAACCTTGACAAGGTGGTCCGCCAATTACTGCGGTAATTTCCCCATCCCAATCTGGATATTTATTTTGAATAAGTTCCCTAATTTCTGCTGCGGAAATATCCCCAATATCTCGACATAAAACTAACGTGTTGGGGAAATTCAGTCTATATAATTCTAAAACTTTAGGATTATTATCGATGGAAACTGCTACTTCAAATCCAGCAGATTCAAACCCCAGGTCTAATCCGCCAATTCCACAAAATAAACTAACTACTAAGTCCTTATTTATTGACATCATAATTAAGTCAAATAAGTAAGATTTTATGTGCTTCTATCTATTTTAGAATCATTTCACACTTGTGCTACTATCATTAGTTATTTGAATAGATAAAAATATTTTATATTTTTAATTTAAATCTAGTTTAGATATTATCAGTTCCAGCTACGGGATGGCGATTAGATGATTACAGCAATACTTGGAATTACACAGTAGTTTTTGATTATCCACAAGGCTTTTGCGAAGAATTTATTAAAGTTAATAAATCACAACTGTCAATTCCTCATCAAAGAAAATTCCTTAACTGCTGGTATCTATTGCCAGCAGTTTCATTTTACGGCTCACGCCTTTGGAAGTGTGAAGTTTGTAAAATCAGGAATTTTCAAACATGAAAACACCACATCAAATAGAAGCCGAACTCAACCAATTTACCGGTTCAACTACTCTCTACAAACACTGGCTCGGCTTGAAATATACAGAAGGTATCAAATACTTAGCCGAAGAAACAAGCAGCTACTGGCTATTGGATGCAATTTTCTCACACCAAACGAAACAATTTCTCTCCAATCCTAACTTAAGAGAATTTCAAATCTGGCATTTACGAGTTGAGAATAATTCTGGCATTTTGACTTGTGAGTGGGATACAAAGCAAGAAGTATTACGCCAAGAAATCGAATACACGGATTTTTTGCTCGGTCACATAAAACTGTATTTGGTAGAAACAATTCTCATGCTCCCCAGTGAATATTAAGCCGCATCAAAGTTGTGAATATTGAGGGAATAATTATGGTACAAGCAATTAGCAAAGAGCAAATATTTGTCACAAATATAGAACAATTCATGACGAAGGCTGACTCTCCGGGTTCGCCAGTCCACTCGGCGGCAGAGCCGCATGTGTGGCTGGACTCACAAATTGATCAAAACCTACTATTCAGGTGTTAGCGAAGAAAATCACGTTCGAGAGATTATGCAAGACCTGCAAAATTTGGCATCAGATACAGATTTGCGGCAGTTGAAAATCGATTATCTGGATTATCAGGAACGAGCCGATTTATTAGCCGATGATGATTACGCATGGTTTTAATAAGGCTAACGCCAGTAGAAAAATGAAGAATTCAGGACATTTTAATTATGGCGACACGTAAACAATCAGCGACTAATTTCCAAACAATAGATAACTCGGTTTTAGGCGAATATGCGGTTAGCGATTATTCCGAACGGTTATATTCCAAAGTCTACTATTCGATTCGTTCTCTGTGTGGGTTAGTTGAAATTATGGTTGCTGCTGAGTCTGCTGTATGACAGTAGCAGGAGTTAATTTTCTCAGTTCTGGCAAGACTCCCAAAAACAACGAACCTGCCAGAATTAGAATTAAGGGGTTAGCTTTGGACAGATTTAACCACCAACGCCAATCCTTGAAGTTTGGCAACTGCGTCAGCCGAAAATTCCAAAACTGGAAATTCCCAAAACCAATTCGTACTTGATTGCCGGGAAGCCATTCTTCTTCAGTATTTACGAATACTACTTGTATACGGGGATTTTGCTCAACCATTGAAGCTGTCTTCAGTGCTGATGGCTGTTCACGAGCATCGGGCGTGAGAAAGCCCATGACGATGAGCCTGTGTGTATTATTTAGTCCGTAAAGGTTGAGTTGCCCCACAGCTTGATAAATAGTATTGCGATCAAGGTACTTTTTGCACTCGATAATCGCTCCACCCTGCCAATTAGTGACAATATCAGCTCTGCCACCATTGGCAGAAACTTCCAATTGAGTTTGAAATCCACGTTCTTTTAAGCGATCGCTAATATATTTTTGTAAGTCACTTTCGCGCCAATAGGCAGG
>NZ_CAWPNJ010000064.1:0-45892 GCF_963889195.1 Calothrix sp. FACHB-168
ACCTACGGTTGTTGACGCTCAAAGATGCAATCGTCGCAGCCCTTGCTTTCATCCCCAGGTTCCGTAAACTACACCTGGGGACTTCCCGCAAGTTAGGTTAAATAGTTAATCTGCAAACCCCAGACAGAACAAGCCTGTCTGGGGTTTGTTTGTTAAGGATTGTTACTTAGTTTCTCATAACTGAGACTGAGATAGCTTTCATCTTTTATGTTCTATATTGTCTTGTTCAGGGAACAAGCAATCAAGTTTCAGAGAAAACCAATTTTTAAGGAGAGCGAAATGCTTGATGCTTTTTCTAGAGCTGTAGTTTCAGCAGATGCTAGCACTTCTACCGTATCTGATATTGCTGCTCTGAGAGCTTTCGTTGCCAGTGGTAACAGACGTTTGGATGCTGTAAATGCGATCGCAAGTAACGCTAGCTGCATGGTTTCTGATGCTGTTGCTGGGATGATCTGCGAAAACCAAGGTTTGATTCAAGCTGGTGGTAACTGCTATCCTAACCGTCGTATGGCTGCTTGCTTACGCGACGCAGAAATCATCTTACGCTATGTAACCTACGCTCTACTAGCTGGTGATGCTTCCGTTCTAGACGATCGTTGCTTAAATGGTTTGAAAGAAACCTATGCTGCTCTAGGCGTACCCACCACCTCTACAGTACGTGCCGTTCAAATCATGAAGGCTCAAGCTGCTGCTCACATTCAAGACACCCCCAGCGAGGCTCGTGCTGGTGCCAAATTACGTAAGATGGGAACCCCCGTTGTTGAAGATCGTTGCGCTAGCTTAGTTGCTGAAGCTTCTAGCTACTTCGATCGCGTAATCTCTGCTTTGAGCTAATAATTGCCACTTGCCATTAACTCAACAGATTGACATCCAACACAGTTTAAATAAAAAGCCTTTTGGGAGATTAAGAAATGAAATCAGTTGTTACCACCGTTATTGCATCGGCTGATGCTGCAGGTCGTTTCCCCAGCACCTCTGATTTAGAATCCGTACAAGGTTCTATTCAACGTGCATCTGCTCGTTTGGAAGCTGCTGAAAAGCTAGCTAACAACATCGATGCAGTTGCTACCGAAGCTTACAACGCTTGCATCAAGAAGTATCCTTACTTGAACAACGCTGGTGAAGCTAACTCCACCGATACCTACAAAGCTAAGTGCGCTCGTGACATCAAGCACTACTTGCGCCTAATCCAATACTGCTTAGTTGTTGGTGGTACAGGCCCATTGGATGAGTGGGGTATTGCTGGACAACGCGAAGTTTATCGCGCTTTAGGCTTACCCACCGCTCCTTACGTTGAAGCTTTAAGCTTTGCTCGTAACCGTGGTTGTGCGCCTCGCGATATGTCTGCTCAAGCATTGACCGAATACAATGCTTTACTAGACTACGCTATTAACTCTCTCTCCTAGTCAGTTGTCCAAGTTGTCATTTGGTAGCGAGGCTAAATTGTGACCCTACAAACCTAGAGGTTCTTGGCTGTTTGCTTTGCCTGTGAAGGTTGAGTATTAGCACAGAATCTCTGGGTTTGTTTTGTTGTTGGTCATTTGTCATTGGTCATTTGTCATTGGTTATAGCTGAACCAGTAGCAGCTAAGATTTATATATTATGGATAAACGCTTTTTTAATTTATTTAATCTCACAGAAGACCAAGCGATCGCGCTTTTGGATACTCCCCAAAACCAAGTGAGTGAAAATGATTCGCGCTATATTGCAGCTTCTCATTTAGTCAATTTCCCTACAGAAAAGTCAATCAATGCACTCATCCGTGCAGTGCAGCAAACTGACCCCTCGTTGGATAATCGGATCGTTCGGCGTAAATCAGTGGAGACTTTAGGACGACTCAAAGCCGCAACAGCTTTACCAGTTATCCGTACATGCCTGTTTGATGATGACTGCTATACTGTGGAAAATGCTGTCTGGGCAATTGGGGAAATTGGCACTCAAGACCACCATATATTAGAAGAAGTGGCGCAATTACTCGATAAGCCAGGGCAAACATATCGGGTAATTATTCATACATTAACTAAATTTAATTATGAACCAGCCTTAGAACGGATTCGCAAATTCATCAATGATAACGATCCACCAACAGCTAGTGCTGCGATCGCCGCAATTTGTCGCTTAACTGGAGACTATTCCCAGATGGGAAAAGTGGTGGCGATGTTACAACACCGCAATGTCTTAGGGCGACGTTTATCGATCCAAGATTTGATGGATGCGCGGTATTATGATGCCATTCCTCAGATTGCAAAATGTCCAGTCTCTTTGGTGTTTCGACTGCGGGGAATTCGCACTCTAGCAGAAGCGGGAATCGCTACCGGTGCAATTACTTTTGCCAAAGTTCAACCTTATTTAGAGCAGACATTATACGATCATCCCCAGGATTTGAGTTTGGTGCATAGTTACGATCGCCTTCCGAGCGTAGAAAATTTGATCCGCGAGTTGTATGAAACCGACTTTGGTCGTTGTTATTTAGCCACCAAAACTATATTAGAGCATTATGCCGATGCTGCACCGGAGGCTTTATTTGCCACTTATGCAGCAGAAGCGAATAATGATTATGGTGCCCACTTCCATGTAATGAAGCTATTCGGATGGTTAAAACATGCTCCAGCCTACGATTTACTAGTGGAAGCTTTGCATAACAAACAACCACAGTTTCAAAAATCACGAGCTGCTGCGGCGATCGCACTTGCTGAACTGGGAGATGCAAAAGCCATCCCGGAAATAAAAACCTGTTTAGAAACCAAAATTTGGGATCTCAAGTATGCAGCGTTGATGGCGCTGGAGAAACTAGGCGATATCAGTGGACACGAGCAACTAACACAAGATAGTGATTGGCTAATTGCTGCTAAAGCCTCAATAACCCTGAAAAAGCAAGAAATTACCGCCTAATTTTCCCAGTGAAAATCCCAAATAGCGATCGCTTAAACCACATCTATTTTGAGAACCATAGTTTTAAAAGTAGTGGGAGCATCTTGCTCCCTGGTGGTAGTAGCAGGCAAGACTTCGGCGTGAGCGCTCAGTCGAACGCTGCCCGCACTACTCCTAGTTTCAAAATGGACGAGGTTTATCTCCTATCCTTCAAGGAAACCAATTTATAGTAAGTTGGGATTTAGGCAAATCAATGAAATGTGTTTAAATCTGATTTTTCCTTTGTAAGTAAGTCGGTAGAAAAAACCAAACTATGTTACGAAACGTAAATTACCTTGAAACCCTTACCAATGACTAATGACTAATGACTAATGACAGCCCTTGCCAGTTCTGTTTAATTGCACCGCCCTACTTAATACTAATTATCTTTTAATTAAAAACAATGCCGACAACAGAAGAATTATTCCAACAACTGAAACACCCCAACCCCCACCTGCGGGATCAAGCAATGTGGGAATTGGCGGAAAATCCTGATGAGACAACTATCCCCCGGTTGATGAGTATTCTCGATGAAGAGGATACCACCTATCGCCGAGCAGCAGTAAAAGCCTTAGGTGCGATCGGCCCTGATGCGATAAATCCTTTAGTAGAAGCGTTACTTAATAGCGATAATGTCACCGTTCGCGGTAGTGCGGCTAAAGCCTTAGCGCAAGTCGCCATTAATCATCCAGATGTTCCCTTCGCAGCAGAAGGCGTACAGGGTTTAAAAACTGCTCTTAACGATCCCAATCCTGTAGTACATATTGCTGCTGTCATGGCTTTGGGTGAAATTGGTTCTCCTGTAGTTGATGTTTTGATTGAAGCATTGCAAACTACAGACAATCCAGCGCTAGGAATCTCGATAGTCAATGCTCTTGGCTCAATTGGCGATAGCCGAGGTGTAGAGGTTTTACAATCTCTAATTGACAATGAATCAACCGATTCTTACGTGCGCGAGTCGGCTATTAGCGCATTATCTCGCTTAGAAATGACAATGAAGTTTCAGCGAGGGGAAAAATAATGTTCTTGAGAGATGCGATCGCATCTTCAGGACATGGATAATTAAACTGTATGACAAATTAATGTTCTCCCCCGATGTCAGATTCCCAAGCAATTAGTGCAGCAGTCGCCAAACTCTACAATACCTATCCCTTCCCCCCAGAACCGTTATTAGATGAACCGCCTCCTGGTTATAACTGGCGCTGGAACTGGCTGACGGCGTATAACTTTTGTACCGGACAAAAACCCCCACAAACCAATGTCCGCATTCTTGATGCTGGTTGTGGTACGGGGGTGGGAACAGAATACTTAGTCCATCTCAATCCCGATGCGACTGTTGTGGGTATTGATTTGAGTGCTGGCGCATTAGCTGTAGCTCAAGAACGTTGTCAAAAATCAGGAGCAAGCAGGGTAGAATTTCATCATCTGAGTTTGTTTGATGTGGAACAGCTTCCTGGTGAATTTGAGCTAATTAACTGTGTGGGAGTTCTGCACCATACCCCTGACCCCATTCGCGGAATTCAAGCTTTAGCGAAAAAACTATCGCCTGGTGGTATAATGCACATTTTTGTGTATGGGGAACTGGGACGTTGGGAAATTAAATTGATGCAAGAAGCGATCGCACTTTTGCAAGGTGAAAAACGCGGCGATTACACCGATGGTGTCGCAGTAGGAAGACAGATATTTGCTGCACTACCAGAAGATAACCGCCTCCGCAAACGCGAACAAGAACGCTGGTCTTGGGAAAATCAAAGAGATGGTTACTTTGCAGATATGTATGTCCATCCCCAAGAAATTGATTACAACATCAATACAGTATTTGAATTAATCGATGCGTCGGGGTTAGAATTTCTCGGCTTTTCTAATCCCAAAGTGTGGGATTTAGAACGCTTGATTGGGAAAGCACCAGAGTTAATTGAACGTTCTCAAAATTTAAGCGATCGCCAACGTTATCGGTTAATTGAAATCCTCGACCCCCAAGCAATTACTCACTATGAGTTTTTCTTAGGACGCAACCCCATTAATAAAGAAGATTGGGCATCAGATACTAAGCTAATGTCTGCTGTACCGGAACCTAGTCCTTGCATTCAGGGATGGCGAGATAGTCAACAATTCTTTAATCAAGACTATCAAATTGTGCGTTTAAATGATGTCGAGTGGCAATTTCTCCTCGCCTGTGATGGAAATCAGACAACAGCGCAAATTTTGCAGTCAGTAGATGCGAGTTTAGCAGATGTGCGATCGCTCCAAAAACAGCAAATCATTCTTCTAACTTCCAGAATAGAGCTTGTCCTTAAATAGAGTGAGTTTTCTCCACTATTTAAAGTAGAATTCTGCCGCTAGTTCAGAATCCAACTAAAATGTTGCCGCTTGTCCATTGACACTATCGTGAAGTACCCCAGTTTGCCTTCGGCTGAAACTGGGGCTTCCAATTTCAACTAGCACAAAGACGGTCTTATTCGTCTTCAGGGTTTCCCGTCTCAACCGCCGTTGCCTCATTAAACACGCCAGATGCTTTACTTGGGGAAACCCCAAGACTGCACTGGCTCCCGTGTTCAACTTGGTCTTACACAGCGTCCACAGGCAGTCGCCCATCTTCCACTGGCAATTAATTGTTCTACGATACGTTTGTCTTGGATTTACAGCAATGGCTGACCAGCAGGACTCGCGTTTTCCCCGATCTCTGATGTTGCTGCGGCAAGTCTTACTACTTTGAAGTTAGCCTGTCTGATGTCCATACAGTCGGGAGGGTCAACGACCATTTTTATCTTACCATGTCACTCAACTTATTGAAGACTGGATCGACTCTTTGCCAAGTCCAAGGGTTGACGACTCCGACGCTCGATGACTCGCTCTAAGCGAAGCTATGCCGTTGGCGAAGCCTCTTGAAGAGAAGGCTTTACGCTCCGCTATCATCCACCCCACTCCCTAATCAATCTAACGATTGATATTGCTCGCAGGTGTAATCGTCGTCGTCCGTCTTACATCCCCTCCCTCAACGCAGTAGGGAGGGGCATTACGACGTTTCGGTAAATAATTATACTTGCAGCATGAGAATTTTATCAGAGTTAAAGTTGTTTTTCTTGATCGCGCTTACATCCCCATCCCCTTGGGGATGGGGATGTAAGCGCAGCAACATAAGGGGGTGACGCTCGTTCCTCGCTAGCGCTTCTGTGACTTGAAGAAGATTCTGTCCAGGTTGTCCAACTTTACTCCAAAAAAGAAGAGCCGGACTGCATTTCCGACTCTATAAGGCTTGATTTTATTAAAGGCGGCACCCGGATTTGAACCGGGGGATGGAGGTTTTGCAGACCTCGCAAAAAAACGTATTTATAGACATTTCAAGCGTTCAAATAAATTTTTACCCCAGTTTTACCCCAGAAAAAATTTCAGTGAACAAATATACGCAAGTGCAATAACCCTCTAGATATAATAAATTTCTCCCTGGATTGAAAATATTGTGAGGCTTCAAACACGCTTGATCACCCACCTAACACATTAAGTTGGTAACTTGGTAACTTGGTAACAAAATCCCGTATGTTCTTTGGCAGAGAAACCTTCTAGAGTGGTAACAAACTTGGTAACGATTGGGTAACAACCTTTCCTGTACTTACTGCACCCTTTGATATTAGGTCAGTTGAACCAAGAGAGAACGACGGTAACAGGATACTCCTCATTGTTAAATAATTGACGAGTATTGTTACCGTCATCAGATGTATTACCATTAAGGCATTCAAGCCTTACATTACCTTCTGTTACCAGTCTGTTAGCACTCTTGTTACCAGCTTCAAAGTCTATTGCACAAAGCAGTTAAGATACATTGTTACCAGTGTTACCGGAGTTATGTTTGATTTTGATTTGGTAAGCTCTACCGGACTTTTGATTGTCAACGGCATAACCCAAATCAACAACCTGTTTCATGAATGCTCTAGCTGCATCAGCAGTTAGTTTCTCGCGACTTGATGACCAGTGAGTAACGTCCCTTGCACTAATCCAATCCTTTTTTTGAAAGCGCTCTACAAATCGACTAATTTTTGATGAATCTGGATAAATTGTGATACCAGAGTCAGCATAAATAAGACGAGCTTGACCAATCAACCACTTTGTAAATGCGATCGCTGCTTCTAATAACTCACTTTCCACGATAATTTCCGGTGTGCGATCTTCAACAACAGCATTCACACAATGGATAATAAGAGCAATTCTAGCTGCTCTTTCTTTTGCTTTTGGATAAATGGCTCTCAATGCAGAATTTGGTTCGGTAAATTTCTCTTGTTCACACCAGTCATGCCAATCCCCCCAAATTTCTTGTCCACGTTGATCCAGTTGGTAAGTCTTAGGAGCCAATTTCTCTAAGTTTTTGTAGAGGGTTTGAAGCAATGCTGAGAGGTTATGAGTTGCTTCCTGAGATGGTCGTGGCATTTTAGTTAACGGTAACAGAATCCACAGAAATCGAGACCAAAACCCGTCGTCTTCGTTTAAATCACCCATATGCTTTTGCACAACACAGGGCTGAATTGTTCCTGCCACACTTACAGATGTACGAGATATAGATACTCTAGGTCCAGTTTTGCGGTTAATTTTGATAGATTGACCATTATAAGCAGACAGCCATATCTGGCGATCGTTACCTTGACCTGAAGAGCGATATTTATTAAACCCAGCAAAGAATCCTGCCAATTCATCGATCGCAAGAATAACTCCTCGATTTGCTTGCTTGCTCAAGCAATCAGCGATCGCCTCCATAGTTGCATCTTGAAGGTAATACTCCCTTGGAAATGGTTCAGTTGGCATATCCCCTCTTTCATCCTTCGGAAGTTTCTGCCATGTAGCTAATTCTTGTTTATATTGTGCTAATTCACGCTGATAAGTATCTTCAGCATCTGCCTGCAACTCTTCAAGCGGACTCAATATACTATTAAAAATCGGCGATTTTGTAGCACCTGTCTCCCCAACCAAACCCATCCACAGAATTGGAGGTGGACGGAAGTTTGTAGTAGCATCAATTTGAATACAAGTATTAACTCTTAATAAAGAAGCTGCAACAGGTAACAAAACCCCAATAAAAGTTTCTAGTGGAATATTGAAACGTTTGGCGAGGTGTGTCAACGGAATCGTCAGATGCGAAGAAAGTAATGATTGAACAGGTGCAGCTTGTTGAGTTAGTTTCAGGAAGCTTTGAACCTCTTGAACTAGTTCTTCTGTATCTTCTGATTCTTCAAGATATAGTGATAAAGATTGTGGATCAACCTTGTTCTCACTTCTGCTAGGGGTAGATGGAGTTTGCCAGCTATTGTGTTTAGCTAATAATCCTAATGTGCCTAGCCCAACTCCTTTACCAGATTTGAAAGATTTCCAATGCTTCCCACAGGCATTTTCTTCGTAGTTACTAGCTCCTCGACTCCAGTAATCCCACTCCGGTAACAAGTCTTGGCTAACAGAGTGTAGAGCCATTCCAACCTTAATCCACGTATCATAGTCTTCTGTTGGAGGAATTGCACTAAGGTAAGACAAAGCCAAATCCTTATCAGTCGATGTTTTTAAAATACTTAAGGTCTGGGATTTCAATTGAGTGGATTGATGCAGAGGTTTATTCTTCAGCATCTGCTCGATCATCCACATAGGAGCTTCTGCAATGTCACATTCCACAGGTGACTTACCTAAAGACCATTGATAAGTTCCTGTAACAGGATGATACCCAACAACAACAGACTGACAGCCATCCCAACGAAATTCCAGTTGTTCGGGTTTACCATCCTCTCCTTGGATATCTGTCTTAAATTTGTGTGTTTTTATCTGTTCCCAATACTGTGTTTGTACTCGATAAATAGACTGATAACGTCCTTCTCTACCTGATGTCACAGTAACTGTTTTTGGTAATGCCTCTTCCAGAGATTGTCCTGAAAGTTTCTCAATCAGAGCATCACAACTTGCCCCATCATGATCAACAAACAGTAAACCTTGTGATGGGGTGCCACACAGAACTCCAACTGCAAACCACCAGGAAACAGGGGGTTTAATAAGTCCTTCTTTCTGTTTTTCCACTGTTAGGCATTTGAAGCACCCAGTTTCAACTGCTGCTTCAAAATCCTGTGTTGTCAAAGGAGTATTTTGCCAGTTATTCCCGAATGGAGCTTTATTATTTCCCACTGCAACAAGTGCCCAATCTTCAGGTAGTAATTTCATATTCTGAAGAAGTTGCTGAGGCTTTATTGTGTTACTGGTGTTAGAATTATGAGCAGAAATTTTTTTTGTACTTTGGCGATCGCTGTTACTAGCAGTGATCGCTTCTTTGTGGGTTTCATCCATTTTTAATTCCTCTTTTTGTAGTTTCCATGAGCAGGTTTAATGGAATAGTATTGAAACTGCCTTGAAATAGCAGTGTCTCTTTTAAGGAGCATAAGAATCACCTTTTACCTTTTCGAGTCTTTTGTACTTCTAAACTTGCCAAATAGCGTGCAATCTCTTTTTGATGCGCGTCTGGGTTGTGCTTATTGGCAAGCCAATGAAGGCAAAGCGCCAGGTTATAGCGAATTGTTCTTGAATTCTCTTTAACATAATGAATTCCTTCAATCCATTCACCACGTTGCCGTATTGCTTTTAGGGTATGTGAACTATACCCAATGTGTTGGGCTAAAATGTTTTTGTTGCAGAAAGAGAAAGACATATAATCATTTGCTGGTGTAGGCATAGTAAACTTTCCTGACTATTAGAGTAATTAGCAAGATAATCTCTACTCTCATATAGGAATAATTTCTTGATTGGGAATATTCGAGTGAGAAACTTAGATATTTAGAGGTTTCTACTTATTTTATTGCACGCTTTTTAAGCGCAAATACAATATTAAAACCTCGCTTTTTTTCAAAATAACCTTAAAAATCTCTAATCTAACAATCAATTCAAACCTGTAAACTATTATTACAATATATGAATTTAAGCTGATTTATGGTATATGGCTGAACAATGGCAATAATATTGGTTACATAGTCAATACACACATCAAATGCAAAAATTATTTTTTTTTAAATATCAAACACCATCTAATGTTGAATCCTCAACTTTAACAAGACGGTATATTAAAGCACCTAAAGCTTTACAAGAACTGCCACTAATCCTGATTCCAGAAAACTTGTTATCTCTTTCTGTTGAGATGAAGCAGCATCCATTCATTCAAACAGCAATACAGAAATGGCTTGATACTGCAAGAAAAAATGATGAGCTTTTGCGAATTAAGCGTCGTTGGATTCCACACCTCCCTATTTACATACCAGATACACTGAAAGGGCAAGAGTTTTTTAAAATTGCTAAAGCAATAGGTGAAATTCCTTTAACTGCATCGGTTCTGCCTAAGAATCAAAACCAATTTTATTGGCTAAAAACGCTACATTACTTTTGGCAAGCGAGAGGAGTAGTTATAGCGCAACAATTACTTGGACTAATACAAGATCCTTTCGCAGAAGGAGGTGTTCTGGTTGATGACTTGCCAGAAAGCAGCATTAATAACCTTAAAATGACTAGAGAGATAGATATTGCTTGCTACCAAATTTTACTGAAAGGTGAGAAATATATAAAACAATGGGCAAAAAAGAATAAAATTAACTATGGGTTTAGTCATCCTTTAGAACTTTTTATTGATATCCTTAAACAAGATTTTCTATATATATGGCATTTGGGTCCATATAACCAAGATTGGGAATGGGTTACAAAAAGAATGCAGCGAGATAATATCGCTACTCGTGCTTACCTGCTCAAAGAAGCAATTTGGCAAGAGTCGTCTCTAGATAATGCTTATTACTCAAAAAAGAAGGAAGAATACCTTAAGTATTTGCAAGAGGCAGGTTGGAACGCCTATTGGTTATTGGCAATGCGATCGCAAATTACTTCTCGGTATAACAAGCACTTAGAACCATATTTAGAAAAATACCTCAATGCTTTTACTAAAGGTAAAGAACTTTTTGTAGATGAATTCGATTGGCGGAGTGGAGAACCTTACAAAAAGCGAGAAACGAACGGAAAAATCACAAACAGTCCTAGAAAAGTAAAAGGAACTATTGATGAGTGGGGACATATCGTTTGGGTTTGGGATTAATATTTCTTAATATGTTTAAACTCATTTGTATTCATTTGAATTAATTTGCTATTCCTTGTATATAACATTTGTTATAAGCAAGGAATAAAACTTTATGTATTATTCGGTTTACGCTAGTCAAGTATCTGTTAAATTACTGGTTCACAACTTTTATCTTCAAGCAATTAATATTGCAAGATTTTATTTATCATATTACTCTCCAATAAATAAAATATTTTATAGGATAATTCGCGAAGTTAATAATATAAATTACGGAGTTTTGTGCATAACCAATTCAAGTGGATTATGCACAAAAAAGCTGGTAGAATTAGCCAATAATGTACCTGATTCTACTATTAATGCAGAAGAGATGGAACGATTAGATATTGGCTATGCTCGTGTATCTTCCCGTGAACAAGCTGAAGATACAAATGCGTTAGAACAACAAATAGCTAGACTGAGGGATGCTGGAGCAAAGCACATTTTTACTGATGTTGAGAAAGGCAAGAAGGATGATCGTACCCAGTATCAGGAATTAATGCGACTTATTGAAGTAGGTAAAGTTCGGACAGTTTTCATTACTAGAATTGACCGCATTACTCGCTCTTTACCTACTCTGAGAAAAATTGTTGATGTCCTTCAAAAATATGATGTAAATCTAGTAATTCTTGATCAAAAAATGGATTTGAGTACCCCACAAGGAAAACTTATGCTCAATATGTTAGGGGTACTAGCTGAATGGGAAGTAGATTTACTTTCAGAACGGATTAAGCGAGGGAAAGAACACCAACGAAAACAAACCTGGGCTAATGGTTCTTGTCCTTTCGGTCTAGTTGTCATTGATCGCCAATATTTTTTGGATCTCACCCCTTTTCTGTGTCTATTGACAGATCGACCAGAAAACTACCGAGATTTTTATAGTGATTCGATGCATGAAGAAGCAATGCAGAATTTACCGCATCGAACAATAGCTGAAATTGCCAGAGATTGTATTGAGATTTTTCTTGCGGTAAAAGGTATTACTCCTGCACTAAAGAAAATTTTTAACAAGTACGGTGTGTGTAAAACTAAAGCTAAGAAAAATGGCACGGACAAAGTTCTTCATTGGACTAAACGTGGATTTTCTGTATGGCTTCAGAATCCAATTTTGGATGGGCATACTTGTTATGGTCAACGGAGTTCTGATAGTAAAAGAAAGCTTAAACCACGCGAGGAGTGGCAAATTATACATAATACTCACCCTAACCAACGACTTCTTAGGGATGGGGAAGCGGAAGAAATTCAGCGAATAATGCAAGCAAACACCCAAATGTGTGCTGGGGCATTTGGAACAAAGAGAAGCCCTGAAGAGGGTTATCGTCCTTATGCCTATCAAATTGGTTTAGTTTATTGCGCGGAATGTGGATCTCGCTGTATTCAAAAGGGAATGTACACCTTATCCAAACAGTATAGTTACTATGCCTGTCGGCACTCTGGTGTTGGTTGCAACAATTCCAAAAACGTTAAACAACATGCCATTGAGGAAGCACTAATTACAGCACTACTGGAGAAATCTCATAGTCTTAGTCAGGATAATAAGGAGACAATTGATGTAGTCCCTTTTAAAACCGAGCGTTTGCAAAAGCTAGAAGCACAACTCGCTTTCTTCGAGCAGTTTCCTGGATTTAACCCTGGAGCAGAAGAACTTAAAGCGCAACTAAAACGCCAGATTGAAGAAGAAACTAATTTCTTTGAGTCTAAGCAACTGGAGGACAAGACTGTTGAGGAGATTATTCAAGTAGGCAATAACTTGGGAATTTGGCGATCGCTATCTAACAATGAGAAGGTTCAGATATATCGTCGCATAGTTCATAGAATTTTCATTCGTGATGGTCAGATAGAATCCATCATTTTTCAAAACACTTCTTCTGTCAAAGTGGAGAACCATGATGAATGTGCTTGAACTTCTTCGACTAAAACAGTTAAGGTTTGAAGTTGCTTCCCAACTAGTTTTGCAAGAGTGGCAACCTGAAGACTTGACTATACCTAAATGCCCTAAATGCGATCGCAAAGGTTCTGCCACTTCTTACCAGAGTCAGGGAAACCGCGTTTGCTATTGTATCCAGTGTAATTACTACTTCAAAGAAATTCCTCCTTCTCGCACTTGCCAATGTACTGTTCCTGGTCATGATAAAGGGTGTCATGGTTGTCCAAACTTTGAGAAATTTATGGAACATATTGGCAAGCAACTTCTAGAACTTGAGCATTTGAATCTTGCACAGCTACGGGGTTTGTTACCTCACAAGCATTAACCATAAAAGAACTGATGGGAGTGAGCAATACAAACAGCGATCGCATATCACAGCGATAGTCTAAAATTCCTCTATTCTGCGATCGCAAAATTCCATTCCCCTAAAACTGGATGATGTATTGACATTGTGGTAAAGACTGGCAAGTATTTACAGATATGTAGTGCATTCGCCGACAGTATCCATTTCGGCACAGTGACCCCAGCTAGGTAGAGAAGAGTACTATCTCTATAACTGATGTCAAGTGTGTCAATAAGCAAATTTTATAATTTAATAAATTAAAATTAAGGGTTTACTCTGTAGCAGAAAAAATTATTAATAGCTTACTTTGTTAATAACGTATTAATAAAAAAGATCATGAGTAGGTAAAAACAATGGATATAGACAATTATGAAAAGATAAGAAGCGAAATTGAGAATAGAGAAAATAATTACGAAAATGAATTATTGAAAGAAAATGTAAAACTAGGAATTCATGATATTCGGAAAAAAATAATAACAAATCCCAAGAGAGCAAGTGTTTTATTTTATATTCTAAATATTATCTGGCAAGAATACCAAGATTTATCTAATAGTTGGCAAACCAGTATTGAAAATATAAATAAAACAGAGCTATTATATGCACATCTACCAGAAATTGACCGTCATAGTTGGCTAATTATTATGACTAATGAGTTTATAAAGGATATCCAAGAAATAGATCGCAAACTTCAGGGGAGAATTTTAGAAGCGATTACTTATATTAGTCAGAAACCTTTAGAATCTATGGGTGATACAGTAAAACCTTTAACAGGTGACTTAAAAGGTATGTGGCGTTATCGAATTGGTGATCACAGGCTTGTGTATATTCCATTGGTTGAGAGCAAGAAAGTGATATTAATTACCTTTGCTAGCCGTAAAGAGGTTTATAAGGTGTGATGGCAAATCCACCTTTTAATGTCGATAAGGTGGACAAAGAAAAAATCAAAGGAGATCCGCGTGTTAGCAAATTTGGAATGCCCAAAGCAGATAATGCTAATTACCTGTGGATTCATTTTTTCTGGAGTGCATTGAATGAAACAGGTAGAGCAGGATTTGTCATGGCGAATTCTGCTAGTGATGCGCGAGGAACTGAATTAGAAATTCGGCAGAAACTTATCCAATCCCATGCAGTGGATGTGATGATTACTGTTGGTTCTAATTTTTTCTACACTGTGACTTTACCCTGTACTTTGTGGTTTTTGGATAAGGGGAAAGCAGATACTATCCGCAGGGATAAGGTATTATTTCTGGATGCTAGGCACATTTACCGTCAAATTGACCGTGCCCATCGGGAGTTTAGCGCAGAACAGATTGAATTTTTGGCGAATATTGTCAGGTTGTACAGAGGTGAAGCAGTAGAGACAACCAATGGTAGTCAAGCATTGCTAGCGGAGAAATTCCCCCAAGGACAATATATTGATGTACCTGGACTTTGTAAGGTAGCAACGTTAGAAGAAATTGCAGCGCAGGGATGGAGTTTAAACCCTGGACGTTATGTGGGTGTTGCGGAACGAGTGGTAGAAGATTTTGATTTTACTGAGAAGTTGGAAGAATTGAATGAGGAATTGGAGGTTTTGAATCTGGAAGCGAGAGAATTAGAGGAGAGAATTGCTGAGAATGTGGCGAAATTGTTAGAACAAAGTTAATGCATCCCTTCTTTTAGCTGAGGTAAAAGTTATGAATATCACACTTAAACCAGAAATCGAGCAATTTATTCAAGCGCAACTTGCTACAGGTAGATATGCAAATGCTGAGGAAGTGATTAGTAAAGCATTGAAATTGCTGGAAAAACAGGATAAGGAGTATCAGGAATGGGTAGAAGAAACTCGCCAAAAAGTTGATGTTGCAATTGCAGAACTTGAGCGTGGTGAAGGGTTAGATGGTGAGACTGTAGTAATGCAAATACTCGACAGATTCCAAAAAGCGCGTGAGGGTGAGGAATGAGTAATTACATTATCTCACCATCTGCCAGTCGAGATTTAAATGAAATTGCTGATTACTTTCTTGCAAGAAATCTGGAAGCAGGAGAAAAGTTATTTAGAGAATTTAATAAAAAGTGCCAAAATTTAGCTAACTTCCCCAGCATGGGACGTAGTTATGCTCATATTAAACCCTCATTGCGTGGTTTACCGCTAGATGGATATGTAATTCTTTATCAAGTTCTTGATGACGGGATAGAAATTTTGCGCGTGGTGAGTGGTTATCGAGATTTGGAGTCTTTGTTTGCAGATGAAGAGTAAATTTTTAAGGTTGATATACATAAGTAGAAAAATATTTTAAAATCTAAAATTAGTGGAGAGCATATTTTGAAGGGAATAGGTATTATATTAAAATCTCTTATTCAAGAATCAAAAGATGGCGAATGGGGCAAAGATGAGCCACTTGAAGATTATGTGAAAATGGCTGTCATTAGAGGAACAGACTTTGAATCTGTCAGAGAAGGAAAGATAACTGCTCTTCCTATTAGATATATTCCAAAGCGTATTGCAGAACGCAAAACTCTTCAGATCAATGATATTTTATTAGAAACTGCTGGTGGTTCTAAAGACCGTCCCACAGGTCGTTCTGTTTTTATCAAACCGTCAATAATTCACCAATCTGATTTACCCTTCACTTGTGCTAGCTTTAGTAGATTTATTCGTATCGATCCAACAAAAGCTGATCCTAGCTATATTTTTTGGCATCTACAATATCTTTATAATGCTGGATATTTGTTGCAATACCATACACAGCACACTGGAGTAGCAAGGTTCCAATATACAGTTTTCTCAGAAAATGAAGAACTATATTTACCCCCTCTCCCCACACAGAAGAAAATCGCTGGCATACTCTCAGCATATGATGACCTAATAGAAAACAACACAAAACGCATCAAAATATTAGAAGAAATGGCACAAATCCTCTACCATGAGTGGTTTGTCAAATTCCGCTTCCCTGGTCATGAACACACCAAAATGGTTGATTCTGAATTGGGGTTAATTCCTGAAGGGTGGGAAGTAAAGAAATTAGATGATATCGTGTTAGAAATTATTGACTATCGAGGGAAAACACCTAAAAAACTTGGTGGGGATTGGTCAGAGTCGGGAATTATTGCTATTTCTGCTAAGAATATTAAACAAGGTAAAATCATCAATTTAGATAAATCAAAGTTTGTGGATGAAAGTTTATATAAAAAATGGATGAAATCTGAATTAAAACAAGGTGATATTCTAATGACCTCTGAAGCACCTTTGGGAGAACTCTACTATTTAGTTGAAAATAAAAAATTTTGTTTAAGTCAGAGAGTTTTTAGTATCAGAGCTAATCCAGAAACACTCATGCCTGTTATTCTTTATTGTGCATTAAGTTCGTCTATTATACAGGAACAAATTTATGCACGTCAAAGTGGAACAACCGTTTTAGGTATTCGCCAAACAGAATTGAGAAAGGTTCCTGTGATAGTCCCATCAATGGGATTACAAATACCTGCTGCACAAATGTTAGAAAATTTATTTAAAGCTATCGAAACCTTGGAAGCAAAAAACTCCAACCTCCGCCAAACCCGCGATTTACTCCTCCCCAAACTTATCTCAGGAGAAATCGACGTAGAACAGCTAGACATCACCACAGAAGACATAGCAGCATAAATAGACAAGTGGAATAATTAAAAATAAAACTCATAACCTACACATGAAACCACTAAAACGAATCACATTTAACCCAGAAATCATGGGTGGCAAACCTTGCATTCGAGGTATGCGTGTTACTGTAGGTACAATTGTCGGTTTAATGGCAGCAGGACATACCCCAGAGGATATTCTCAACGCCTACCCATACCTAGAACGCGAGGATATTTATGAAGCTTTAGCTTATGCTGCATGGCGGGTAGAAGAAATTGAAGTACCCCTTGCTTCTGCATCGCGTTAAAAATGACAACTAAAGTCAATTTAGTATAAGCAACAGATACCTAAAAATCGTATTGAGGTACTTGAATATCGTGTTGAGGTACTTAAATATCGTGTTGAGGTACTTAAATATCGTGTTGAGGTACTTCAAAGTCGTGTTGAGGTACTTCAAAGTCGTGTTGAGGTACTTCAAAGTCGTGTTGAGGTACTTAAATATCGTGTTGAGGTACTTCAAAGTCGTGTTGAGGTACTTAAATATCGTGTTGGGTTTCTACCAATACTGCGCCTCTGCGTGAGAAAATCACCCCCTCCATCCCCAACGCCGAACTTTTGAGTTAAAAATGGAGTAAATCGATACTCCATACTTATGCGTCCACCTCACCCAGACTCAGAAGCAGCGCTAGAAAACTCCACCATAGAGCTATTTTCGCAACTGCAATGGCAAACAGCTAATTGTTACCATGAAACCTTTGGTACAAACAGCACACTGGGGAGACAAACAAGGGATGAGGTAGTTTTAATTCCTAAATTGCAATCAGCTATCCGCAACTTAAACCCTGACTTACCCACAGAAGCTATCCAACTTGCTATTGAAGAACTAACTCGTGACAGAAGCACGTTGAGTTTAGCGAATGCGAATGCAGAAATTTATCAACTCCTCAAAGATGGGGTGAAAGTCAGTTTTAAAAATGATGAGGGTGAGGATCAAGCAGAAACAGTCAAAGTCATTGACTGGAATCACCCAGAAAATAATAACTTCTTTCTCGCTTCCCAATTCTGGGTAACAGGAGAAATTTACACCAGAAGAGCAGATTTAGTTGGGTTTGTGAATGGTTTACCTTTAGTTTTCATTGAACTAAAAGCACATCACCAACGCTTAGAACTTGCCTATAAAAATAATCTCACAGATTACAAGCAAACTATCCCGCAACTTTTCTGGTACAACGCATTTATCATCATCTCCAATGGCATAAAAAGTCGCATTGGTAGTTTAACTGCGAAATGGGAACATTTCGCTGAGTGGAAGAAAATCAACTCAGAAGGAGAAGAAGGAATAATTTCTCTAGATACGATTATTAGAGGTACTTGTGAACCTACCAAATTACTGGATCTAGTTGAAAATTTTATCTTCTTTTACTCTGCCAAAGGCACTTTAGTAAAAATCGTTGCCAAAAATCATCAATATTTAGGTGTTAACCAAGCACTTACCGCAGTTAAGGAAATCAAAACCAACCAAGGCAGATTAGGAGTATTTTGGCATACCCAAGGAAGCGGTAAAAGTTACTCAATGGTTTTCTTCTCCCAAAAAGTGCTGCGTAAACTCTATGGGAACTGGACATTTGTAATTATTACCGACAGAGAAGACTTAGACGAACAAATCTACAAAAACTTTGCCTATGCTGGTGCTGTGACAGAAATCGAAAAAAATGTCCGCGCCAAAAGTGGAGAACACCTCAAACAACTCCTGCAAGAAGATCATCGCTACATTTTCACGATGATTCAAAAATTCCGCACCGAAAAAGGCGGAACCTATCCCCAACTTTCAGATAGGTCAGATATTATCGTCATTGCGGATGAAGCACACCGCAGTCAGTATGACACATTTGCTGGCAACATGAGGAATGCGTTACGCAATGCAGCATTTATTGGTTTTACTGGTACACCTTTAATGCTAGGAGAACAAGAAACCAAAAAAACCTTTGGTGATTACATCAGTATTTATAACTTCCGCCAATCGATAGAAGATAGCGCCACAGTTCCCCTTTACTACGAAAACCGCATTCCTGAATTACAACTCACCAATGATGCACTCAATGAAGATATGGCAGAAATCATTGAATCTGCATCATTGGATGAGGAAGAAGAAGAGAAATTAGCCAGACAATGTGCCAGAGAATATCAAATAATTACCAGAGATGACCGATTAGAAAAAATCGCTGAAGATATTGTCAGTCATTTACTAGGTAGAGGATACCAAGGGAAAGCAATGATTGTCAGCATTGACAGATTTACTGCTGTCAAAATGTACAACAAAGTGCAGCACCACTGGCAACAACACCTGCAACAATTAAAAAATCAACTTGCTGAGTCTAATATCAGCGAATTTGAACGCAAAAAATTATCAGTCACTATTAAATATATGGCAGAAACAGATATGGCAGTAGTCATATCTCAATCTCAAAATGAAGTAGAAGCATTCCAGCAAAAACAATTAGACATCACTCCTCACCGCCAAAGGTTAGTGAATGAATCTCCGCCACTAGATGAAAAATTCAAAGATGCATCTCATCCCCTACGCATTATCTTTGTCTGCGCCATGTGGATCACGGGATTTGATGTCCCCAGTTGTTCCACCATTTACCTCGACAAACCAATGAAGAATCATACTCTCATGCAAACCATTGCTAGAGCAAATCGCGTCTTCCCAGGTAAAGTCAATGGTTTAATTGTTGATTACATTGGTGTGTTCCGCGATTTACAGAAAGCACTAGCTATCTATGGTTCCGCATCTGGTGGTGGTGTCCGAGAAGGAGATACCCCAGTTAAAGCGAAAACTGCTTTAGTGGCACAATTGAGAGAGCAGATCGCAGAAACTACAGCATTCTGTACCCAAAAAGGCATTGATTTTGCTGTACTTGACTCAGCACAGGGTTTTGCACGCACCAAGTTTTGGGCAGATGCAGTGGAATCCATCATTATTAATGATGATGCCAAAAAAACTTATCTCTCCCTAGCAGGTAACGTTAACAAACTCTACAAAGCGATTCTCCCAGATCCTGCTGCCAATGAGTTTACTGCTATCAATGCTCACTTGCAGACAATCAAGGAGCAAATTCTGGCAGAAGTACCAGAGGTGGATGTCTCCGAAGTGATGGAACAAGTGGAAGAACTGTTAGATTTGTCTATCACTGCTGGGGAATTTGTAATTCAGGAATCCCACTCTCACCTCATCGACTTGAGCCAAATCGACTTTGAAGCGTTAAAAAATAAGTTTGCTACTACTGACTACCAGAGAACAGAGACAGAAAAACTCAAAACAAGCATCGCCCAAAAACTCCAGCAGATGGTGACGTTAAATAAAACTCGCATCGACTACCTGGAGAAATTCCAGCAGATGATAGCAGAGTACAATGCTGACTCCCGCAACGTGCAGATGTTCTTCAATGATTTGATTAACTTTGCTCAGGAATTGGGTGCTGAAGATAAAAGAGCGATCGCACAAAATCTCTCTGAAGAAGAACTAGCAATTTTTGACTTACTGACTAAACCAGAAATTCAACTGACTAAGCAAGAGGAACAGGAAGTCAAACAAGTTGCTAAAGAATTGCTGAAAACTCTCAAGCAAGAGAAGTTAGTTTTGGATTGGAAGAAGAGACAGCAAACCAGAGCATCCGTGGAAGTGGCGATTAAGGATAGTTTGGATAGATTACCTCAGAGTTATTCTGCTGAAATATATGAACAGAAGTGTGAGGAAGTTTATCAGCACATTTATGAGAATTATTCTGGACAAGGAAGTATTTATGATGCTGGTGCGTGAATGCTGCAAAAATTTAAATAGTTGCTAATGATGTAGGATATCTTGGTGGATACTCTTATGACTTAGATTTTTATTTTAAATTACATCTAATAATTCTTGTAACGTAAAGTAAATATAATAAAACACAGGTATTGAATTAATATCTATTGTCCCATATCTATAGTTCCATTGATAGTCACTATATTTATAATTGAACGCACTGAACTTAGGTTTAGAACCTGGATTCACTCTAAAATTAGAAGGGAGGAAACTTACTTCAATGGGAGCGCATTTTTTATCAAAGGTAATTCCCCACTTAGGAGGAAAATATAATTTATTATCATGATTACGCTTCCCTAATTCAAAGAAAATATTTTCATAAAAATAACTAATATTTTTTATCTTAAAATCTTTTTCTGTAATAGTATTACAATAAATAACTTGTGATTTTTCCACATCCAATTTAATGTTGACTATTTTTTTAAAAAAAATATCAACTTTCGTAAAAATGTATTTTTCTACAGTATCTTTTTGTTGCTCTGTTTTAAAAGATATTAAAGGAAGATAATCACTTTCAAAATCGTAATTTTCAGAATAAATACCAATGCTTTTAATTTCTTCTGTCATATATTTTCTTGAAGATATTTCTCTTGAACTAAGAAAAAGTTAGCCTTGAAGATACGAATACCTTTTATATCTAGTGATGCTTCAATTTCGCCTAAAGGGTCTTTTGTTGGAGGATATTCATAATAGTAGGGAATAAAAAAGACATTACTTGAAATTGCATGTGTTTGTTGAATAGCTAGTTCATAAGTAAGCTGTTTAATAACATCATGTTTATACTTATTATGCTCTTTAGGAGATAGATTAGATGGATTAAGATAAAACTCAAGTGGAACATCCTTATAGTCAACTATTTGTACTTTACTATTATCTAATAAAACTAAATCAGGACGTAAATATTTAGTCATAATCCTATTTTGTTTGTAGTCTAAATCATAGCCATAGTCTAAATAATCATAATATGGATGCAATATAGCTCCATCTGTAAGAACTAAATGTCTAGGATTTGGGTTAAATTCAACGACAAGTAATTCATGCCATTTCAATATTTGATTGTCATTGTCAGATACATCTGATTCAGCAGAATAAATCCATTGCTTACAAAAATTGATTCCGTCTGAAACAGTCATTTGTAAGTTACCTACTCTATTACTTTCTTCCTGTTGTCTTCTTGAATAGTTATAATAACCTTTTAAAGGTATATCTGTATCTGCATAGCATATTTTTTCCAGATGATTTCTGAAGAAATATGTTTGACACATATCTTCCCAGATTAGAGAAAATCCTTTAATTCCCCAATAGTTACCATCGTTGATATCTGGATTTAGTTGTCCATATAAAAAGGTTTCAATCGCTTCATAAAGAACCCAATAATCAGGATCTTTATAGTAAGTATTTTTATCGATATTATCCAGTGTTTCTTTGAGAATAATTGTAGTTTCTAAAAAAGTATCTTTATGAAAAATTGATTGATCGCTAGTTAAATAAGAATCCTTAAAGTTTTGACCAAGAAAACGAATATCCTGAGTCAGAGCTTTAATATTATCTGGTACATCATCCTGTAGTTGCTGAATAATTTCATCAAGAATATAGCAATAAAGATTAACAATATCCGTGCTTTCATAGCGCAGCACTGGACGAGGTAAATCCATTGTTTCAACATAAACTACATCATTGTCTAAATAGATAGCTCTATCCAAGTATTTATGAATTTGAGAATAATCAATATCCTCAGTCCGTTTTACTTTCTTTTGAATTGCGTTAATAAGTAAATCATCATAAGTTTCAAGTACGCGCTCAATCATATTAAGTTTGCTATATAGCTGACATGATTCTCCATCTGCTGTTTGCAAGGATAATCCGCCAGAAGAAATAGTTGTCTGGTCTTGATCTGTTTGATAATCTTCTCTATTAATATTAATTCGATTAGGTTTATTATCATCTTCAAATTTGCGAAAGGTACGATACATTTTGAAAAATAAATCTCGTACCTTATCAAAATCTCCTTCGACAAAATCATTAAACCCATTAGGTAGCCAGAATTCGTAATTATCTCCTGATTCTGACTTACGAATTCCCACAAAATTATCATTGGGATTTTTAATCAGCGTTATTTCTGAAAAGTCAATCATAGTAAATTAAGCAATACCATCAATTAATTAATATTGAGAATTTTTTCCACAAAACTGTTATGTCGTTTTGTAAAATCACCAAAAGTAACAAGTTCATCTCTTGTTACGCCTAAAAGCTCTACTAAAGGTCTTTTATCTCTATGAAAGACGCTATCCCATAGGAAAAACATGAGTTTGTTTTGAATATTTTCTGCTGTTACAGGTCGCTCCTTAATGAAATACTCACCAACTTGCTTATCTTCAATACCACGAATAAAGGCATGGTATTTTTTGATAAAAATGTTTAATTTTCTAATAAAACTTAGCCATTCTTCTTTATTGAAAGTTCCATTTTTAGCTCCTCCGTATGTTCCAGGAGGAGGTACACTTTTATCCCAGTTAATAAACTCCCAATCCCAACGTCGCTTAAAAGCGCTATCCATAAAATAAATTGAGTTGTCAGATGTGTTCATAGTGCCAAGTATGGATAAGTTTGGAGGAATAAGAATAGAACTTCCAATTACTTTACTTTTTTCTACTTTAATATTAATTTTAGATAGAAGTTCTTGATATTCTTCTAGTTTTCTTCCACTTGTATGCTTACCATAGCTATATGTAGGAATTTTATTTTCTTCTCCTACTCGCCGAAATCCTATTAAACCTATAATGGTTTGGAATTCTAAATCAGATAAATTGATTCCATAATCTGACCAACCATCCTCACGCCGATCTAGAAGTTGAAAAATAGTTCCGAAAATTGCTGAAGAATTGCCTCTATTTATTTCGTCAATTACTAGTGCTACATTTTTAACTTCTTCTTCTTCTTTCTTAGAAAGAAAATTTGTATAAGCTTGTGCTAATGCTTTTAAAAAATGACCTTCATAAAACTTGTACTCGACTTTTCCATCTGATGTTGTTAAAGGCATTAATTTTCCTACAAAGTCTCCATATGTATATTCAGGATGGAAAACAGTTTTGATAACATTCTCTGGATGTTTTTCTTTATCAATTTTTAGAGTTTTAGGAATAATTTCATTATCAATTTTGAAACTTTTACCAGTTCCAGGGCTACCGAATAAAATTTTTTGAATAGGACTGTTCATAGGATTTGACATTTAGTTTAGGAATTACTTGCCTTAAAAATACGAGTAATATTCAGATACTCTAAGCCTTAGCTGGTCTAGGATTATGCTTGGAGTGTAAGTACAGTTTAAGGACTATCTATTGAGTAAGGCTCAAATTACTTTGACCTTTATAAGTGCTATCTAACCTCATTTGTTTCTCACCTCGGTTTTAATAACTTACAGAAACTTGACAGACCTTAGTTATAGAATTCCCAAATTAGTCACTTAAGTAACATACCTACAGCACTTCAGCCTAAAAAAAGAAAACGGAGTCAAATGAGTATCCGTGCAGAAACTTACGCTAAGGCTGAAAGTCTTGCTGCATAAACATTCTACGCATCACTATTTTTACCCCTCGAAAACACATGAGAGTCGAGATTAAAACGTACCAATTTACCTATAGGTGAATTGGTACATTGAAAATTGCCAAAAATATCGATTGGCATAATGCCTATCGAGTAAGGGCTACAGCCTTAGCGTAACTATCTGTACGATTGCTCATTTTGACTCCGGTATCCAAGTTTTTAAATTGATTAGGCGATCGTATTCCGCCAAATATTCCTTGAGCTTGGGATGTACCTGAATTTATCTGGTGTCTTGCTCACCTTTTGTGTTGTATGCCCTAATGATCAACTTGGGTCTAACACCCCTGGCACCGATGACATGACCTTTGAGCAAAGTGTAACTTTCGTTAATTCGAGTAGCGGCATCAAGGCAGACACCGAATAAAGCGCGATCGCATCCTTGCCATCACACTAAAATCTGTTATTACTATTGACCAATACTATATTTTTATAAAATTTTAGCTACAGCAAAAATACATATTTATCGATAACTCAGTTCTAATATTTTCAGGAATAACACTAATTTAATTTAAGCAGAACATCTCTTAACTTTGAAGTGTGTTTTGTATTTCTAGGGTGCAAATATGAGAAATAGACTCCTAAATAATATTACCTCATGCAAAGACGCAAAGGCGCAAAGGTACAAATAAATACATATACCAGTTTTTAGTTTAAATACATGAAAACTGCTGTAACGCTCAACTATTCAGATTAATTAAATTCATGAATAAACTACTATTGTCGTGTTTATTGCTGCCTTTTACTCCTATCGCAGCTAATGCAAACGTCATAGAGGCAGCAACATCCTCTACATACCTAGAGCATCCAAAGCTTATTGCTGCTAACACTGAAAATCAACCCACTAGAGAACCTAGAGTAAATGAAAATGGAATGATCACCTTTGATGACACCAGCTACTTTTATGACTATAGCTGGTTATCTCAAAGAAGAGTAAAAGAATCAGAACTATCCAGTTATAGTCCTTTATTCCTTGACCTACTTCGTAATGCAATTTTTGCTCGTCATGGACGAAAATTTGTTACACCTGCATTACAAAATTACTTCGGAAGTCAACCTTGGTATAGTGCGCGTTATCAACCACAGCAATTTCCAGTTAATTTGTTGACACAGATTGAACAACACAATGTTGATACCATCCTCAGATATCAACAGAAAACGGGAAAGATATATTTTGGTAATTCCTCTGCTGTTGCTCGTAGAAACCCAAATACTTTACCTACAACAATAAAACCTAAACCCGCAACACCAAAGCAACCTAGTGCAGCAAACTCTGTAACTAACCAAAACTGGAAAAACGCACAACTTATTCATACTATCAGCAGTAATAATCCAGTTCTGTCTATTGTTTTTAACCCAGATAGGAAAACATTAGTAACTAGTGGTAACGGCATTCAAATTTGGAATTTAGAAACTGGGGAAAAACTAAGAAGTCTTGCTGACAAAAATTTGGTTAACTCAATTGCTCTAAGTCCAGATGGAAACACACTCGCTGCGGGTATAACTACTGACCAACATAACAACACAATGATAGAAGTGTGGGATTTAGAAATGAACGAATCCCTATACCGCATTTCTGGTGCAGGTAACAGAGTTGTTATTACTCCTGATGGTCAAACTCTAGCTACTGGGCTTTCGTCTCAATCTACAGTCCAACTTTGGAACCTAAGGACGGGAGAACCAAAGCAAAAATTGTCTGGAAAGTTGGAATTTTATGCTACTTCCATGTCCATTACTGGTGATGGGTCAATACTTGCAGCTAGAGGCTTTTTTAACAAACTCGATCTATGGGATATAAACCCAGGAAAACTAATCCGCACCATTGAGTTTTCAGGTTCTTACGGTGATACTGATGTTGTTGCCCTGAGTCCTGATGGACAATTTATGGTTACTACTAGAGGTCCAATATCCACAGGAGGTGTAGAAACCGCAGGTGTTGCCGTTCAAATATGGAATGTACGCACAGGAGAGTTAATCCGTGCTTTAGAAGGTCATTCTCGTTTAGTTGCTTCTGTTGCCATTAGTCCTGATAGTCAATATTTAGCTAGTGGTAGTCTAGACGGCACTATTAGGATATTTAATTTACATACAAGAGAGTTAATTCGAGTTCTAAAAGATATAGGAGAAACTATATCAATGAGTTTTAGTCCAGATAACCGCACCCTTGCTAGTGGTAGTAGCGATGGCAAAATAAGGATTTGGCAAGTTCCATAATTAGTAATTCAAATTCTGCCTGTACTTGAACCTGGTGCTATTTACACAAGTAGTAAGAGTTAATAAACAAGGTGATCAGAAGTGGTAGCATTCGTTGTAAAAGCTACTTTTATCAGATCACCGTATTTTTTTATTAACACAATTGCTTTGTGATCGCCTGTCTTTGAATTCAACCAATTTATAACTCTGGCACCTGTAGGTTACGTTTATTACCTGCGTAATGCTTATAAATAATTTCTGGGGAGTTGCCAACCCACCTTCCTACATCCTTCGCATCAATGTCAGCTTCCAAGCATAAAGTAATAAAAGTGTGTCTGCATTGATAAGGTTTGCGATATTCGCTGACTACACCCTGTTTTACAAGTTGAGTTACGATTCCATCTATATGTGTTCCACGCTGATTTTTGTAACCTTTCCAAGCATGATTGAGAAAATCTCCAAAGTCTACTATGCCGCCTTTCTTGCTTCTAAAGATAAAATCATCTGGGTTACAGTTATCAGGTTTGATAGAGTCTAAAATTTCACGTTGCTGATGATTAATCGGAAAACGTCTTTGGCTTTGGGTTTTTAATCCATCTTTGAGAGCTAACCCTTTAGTACTGATGGTAATTGCTTGCTCAAAAGTAATGTATTTATCACTGATATGCTTCCATTGTAGTGCGATCGCTTCTGATGGTCTGCACCCAGTAAAAAATAAGAATTTTACCAACGGAGCATAGTAGCTGTAGAGTTTGCTTTCCTCAAATGCCTTAACTATGATATCCCGTTCTTCCTTAGTAAAGGGATTAATTTCATACTCTGCCGATTCTGACTTCGGCATTTGAATATCTTTTGCCATACTTTGAAAGGGATTGGATTCAATTAGCTGACTCTTGAGTGCCCAATCACAGCAAGCATTGATATTGGTCAAAGTGCGTTTAGCTGCATTAGCGCTGAGATTTGCAAGTAAATAGTCTCGAATTGCGATCGCATCATCCAAGTTCTTTGTTGGTAACTTAGCAATATGATTGCGGTACTTGCGATAGTCAACGGCATAAGTCGAAGGACTAACCTGTGGTTTTTTAAATTCAGCGTATTTTTCCCATAATTCTCCCAAGTCATATTGGGTGCTAGTTGAAGGGGTACTTGAGGTAATTGGGCTAACAGTGGTTAATGACGCTGCTGGTTTGTACTTAACTAAACTGGCATCAAACTCTCCATAGTCAATATCTCTTTGGATTTTTGCCGCTAAAGCTGATGCCTGATGCCTTCCTAAAGGCGTATCATTGTGCCTTGTTGAAAGGTAGAAACGCTTGGTTTTTAGCTCTCCCGTCGGCGTAATAATCGGATGAGAAAAAACTAGTTGGAGACTGCCGTTAGAGTTCTTGATTTGTACTGAACCCCGTGGGGCAAGATTTTGAGATATTTGAGATTCCATAAAAGTAATCAACTGGGGTAAAGACCTTTATCCTTCCACTTTACCCCAGTTTTACCCCAGAAACGCCTATTGGGGTAAACACCTCTACCTTACATCTTTACCCCAGTTTTACCCCAGTTCTTTATCCAAACTACCCAAAATAACCCCAAAAATCTCTAAAGGCTTGTTTTACAAGCCTTTGAACGCACAATAAAAAAGGGCTTGAAAGCCCTGAAATACTTGATTTTGTTAAAGGCGGCACCCGGATTTGAACCGGGGGATGGAGGTTTTGCAGACCTCTGCCTTACCACTTGGCTATGCCGCCAGTATAGGCTTCCCAGTTATATTACCCTATAATCTACTAATTTAGTAGCCAGTAGAGTAGCCACTAGATTTTCAGCTTAACTATATTAGCATAACTCAATTAATTAACAACTTCAAGAGTTAATTTCACTGTGCTAATTCTGAGCTAAAATTACCCTGTGGTTTTGGGTGATATCAGGTAATTTCAGGTATTAATATTACCGTAAATCGTGGGGCAATATTATGGTTCCAATTAAAAAAGCCGCTAATTTAGCGGCTTTTGTGAGTGGGCAGTACCAGACTCGAACTGATGACATCCTGCTTGTAAGGCAGGCGCTCTACCAACTGAGCTAACCGCCCGTTTGCGCTCACGTTTATATAATATAGCAAAAGATTTTGAATCGCGCTAGTATTTTTGAGAAAAAATTTTTTGAGAACCTGAAAATGCCCTCTGGTCGAACCCACGATAGCATTACGCTGTATGCTCTGCCGGTTGTGGCGGGTGTGACTTTCTGGCAGACTGGCAGTAGCAATGTGACTTTATTTGTTGCTGGCGGGTTTCTGTTTGGGGGGCTGATGTTCGGCCCGGATTTAGATATTTACTCAATTCAATACCAACGCTGGGGTTTCTTGCGCTGGATTTGGCTACCCTATCAAAAAAGTTTGCGGCATCGCTCTTTTTTATCCCACGGGCCGATTATTGGTACGACGCTAAGAGTAATTTATCTGAGTTGCTTAATTGCGATCGCGTCCATTGTCATCTTAATAATTGCCGAAAAGCTAGGGAATATCGTCTTTAGCTGGCAACATGTCGGCAGTACAGTCAAGCGATCGCTCACCAGCTACAGCACTGAATTTCTGTCCTTATTCTTAGGTATGGAACTTGGCGCGATGAGTCATTCCCTCAGCGATTGGGGCAATTCTGCATACAAGCGAGTCAAAAAACAAGGCATTCAGGCGTTGTTGCCAAGTGGCAAAATGAAGAAACGTAAACCTTATCGGGCAGGCGGGCAGGGGGCAGGGAGCAGGGGGACAAGGAAGACAGGGGGGACAAGGGGGACAAGGAAGACGAGGGAAAATAATAAATGATAAATGCCCAATGCCCAATGCCCAATGCCCAATGCCCATTAACTATTGACTATGAACCAAAACTTAGCAGCATTACAAGAATTAATTGAGGTGGTGGCAAAATTGCGATCGCCTGATGGTGGGTGTCCTTGGGATTTGGCACAAACCCCGGAAAGTCTGACACCCTATGTGATTGAGGAAGCTTATGAGGTGGTGGATGCAATTAAGAGTGGTGACCAAAAGGCGATCGCAGAGGAATTAGGTGATTTACTATTACAAGTAGTCTTGCAAGCCCAAATCGCCAGTGAATCTGGACAGTTTTCTCTCAAAGAAGTTGCTGAAGGAATTACCCAAAAATTAATTCGCCGTCATCCCCATGTATTTGGTGATGTGGAAGTAGCGAGTGTGGATGAAGTGCGACAAAACTGGGAAGAAATCAAAGCTGCCGAAAAAGGCGAACCATCCCCAGAAAATCAAAAACTCAGCGCTAAACTCAGTCGCTATGGGCGTACCCTTCCCCCATTAATGGCAGCAATGAAAATTTCCCAAAAAGCGGCGGCTGTGGGTTTTGAATGGGAAAATATTCAGGGCGTGTGGGATAAGTTTCATGAAGAGTTAGCCGAATTTCAAAAGGCTGTAGCTGAAGAAACCCCAGAAGCCCAACAAGCAGAATTAGGCGATTTACTCTTTGCCACTCTGCAACTAGCCCGTTGGCATAATCTCGATCCCAGCGCCGGTTTGCAAGGCACAAATCAGCGCTTTATCCAAAGGTTACAAAAAATGGAGGCAGTTGTTGACCGCCCCCTTTCGGATTACACTTTGGCTGAATTAGAAACTTTGTGGCAACAAGCAAAGGCGCAAATTGCAAAGGACGGTTGACTGTTGACTGTTAACTGTTGACTGCGATGCACTGAGCTTGTCGAAGTGTTGACTGTTGTACGGGCGGGTTCACAAATATCCTCACCAAGCAACGATAATTCTCAATAAACCCGCCCCTACTGACTGTTGACTGTTTCCCAATGCCCCATGCCCAATGCCCCATGCCCAATGCCCCATGCCCCATGCCCAATGCCCAATGCCCCATGCCCCATGCCCCATACCCAATTATGACTTCTTCACCTCAAACCACTTATCATAAAGCGATTGATATGTGCCGTCTTCTCTGAGGCTTAACAATGCACTATTGATTTGTTTGCGGTAGGGACTGTTATTCGGGAGGACAATACCGTAGTTTTCTTCCCGGAAAACGCTACCTACTATCTCTACTTTACCGTGCCCTTGATTGGCAGCATAAAACAACAGTACGGGAGCATCAAAGACTACAGCATCAGCTTTTTTATTTTGTAAAGCCTCATAAGCTTGCTCAATCTTGGGTACTTCGAGGACGGGAATTTTTTGTTCGCGCAGATATTTGGCGGCTGTGCTACCAGCAGTGGTTGCGACTAACTTACCCGGTAAGTCGTTTACACTCTTGATATCGCCCTGAAGTTGCTGTACGGTGAGAGAGGTTGTAGCGGCGGCTGTAAAATAGGCGACAAAAAGAACGCCGATAAACATCCAGATAATTGCTATTACCCGCCCAATTACACCTTTGGGCATTTCGTCTGCTTGGGTTGCTAAGGTTGCGGCTGCCCACCAACAAGCTTTAAAAATTCCTGGAAAGTATGATTTATCGATCATTCCTTCTTTATGATTGCGTTCTGATAGCCAAATGATATGGGCGGCGACGACAATCAGCAGCAAGGCTACACCAACTACTTGAAATAGGGTAGGAGAAAATATCAATTGCAAAATGTTAGCAAAAGCACCACCATTGGCTTCTGGGGGTCTTACCATGATTTGCAATCCACCTGCAAACATGGGTAAGGAGAAATCAAAGTTCTCCTGTCTTTCGGCGGTAATGGAGATAGCGGCAATACCCGCATTGGCTTTGCCATCTTTTACCGCCGAAAGTAAATCTGCTACGGTAGGATATTCAACAAATTCCGATTTTATCCCTATTTTGTTAGCAATGCTGCGCCACAGGTCAATACTAAACCCGGATAGTTGATTATTTTCCGAAATTACAAAGGGTGGAATTACCCTGGTGGCGATGAGGAAGGAATTCTTATTATTGGTTGCTGCTGGTTGTGCTTCTTGGGCTATTCCTGGATGGATGAAAGATAGCGCTAGCAATAACGCCATCACACCGCCGATTAATCTCAGCCAAATGCGTCCTTGAGGGGAACTTCTGCTGTTATTTTTACTGTAACCTCTGTAAAAATAGGTAATCTGGCTTTTCCAGCCGACCATGAATTGGCGGAATCTACGAGCGATCGCATTTATCATTGGTATTTCTTTGGGTTGTATGTAGTATCTATCTATCATTCCCAACCCATAACAAATATCACATAGGTGGTACTAAGTTGTTGACTGTTGACTGTTGACCGGAAACAAAAATGGTGTTCTAGGGGCTAGAAGGGAACGAGGACAAGGGGGACAAGGGGGACAAGGAGGACAAGGGCGACAAGGAGAAAGACAATTCACCTTGAGCGTTCGCGCAGCGTCTCCCCTTGGGAGAAGAGAAGCCGAAGGGATGACCAATGACCAATGACAAATGACAAATGACCAATGACCAATGACCAACCAACAAAAAACAGGGGCAGTTTGTTTACCACCCCTATTAAATTACAGCTTGGATAAATTAGAAATGCTCTGCGAACAGGCTAACTGCTACTCGTAAATATCGTCAAGGCCAATCCTAAAATAACTGCCCCGCCACCCAGTACAAATGACCAGAAGCGGTGGTAACTATTAACAACCGTACCGTTTTCACTTTGGAGATTAATCAAATCCATCCAAGGTGCAACGCCGCGACGGAACCAACCCACAGCCCCTACTTGTTCGCCTATCAAGCTTTGGACGCGCTTCATCCCAAACAGAAAATTACCAATGGGGCCAAAGCGTGAGGCATAGTGCAGATATAACATGCCGCTACGGTCTTGAATTTTTAAATCGGAACCAAATTTATAACCTGCGTCACCACGCCCGATGAGTTGTCCTGCTAATTTTGCAGGTTGACCGCGTAACGGACTAGCGTAGGGATCTGACATTAAAGTGAGAATATCGGTTTCTGGTGCTTGTTTGTAGTCGGGGAACATCACCAAGGCTTTGATGATAATTCCTACACCCAAGCCGATGAATGGTGCGCCAAAGACCAAACCTACATGGGAGGAACTAGATAACATCATAATGCTGATGACCAAGCCCACTAAGAAACCAATAGTTTCCGCACCATACAGCACTACATCTAAAAAGAAATTACCGTAAAGCCGTTTTTTACTCAGACTCTTACCTTCACCAATAACTCGCCCCATATCAAACTCAATTGGTAAACCCAACTGTTCTGCATAGGTACTCAAGGCGCGGACTCGTTTACCTGTGAGTGGGTGTGTAGAATTTAACTCCATCCACCAAGCCCAGGGGTTAAACATATCCCACAAAAAGACGCGACCGATTTTTTGGGTATCGCTAGCTATGCGGTAGGCTGTACCTGTGGAAGCTGCTGCTTTCGGGTCATAAATGCCTAAGGCGCGGGTTCCTTCAATTAATCGGCTGGGTTCTTGGGTGCGGGAACCTTCTTCTAAAATCCCATAGGCAATTTTTACCAAAGCGCGAGATAAGGCATTGGGATTACCAGTAGTTTCCGCAGCGAAATGGTCAGCAAAGTATTCTCTGGTACGGGAGAGATAGAGTATCAGGTAAGTACCAACTATATAGAAGACATAAGCAACGAGAGCCGCAGTTTGCATGGCGTCTTTGATTTTGCTATCGCCGCCACCACGACCAAATGTCCTCGCTGTGCTGTAAATTAGGTAGCAAATTTGCACTAAGGTAGAAGCTACAGTCATCACGGCAAAGTCCCAGTGGACGATGTGCCCTAATTCGTGAGCGTAGACGGTAGCAATTTCATCATCATCTAAATAAGTAAAAAGTCCCTGACTGACGATTAACCGGGCGCTATTGGGTAAAGAGCCATAAGTAAACGCGGTGGGGTTTTGGTCGTCGATAATACCTAGTCTTGGGGTTTTGATTTTCTTTTGTTCGCAGACTTGCTGTATTACTCTTGCTGTCTCCGGACTTTGGCTTTCAATTTCGGCTAAATCTACCCAACGGGTATGGTAAAGCCAACCTTGGGTTAAGTCCATCAGGAAAGGCGAGAGGAAGAAAGCCGCGAGATTAAAAACTATAGTGATGGTAAGAGCGATCGCTAATCCTTGGAGTGGATCGTTGCTACCTAAAATAAATACTAAACTCAAACCTAAAGCTAACACCATCCCGAATAGCAATGTCATGGTGACGCCAGAAGCTAATACCAAACTTCCGCCGACACCACCCATTGCTAATTTCGCACCAGCCGTAGCCGCACGCCCAGCCTTTTGGATAGCATGAGAGGGGGTTGCTGGTGGTTGCGTCAGAGATTTTCCGGCTTGTTCCGCCCAACTGCGAACCTGGGAATTTTCACTCATCAACAATTTGCGATGCAAGACTGCGGCTTTTTCGAGTTCGCCTGTCCCTTGATAAGCTTTCATCAACCACATTTGGGCTGACAAATAATCGGAAGAATTTTGATCAACCGCATTCCGACAAACTTGTTCAAGGATTTGAACAGCTTCGGAATAACGTCCTTGATTAAAGGCATCTAATCCAGATTGCAATGACATAGTATCTCCTTAGCAAAGGAGTAGTAATTGATCGATCAATACTCAATAGATACAGGATTCGTCATTGTCATTTCGTAAAACTTTAAAATTGGGTATGGGGCATGGGGCATTGGGCATGGGTTAATGTGTAGGACAGGTGATAATACATCCTTGTGGCCAGATTGAGAGCAAGTCTTCTCGCACCCAACCAGTAACGTTATTAGAGAATTTGATGCGATACCAGCGATATTGGCCTGCTTTTTGGAAAGAATCTTCTACTGTTACTAAATCGCCGGATACTGCACTGTAGAGAACTTTACTATTTAAGCTGGGTGAGGAACGCACATTAATTGTATATCCGCGCTCTCCAGCTATGGTTGCATAACGCTGATTGCTCGGCTGAAATTTGACTAAATCGCTACGTATCCAACCTTTAAGGCTCCTTCCCTTATTTGGTTGCACGTAATACCAGTAATCGCCATCATCGCCTACGGTAATATTTAAAACCTCCACAGCACTACCTAATGGTAAAACATCCGCGACGGTTGCTGTTAAAGATGCACTTGTACGCACATTACTATCAGTTGTTAAGTTTGCTGGACGAGCCATTGCAGGTAATACTGTACTCATCATTGTGCCAACAGTTAGCAATACTGCTGTCAACTTTGTTTTGACACTCATAAATTCTCCAGAAGATATTTAATAGCTAAAGGATAAAATCGAATTAGCAAGTCATTTGCACTAAATATAAATACATAGATACAGAGTGATTTTCGGAAACTGCCACTTAGCTTTTGTGGAGATAAGCTATTGTGCTTTTAAGTTGCACAATCTATCATGAGGGCTGTTGACAGTTGACAGTTGACAGTTAACAGTTGACAGCCCATATAAGTAGTTATGCAATTTAGACGCGCATTAGCTTAGGAGTCGTGTAAAAATCAGTTGAACAATTTAATATTTGTAGTGCGGGCAGCGTTCGACTGAGCGCTCACGCCGAAGTCTTGCCCGCGCGAGCAAGATGTTTGTCCTACGGACACGCTACGCGCTAAGCGAAGCTATGCCGAAGGCTTTACGCACTACTTATTTTTACTTGATGTCTTAGGTTTGCTTTGGTTACTAAAGATTACACATGATGATTCGGATAAAGATTAGTTGCAGACGGAACAAATGCACCATCGCTAATGACTACACCAGGAGAGAGAACACTTCCAGCACCCACAAACGCATCATTACCAATTTTGACTTTTTTGACATACAACATTAAATTCTGCTTGCGGGGTTTGATGACATGAGAAATTATACCTACACGATGTCCCATAACTACGCGATCGCCTATTTCCATTAAACCGCGATCGGCAATCTCTAATCCTGGTGTCCAGTAAACATCTCGCCCTACTTTTGCACCCCATAACCGCAACCAACAAGAAAATACTCCCGGAATTAGCCGCAATATCGCCTCAAAAACCGGAATTGTAATGTAAATCACCTGAATTTGATGACTACCCCACCAAGGACTATATTCTTTACCACGTAGATAACTAATACCCTCTTTTACAGGGTAAGCCCATTGATGTAAGCGGTAAACTAGCAATGGCAATCCGTAAATTGCAAACAACAGTGCCAAAATACTGAAAATGTTAGGTGAATAAGCTAGGTAAAAGATTGCAGCACCAATAAGAATTAATATAAAAGTAGGAAAAAATAACAAAATTGTGCTTAAAAATGTCATTGGTCATCGGTCATTAGTCATTGGTTATTTATTATAATCTGTGTCTCTAATACCAATTTAATATGAAAATGTACATAATTTTTTCAAAGATATAGAACTAAAAAAAACTCTGCTTACCTTTGCGTTAAAGAAAGGTAAGTAAGTCGGTGGAAATAAACACAACTATGTGAAGAAATGTCAATCAGCTTTTTAAGCTGACAACAGATTCTCAGTTGGTGAGGTAGAAACTATCCTTGATTGTAGGGGCACTGGCACTGCCATGCCCCGAAGCGCGTACCTCATTTACCTGAAATATGCTTGATTTTTATATTGAGATATTTTATTACTAAAAAAGCGGGCAATATGCCCGCGCTACAAATTTGAATAAAAAATATTTAAGAGAACAATTATTTACAGCATCTTCCTATAAATGAAACCTGCTGTAAATAATTACTTTGGCTGCTACAAAATTTGAAAAGCATTAAAAAATTTACTAGCGTCACCAACAGCAGGATTTTCAACTTCGCACCGCACCTATCAAATCTGCTGGTACTATTTTAGTGTAATTTTATACAATTAAAATTTCTACGAACAGATAATATTCTTCAATTCTCATTTTTAATTTTTTGTACAACCAAAGTTCTAGACACTATGTCATGAAAGGCTTGATTTTTTTCTGTGAAAAACATTGTGATAAAGCTAACTCCCAAAGCAAAGTTGAATATAATTTTGGAACAATTTCTTGAGCTTGCTGCTTTAAACGAGAGTCGCTCGCCATTTAGGTCTGTCACAAAAATCCCCATTGATTGTTTACCAATAGTTGCCTGTTTTGGGGAACTTTCCATTAGCGTATAGTAAAGCCAAGAAATTGTAAAAAACAACCCATACGCAAGATATTCAGTAATTTCGTCAATTGTGATAAATAAACTGTAAATTACAGCAAAAATGAATGCGGTTACAATAGTAATTATATATAGAATGATTATGTCAAATAAATGAGCAAAAAAACGCTTGCATAAACCCGCAGGTATGTAATTACTTTGCATTCCAGAAATCCTTTTTGTCTCCAAAAGGTAGAGTAATCGCAAATGCTTTATCTATTTATTTGGCGATGACTTCTACTGATGAACCCTTTCATCAGAGATTACGAATTTCTTTCAATGTAATTACGCAGTTGGTAAAAGATTTTTTGGGGTTGGGTAGTCGTGTTAGCGCACCGCACCATTTCCAGATGATTAGTTGCAGCGATCGCAAGTTTTGTGAGCAATGCAAAATTAAACGCTTTTACGTCGGACTCCAGTCTTCAATAATTAATAGTTGTGAGTAAAGTTATGTTTCTGTAAATAGAGTTGGTTCTACATGAAAAAAAGCACCTAATTTTTGAGCTATCTCTGGAGTTATATTCTGTTTTGCTTCTAAAATATCACTGACTAATTGTTGTGACCCTATGTATTGCTGTAAATCATCTATAGTCTTTCCTGATTGCTCAAAAAGAAATGAAAGCAAAGATTGAATATTGGTCGGCTCATTAAAATGATAGTTTTCCTTTTCAAATATTTCAATTAAAGTAATTAATAACTGATATAATTCATTTTCTTCTGGGGTTCGCTCTTTGTGCATTAACTCTTCTACAATCGCTAAAGCTTTTTCGTTTTCATCTTCAGTCTTTATAAGTTTTGGCACATGAGCTACTAATAACTCTTTATATTTTTCTATACTAAAAGTAAGGGTCATTTTTCCAATACTCCTTATCATATTCTGCGTGAGTTAGGATATATTTAATATAAATCATTTCTTCTGCATAATCCATGCTAACAATCAATCGGTACTTATTCCCCTTAATATTAAAGACAGTGAAATTTCCAACTGCCTCAGCTTTTGGAAAAGCTTCTTGCACTTCAACTAAATTTGACCACTTAGCTTTGCTAGCAGTTTTATACCAATATATGAGTGCTTCCCGGCTATCTGCATGAATTTCTGCATATTCTCTTAAAGCCTTAAAACTGATGACGTGCATTTATCTAAAAACCATTTGCTATAATTATATATGAATTTTATTTTCAATTTTTTAGCGTATTTGCTTATTACATCAAGCTTGTTTTTATTTTAATTGAATTAACATCTTTATTTACCCTCAACGTTTGATGTTGTCACACAAATGTTTATCTTCTGCGCTGACATCGGGGTTATTTTTCAGGTAGTCGTAGGGTGTGTTGTCGCGTTAGCGCAACGCACCATTTCCAGATGATTAGTCGCTATGATCGCAAGTTTTGTGAGCAATGCAAAATTAAACGCTTTTACGTCTGACTCCAGTCTTCAATCTCTAAACCTTCAATTTTCTCGAAATCTCTCCGATTGTTAGTTACAAGAACCAAATCGTTGGTAATGGCGATACCAGCGATGAGAATATCTATATCATCTACTGGTGTCCCCTTTTTTCTTAAACTGGCATAAATATCACCAGAAATTGTTGTTGAATCTGTAGTTAGAGGCAAAATTATGTTATACGAAGCAAATTCTAAAAAAGATTTTAATTGTTTCTGTGCGTCACGATGCTTTAATCCGCTAACTATTTCGTAATAGGTAATGATACTGATATTAATTTTGCTATATTCCTGAATATATGCATTAAATTTCTCAACAACTAGGGGTTGATTGCGGAAAAATAAAGATAAAATGTTCGTATCAACTAAGGCTGCTTTCATCACTTCTTCTTCCCAAAAAAGCCTGTTGACGACGAGTGATTATTTCTTCACTGAAATCGGAAAATGTTTCATCTGGCATATCATCCCAACATCCTGCAAACTGCATGATTTGTTCGGGTGTGTTTTGAGATGCTTCTACACTGACTCGAAAATAATGGATAAAATTATATACTTCTTCCAGCTTTTCTTCAGGGATGAGATTGATTTCTGTCAGAACTTTGGTACGTAAAGTTGATGGTTCCATCTTTTCTCTGTAGGATGACCTGTGTCGGCTTATATTTATTTTAGTTGATTGGTTGGTAGGTGACGGCTAAGTTTAATTACCCATCAGTTAAATTGATCAAGGTGATAATAGCATCGAATGCGAACGACTTACGTCGCGCAAGCTTCGCACTTTGAATTTAACCCATACCGTAAAGCGATCGCACTTTTCAATCAAGCCATACTGTAAAAGCGATCGCACTTTGAATTTAACCCGTACCGTAAAGCGATCGCACTTCTAATTTAACCTGTACCGTAAAGCGATCGCATTTCTCAACCAAGCCATACTGTAAAAGCGATCGCACTTCCCAACCAAGCCTTACGGAACAAGCGATCGCACCAGCTTTCCGTAGGAATCGCTTCTTAAGCGTTCCAAAATTGCTCTGCCATTGCTTCAATAGTTTTTTCTAAATCTGGTAAATATTTTTCAACGACGTTCCAAACAATATTTAGGTCTACGCTTAAATATTCATGGGTTAATCGATTGCGAAAGCCTGCTATATTAGCCCATTCTGTCTCTGGATATGCATCTTTCCAATCACTTGGTAATTTTTGCACGGATTCGCACATCACTTGAATATTTCTTAAAACAGCATCCTGGGTTTTAATGTCATTTAAAAATACTTCTTTGCCTTCCTGCGTATATTGTTTGACTCTTTGAATACAATCTCGAATATGAATTAGGTAAACTCGACCATCTTTCATAATGAAATTGCCTCGCTCAACACTTTGTCTCGAATTATATAATGTAAGGAATTTGTTGTAACTACGTCTATTTTGCGGTTTAATAAGGTTTCTAAGTCTTGAATTAGTCCACTTGGAAACCAAGCTGTAATTTTATTGATGTCGTAATCAATCAATAAATCTATATCGCTTGTTTCGGTTTCCTCTTCTCTGGCGACGCTGCCAAAAATTCGGAGATTGTAAGCTCCATGTTTAGTAGCAATTGTTTCTATTTCTTCTTTTTTTTCTTGAATTAATTCTTTTAGTGTCATTTTTATTTTCCTTGTGGTTGTTTTTATAAAATTTTATGATATTAATCTCCTAATTTAATATAGCGCGATCGCACTTTGAATTTACCCCCTACCGTAAAGCGATCGCATTTCTCAATCAAGCCTTACTGTAAAAGCGATCGCTCTCCAACATCACCTTAACCAACTTCCTGGTCAAGCTCCCCATCAGATAACAGTCTATTAGCATTGCAACATCTCTAAGTTTGAGGTTATGAGAGGCTATGGCTGTACTTGAAATTCACGCCACCGCAAATTCTGTATATTGTCTAACATCCTCTGGATGAAAAGCCAAAACAATTTTATCTTTGGGAATTCCTGCGGCTACAAGTTCATTGGCAATGCCATATTCACTCCCATCACGCTGAATCCAGATTTTACCATCAATAATTTCAATATGAATAATACAACCATGAACCCGTTCTTCCCCTTGCCATCCCAAAGTCATTACTATGTAATTAGTAGCTGTGCGGTCAATGATGAGTTTTGTTTCTAATTGACCATAAGCATAGGGAATTTTGACATATTCCTGCATAATGTATTCGATGATTTTTTGATATTTGTCTAAGGTATCCATTGCACAATTACCTCTTGTTTTTGGTCAAATATTAGTAGACGCAGGCGATTCTTTTTCAATAAAATCTTGCCTATGGGTTCGGTAAAAATTTCAGTGTAAGTTCCCTGGGGAATGGCAAGATACAAAATTTGATCGCTTCCTTGTTATTCTAAGATATCGTAGTAAAGGATAAACTGTCCTAAAGCGTTCTCTAAATCTGTAACTGGGGATGGGCTGAGAAAACTTTTGATTTCAACTGCTATCTTCTGTTGACCTTTTTCTGCTGCTATAAGTTTTTCTGCGCCTAAATCTATATATAAATCTTTTGTCCCACATTTTAATTTAAATGGATCATCAGTAATTAGCCAACCATCTTTTTCTAGGGCAGTTCTCACAACATTATGATAAACATCTTTGGCAGGCATAGGTGTTTAATAAACATACTGGGAAGATGAGTTATTTTTTATGCTACTTTATCGCCAGATGCTTTTGGGATTATCTGGCTATTTCTTTGTTTTCTAGGCTCAACGCTCGTATTAAGCCATATCCTCTTACTAGCAAGTCATCTAAATCGAGATTCCACACAATTATCGTACCGTCATTATGATGCGGAAGCGAACGACTTACGTCGCACAAGCGATCGCACTTTGAATTTAATCCGTACCGTAAAGCGATCGCATTTCTCAACCAAGCCATACTGTAAAAGCGATCGCACTTTGAATTTACCCCCTACCGTAAAGCGATCGCACTTCTCAACCAAGTCGTACTGTAAAAGCGATCGCACTTTGAATTTAACCCGTACCGTAAAGCGATCGCACACCAGCACCAATAGATAAAAACAGTAGATTCGTTGATATCATGCGATCGCGCACCAGCACCAACAGACAAAAACAGTAGATTAGTTGATATCATGCGATCGCATACCAGCACCATTTCCAGATGATTATCGCCACCGCGATCGCCCAACCAACATTAAGTCAATTGCCATCATAAGTACTATGGTGATGCAAATCTTACTTTATTTTCAGTAACGACTACAAACTGTTCAGGCAGTCTATCTGCATAATTTTCTAACAAAAGCTGAAGTTTGCTGATTTTATTAGTAGCTCTTTCGTTCTCCAATCGCAAGAAAATTATACCTCTGTGCAAGTTACCTTCTCGAAAGATTTTATCGCCAAAATCTTTATCGTTGGTAATTAAAATCCAATTTTCATTCAATGCTTTTTGGAGAACCTCATCATCGCTTATACCCCGCGCTTCGTCATACACTGAGAATACTTCATAACCTCGATCGCTTAACCAACGAGCAACTGTTGACCCGGTACATTCGTCTACTAAAAAGCGCATTTAAGTATTTTCCACTAGTAGAGGCATAAAAGTGGTGTTTGATAGTGACTTACTGGCGAACAAAATACAAGCTTGAATATCTTCAGAAGTTAGCCCTTCATATTCTTCGATAATTTCTGTGAAGCTTGCACCATGAGCGAGGAGGTTAAGAATATACTCAACGCTTAAACGAGTTCCTTTGATGGTAGGTTTTCCTGCTAGGACTTTTGGGTTGAGGACTATTCGTTCTAGTAGTTGCTGATTTGTCATTTTTATTTTCCTTGTGGTTATATTTCTAAAATTTTATGATACTAATCTTTTAATTTAATGTAGCGCGATCGCTCTCCAACATCACCAAACCAATCACCTCATCGCGTCAGCTTTCCGTAGAAATCACCCAACATACATAGAGCAAAGTTACCAATTTACAGCAGATTTCGTGATTATGAGGTACAAATTATCATCATGAAACTCTTGTGGGGTGGGCATCTTGCCCGCCCAAACTGTACCTCATTACACCGGAAAGTGCTGTATCAAATAGACTAATTACTTACTTTTTGGTTACATTATGTGTAATAGCTGCAACTTCTTCCTGATGAGATAAGTTTTTATCGCGGGCTTTAAACTCATCTAATAATTTAAAAAATCTTTCCAAACCAGCTTTTTCATCCTGACAATAGAGCATGATAATTTTTGCCCAGGAGTTTGAGGTATGCAGTTTATATTTCTGCTCGACAAAATCATGAAAGTTGTCACAGAAATCTTTTTCTTCTTCGGTTAATTCAATGCCTAATTCTCTCCTAGCTATTTTATAACCTGCTAAGAATATAAATAAGTCACTAACTGAAGCTCTACCAATATACATTCCTGGTCTAACTTGAAGTTTTTCTAATATTTGATATATTCCACCACTCATATTAATCTCCTAATATATTGCCAGAAAATTATTATCCTACAAAGATTCTAGCTCTTTAATCTCAAATTGTTCGCTTGGACAGTGGAAATCGTTCAGCCAATCTTCTCTTGTCATTCCGTCTACTGATATATTGTCAAATACTAGACCCTGGATTTCAACTCCATAATGCTTACCATTAATTGTAATCGAATCATTTATACCTCGACTCATCAATCTATCGCTAACAACAAAATCCTCATCTGAATATCTTGTTTTGAGTCTGAGAATTTTATACTTGATGTCGTTTCTTTGTGAAAATTCTATTACAGCTTGAGCGCACTCATAACACTCAAGAAGGTCAAAATTTGCAACTATTTTACCAATTTCCTGGTAAAGCTCCCCATCAGATAACGAACTCACCGATACACCCAAAAAATATGAATATACATATATTAATGCTAAGGTCGCAGCGAATCGTCAAAGATACCCAGAATTTTAGCGATCGCCACAAAATCTCATTCCCTACAAGCGATCGCACTTCCCAACCAAGCCATACTGTAAAAGCGATCGCACTTCTCAACCAAGTCGTACTGTAAAAGCGATCGCACTTACCAACCAAGCCTTACTGTACAAGCGATCGCTCTCCAACATCACCAAACCAATCACCCCATCGCATCTGTGATACCAATTTCTCAAAACAAGGTAACAAAAGCGCGATCGCTTCAGCTTTCCGTAGGAATCGCCCAACATACATCGAGCAATTTTACCGATTGAGAAAATCACATCGCGGTATTACGAATTACGAATTATTTTTGATGTTGTCACACAAATGTCTATCTTCTGCGCTGACATTGGGGTTATTTTGCAGGTAGCCACGCAAATGATTGCAACCTTTTAGGATTGAATCAACTAGGAAATCATTTCCAAGCTTTCTATCTTCTATTTCTCGTGGGTTAAGCTCCAGAAGATTTTGAGTTAAAAAATTATTTTCACTTTTATCATTAATACTTTGTAAACTCCACATTCTAATAGTTCCATCAGCAATAGAAGAGGCAAGTATTTTACTATCAGGGCTAAAATTTATATTTGTGGCTGAAGCATTAGGAATTTTCAACATTAATATTTGTTTACCCTGATTATTCCAAAGTTGAATTATTCTGTCATCACTAGCAAAAGCTAAAATCTTTCCATCAGGGCTAAAGGAGATATCTGTAATTGATTTTGTATGGCCTGTCAATGTTAAAATTTCTTCACCTTGATAACTCCAAATTTTTACTTTACCTTCATTGTCAGCAGATGCAATTATTTTACTATCCGGACTAAATTTAATGCTTTGAAGCTTTCCAAGATGACCTTTCAATATTCTGAATTTAGTGCCGTCTAAATTCATTAAAGTAATTGTCCCATCGTCATTTCCGACAGCAATTTGCTTGGAATTGGTACTGAAACTAACAAGATTATCAGGTATAGTATTAAAATGCATAGCCTGTATAAAATGTTCGGTTTCTTTTTCAGCATTATTTAGTTCAGGAAAATTGGGCTTTTTTTTACTACTAACACCCCATATATTTTTTTGTTTATCTCTATTACTATCATATGCAATAGCTTGCTTCCAAGTACTAATTTTATCTGTTAGTTTTTGTCTCCTGAAAGTTTGTATTAGTTTGCCATTTAGGTTCCAAACTTTAATTATGGAGTTATCGTAAGAAGCAATATTTTTTCCATTAGGGCTAAAAGTAAGTCTTTTTACATTACCCGTATCACTTATATCAATTTTTATGGTCTTTGACAAATGCACTCCTTTATCGACTTTACTCCAAAATTGAATTGTCCCATCATTACTAGCAAATACTAATGTCTTACTATCGGGAGTAAAATGAATATCTGTAATTCCACTATTATGAGCTTTTATTGTCTCTAAATATTTCCCGTGTGTATCCCAAAACTTAATATCTCCATATTCCTGTAAAGCAACTATTATTTTACCATCAGGGCTAAAAATTACCTTGTTAATATTTATGGGTAATTTTATGGCGTTATTTTCGCTATCAGAGCAATCAAGAACGCAAGTCTTGGAAAGTATAGTCCCATAAACTTCATTGATCTCCAAGCGTTTATCTTCTCTAATATTATTAACTATCTGAGTTAATATTCTTGTAACTATTTTAACCGTATCTTTTGAAATTCTTTCTGATGGTTGAAGCTTTTTAGCTATTTTGATAATTTCTAATAATCCTTCAAGTTCATTGCCTGAAGCAAAAAGTTTTTCTGCAAAGTAACTACCCGAAACTAATTCGGAATTTTGAGCCTTCATAGCTAGATTTTTGGCTTCTCGCCATTGCCACCCAGCAAATACAGCAAATCCCGAAATCACCACCAAACCACAAACCAACCCAGCAATAATACTCAGTCGCAACCTCTCCTTCTGCTTCCGCTCCCGCTCCCGCAACTCCACACTCTTCTCAATAAACCATCGCTGCGGTTTACTCACCTCTCCACCCCGTTGCTGCAACCAATCCTCCGCCACAGCCAAAGTCGCACCCCGCAACAAAGCCCCCTCATCCTTACCACTCTCCACCCATTGCTGCAACGCAACCATCAACCCCTGTTGCCAAATGCGAAACTTGCGGTTCTCCTGCATCCATCCCCGCAACCGTCCCCAATAGCGAATCAAAGCCTCGTGGACGACTTCCACCGTTTCCTCATGACTCAACTCATCCCGGTTCGTCACCACCAACCGCTTATCAGCCAAGCGCGTCACCAAATCCCAATTCTCTCCCCCCACTTCCTCACTCGTCGCCAACCTGCGGGTATCTTCCGTACCTTCCCCCGGTTGCACTAACTGAATAAACACCCGTTGCGCTGTTTCCCGTTCCCCCTCACTCAAGTCTGCATAAACCATCTCTGCATAATTCGCCAGGGCTTGCTCCACCCCGCCAATTTTCTTATATGCTTGATGAGTCAACCTTCCCGCATATTGCTGCTTCCACAACTGAGTCAGGGTAAATTCCAACAACGGCAAACGCCCATCCCCATCTTCGATATCATCAATTATGGTATTACACAAACCCTCCTCAAACTCAAAACCCAATTGTCTCGCCGGGAGTGTAATGGCTGCTTCCAACTCCTCCCGATTCATCCGCACCACAGGCTCTAGTTGATACTGTTGTAACGCCCGTCCAAAAGGCTCATAATCATCCAACGCCCTAGATAAAAAATCCGCCCGTAAGGTGAGTAATAAAGTAAAAAATGGTGCATTATTAACCGCTTGTAGCAAACCGTCCAAGAAAATTTTGCGTTCCTCTGCATCCGTACACAGAGTATAAATTTCCTCAAATTGGTCAGCAATCAACAAAATCCGCTTCCCCTCTCCTCCCAGGAGACGGGTTAGGGGTGAGGTAATAAACCTTTCCAAACTTGT
>NZ_CAWPNJ010000065.1:0-44820 GCF_963889195.1 Calothrix sp. FACHB-168
GTGCAACTGCTGCAATCACCTGATGTGGATGAGGACACCCTTTTGCAGGCAGCACAGAGCTTAGGGAAAATCGACCCAGGGAATCAACATGCGATCGCTGCCTTGGTGCAACTGCTGCAATCACCTGATGTGGATAACTACACCCTTTTGCAGGCAGCACAGAGCTTAGGGAAAATTGGCACAGGCAACCCTGATGCGATCGCTGCCTTAGTGCAACTGCTGCAATCACCTGATGTGGATGAGGACACCCTTTTGCAGGCAGCACAGAGCTTAGGGAAAATCGACCCAGGGAATCAACATGCGATCGCTGCCTTGGTGCAACTGCTGCAATCACCTGATGTGGATAACTACACCCTTTTGCAGGCAGCACAGAGCTTAGGGAAAATTGGCACAGGCAACCCTGATGCGATCGCTGCCTTAGTGCAACTGCTGCAATCACCTGATGTGGATGAGGATACCCTTTTGCAGGCAGCATCAAGCTTAGGCACAATCGACCCAGGTAATCAAACAGCCATCGAAGGGCTAATAGCACTTATCCGTGATTCAAAGGTAGATAATTATACTAAAGTACAAGCAGTAGAAAGTTTAGGACAAACAAAGCCTGGTAATCTCACTGCTATCACTGCATTAGAAGAGCTAATTCGTGATTCTCAATCTGAAGATATTCGCAGACAGGCAGCAGAGAGTTTAGCTAAAATAGCTTTTAATAATCCCACTGCTATTCTTCCATTAGAAGAGTTAATTCCTGATTCTTCGTTGAAAAATACTCATCTGTTTGCCCACGGTTATGCTTTGTTAATTGGAGTTGGTAGAACAGCCGAACCAAAATGGTCATTACCCGTTACAGTCAAAGATGTGCAAGCACTACAAACTGTGCTAACCGATGCAAATTTGTGTGCCTATGATCCCGCAAATATTCGCTTATTGCAGAATGAGCAGACAACACGTAGCGCAATTATCGCTGGATTAACCTGGTTACAAGAAAAAGCAGCAAGCGATCGCAATGCCACAATAGTAGTTTATTACTCCGGTCAGGGATGCTTTGACCTAGCAAGCCAGTGTTATTACTTGCTGCAACATGACTTCAAATCCTCAGATATTGCTAACACCGCCCTATCTGCCCCAGAATTTACACAAGCCTTGCGAAAAATTCAAGCAAAGCGGTTGTGGGTAGTAATTGATAGCCCTCATGCAGAAGGTATGGCTACTTCCAAAGGCAAACTACCTGCGGATTTTACCGCCACAGCCTTACCCAAGGGTGTTATAGATGACTTGAAGCACGGTGAAGGAATGGCAATATTTACATCATCCAGGGCAAATCAGAGTTCTTACATCCGCCCTGATCGTAGCATGAGCGTCTACACTTATCATCTCATTGAAGCATTGCAGGGAGCCGCTAACAAACCAGGAGACACCACAGTTATGCTCTCAAACCTCATCAATCATTTGGTTAAAACTGTGCCAGAAAGCGCTAGAACCCTGTTTAGAAAAGAACAAACGCCATTTTTTGATGTAGCAATAGAAGATTTCCCCATTGCTATGTTGCGCGGCGGAAAAGGACTACCAAACTCAACCCCAGACTCACCCGAAATCATGAGGGATCGCGAAGTCGTCACACCTGCACTCACAAGAGCAAAACGAGCATTAGCTATTTTAGAAGAACAAGCTGCTTCCTATGGAATCAGGATTCCAGTAGATTTGCAGATTGAATTGGAAGAAAAACGCCGACAAGTAATTGAATTAGAATCCCGACATCAAAGAACCGGATTAGATTAATTAAAGTACACAGGTAGGAGTGTCACTATACCCAAAAGATTTCAGGGTCTGGAAGCATAACCGAGTCTTTAAATATCTGAAACCCTTATTGTTGCGTTACTGGATTGTCAGTAAGTCCTAACATTGGAAGTATAACTTGTCCTTTGACTCAAAATGGAAGCATAAAGCTATGCGTAAGTCCCAAAATTTTGCATCCTTTAAACCCAATAAAAACGTTGGACAAACACTGAATATATTTTATACATCTTTACCTCGCTTAAGTTTGGGGCTTAGAACGATAATTTGGTTCTTGTCAGATTTTGGTGATGATGAAAGCTTACGCACTTTAAGGCAGAAGGCAGGAGGCAGATGGCAGAAGGTTTTAAAACGTTTTCTTATCCGGGCATGGGATTAGTGAGTTCAAGGGGCGATCGCTTACGGCTTTCTCGTGATGCAGATGTTCTATAATCCTTGCATTGCTTTAATTGTGGAAATTTTTCCTTCCTCTTCCTTCTGCCGTCTGCCGTCTGCCCTCTGCCTTCCCCAAGCGAGATCACCAAAAGTTGCCAAGAACCTATATGTTGTCCTATGGGGTTATGAAGTATGTCTTGACCGTTTGGTCAAGACATGGTTCAAATCACACTTGGTTAAACGACGTACCTATTGCCAAAACTCGTGTTTCTCGCTTCAAGCAATTGCAACCAAAACCTGCTTGAGCAATCCTTAAATACCCATAACCATGTAATACACGGTTGAAAATTGACATTTCAAGAGGTGATTTGGCTTTACGCTGTAATACATGGTTGCTCAACAGACACTCAAAAATTGGGCAGTCATCGCAAGTATTATCCTTCGCCATGTATTACACGGTAAGGAAATGTAAATTAATCGTTTTATTCCTGAACCGATTAACCTCACATAGGTCTTTTCCGAATTCGCCAACAGTGTCTTCGCTAGATCGGTATTGAGCCGAGATACAAGTAAAAAGCAGCAAGATAGACTGAAAAGCCTTGCTGTATATAAGTTTGAGCGTTTTTTAGGCGAAAGTAGGATTTTGAGAGAAGATACTTGCAGTCTGAGGGTCAATAATTGCTTTTCGCCTACCACAGAGAATAATAAATACTCTGTGGTAAAAGGCTAATGCTTTGGGCTATAATCCTTTATTTATAAGAGTTTCAGACAATTGACTGCGAAAGATACTCATCGTCCTTGCTATAAAACCTGTAAACAAAATTAATAAATACTCCAAGGAAAGTAGCAATATATACCTTATATTTGCGCTCTAGAGTCAATTTTACTTAAAAATGCCTGAACCCTATATATAACAGGAGTTTCCAGACCATCTTGCAGGTTTTTACTCATATCTCGGCTCACTACCTAGATCCACCCCATCTAGGGGTAGAGTCGAGGGGAATGTTGCCATTCCCCTCGACTCTACCTCTCGGCGGATACCCAGAAATACCTCATTTGTTTAGCGCATAGTTTTTATGCTAATAGCAATTATTAGAGTAATATCTATTGCGATTCCTGCTCCTGCTCCAATTCCTCCAGCTGTAAATAATCCAATAATTGGTGCTGCAATAGCTAATAAAATAGTTAAAAGTGAAGGCATATTTTTCCCTAATTAAACTATAAGTTTGTATACCAAGATAAACCTTATAGCCTTACTTTGAGTAAAGCTCTAGTATACAAACTACATATATCAATGCTCATGGATGCACAGTTAAATAACTATATCTCTTTAAAAAGATAGTGCCATATTTCTACTATCTGTGACTTCCGAATTTTCACTAGTTATTTAGTACCTGTTGTCCTCACTGGCATATCACAATAATTACTGAAATTTAGAGAAATTTGATAGATTTTTATCATAACCTAAAAACGAATTTTAGCAATAATATACTGATAATCTTATAAAGGCTTTATAGGATGTTTGAAAAGTCAAAACCAGTTAAAATCATGCCAGTCGTCTGACCATAATACGAATCATAGCAATATAGATAAATGCTTCTCAGGTTTTGGGTAGCCTTTCATAATCCTTACTTAAACGCCGACACCAATTAAGCAAGCCTTAAATGCGCTCAACAACATCTATTCTAAGGATTCTTCAGAGCAAAGACCTTCCTTAAATGCGGCATCAGTAATTACCCTCCTTAGCCAATCGGATTTATTGGGCAGCGCTCTAATAGCTGAATCGATTTTTACTGGTACCTTGACGCAAAGTGGCTGCTTAGCCAGTGACTCATCTCCCATTGGCTCAAAGTGTTTGAGATTGTCTAATTTGTTTTTTTTCATTGGTATACCACTGAGTAGCTACAAATTGAATACACACTATTATTAACCCAATTTCGCTCTCAAGCTTATATAGCAAGTACTTTCACTCGTATACCAGTGAAGCAATGCATAAAGTATTCATGTGCTGCTACAAATTGAATACAAAATGCAAAACACCTTCAAAAATAATCTATAAAACTGTTGCTATATAAAGGCTTTAGTCAAATTACCCGATTATGCGATGGACGGAAACGATGCTATAATGCCAAATAAAGCAGCCAGATCAGCAGCGGTATTCACTGGTATACCGTAGAGAACTTAAGTATATTTACTTATTTGTTTTCATCTGTTTTGAGATTGTGATCTGCTTGTGGCTACACTTTGAATACAAAGGCTGAACCCTTGAAAAATCGTACTTCTAGCAAAAATCATTCTGCTTCATGGACTGTAGGTAAAGCTCAAATTCAATCAAACGGTGGGTATCTACGTATTGCTCTCCCTAAGCATCTCTACCCAAGTAAGCGCAAGTATCTAAGTTTGGGATTAGCTGATACGCCAGAAAACCGAACTAGAGCAGAAGTAAAACTGCGAGAGATTCAACAAGATATTGACTACAAAGAATTTGATACCTCTTTAGAGAAATACCGTCCTGGTCATCAGAATAAAGTCGAGACTCCAAATACTCAGAGTAAGGAACTCTTTGAACAACTGACCCTGAGGCAAATGTTAGAAGATTTTGAAACTAGATATTTTCGGACACGTAAAAAAACTAGACAATCGCAGCGTACATTTAACCACCATCAAGAAGTGGTCATTAGAGCGTTTAAGTTTGAAAAAAATTTAGACTTTTATTTATCCAAAAAATCTATTGATAAAGCGATAGAGTTAACAGACGCTGGTACTCATTTAAGAAAAGACATAGTAGCTTCTTTAAGAGTTTTCCTCAAGTGTTTTAAATTTGATTATCAATTTGAATCAGGTATAGCAAAGGGTTACGAACCACAAGAGAGAAAATTGCCAACAGATGCAGAAATTGAAGAGGGTTGGCATAAAATTCAAGTAGAAAATTTTTCTCATTCAAGACATAGAGGTAATGCAGAGTCTTGGGGTTGGATAATGGCAGTGATTGCTACCTACGGTTTAAGACCTCACGAAGTATTAGCAATAAATTATGAAAAATCTTTTCAACCTCCACATTACTGTTTATATATTGATGAGAAATTAACTGAAGGAACCAAGACTGGTTCAAGAGTTGCTTATCCACTGCCATTAGAATGGGTAGATATTTTCGACATTGCTAATCCTAAAACTAGCTATTTGGAAAAAAAGAAAGATTTTTTCTTGGCGCAATTAAATAAATTATCAGAGCGCTTAGCGGAGAGAATGAGGTTTAAAAATGTAGGTTTTCAACCTTATGATCTGCGGCATAGATATGCAATCCGAGGGCGTGAGCTTGGATATCAGATAGATAATTTAGCGAAATGGATGGGGCATAGTCTCAAAGAACATACACAAACCTATCAAAAATATTGGGATGATGATTCACATGTCATAGTTTATGAAAAAGGTCTGCATGGTATGCAGAAATCAGAAACAATTCAGAATCAAAATCGCTCCTATAGGGAATTAGAAGCTTTGTTAGAAAAAGCCAAGCTCCGCATTGCGGAACTAGAAGCTGAGTTGCTCAATTATTGAATTGTTGATGAATTTTTAATCCTGTGTAGACAAATAAGAAGTAGTAAATTGAACTACTAAAATCAATTCACCTATTTTTTGAGAAAACTAATGAAAAAAATTAATTCAATCCCAAACAATACTCGTGTATCTAAAGGTACTGCTAAAATTCAAACAAATGGTAAATATCTACGTATCCAACTTCCCAGACATCTTTATTTAGGCAAGCAAAAATACTTAAATTTGGGATTGATTAATACACCAGATAATTGGAATTTAGCAGAAGTTAAACTACAAGAGATTCAAAAAGATATTAATTACGATAAATTTGATTTAACTTTAGATAAGTACCGACCTAATTCTAAAAAACCAGCCAATAATACGGATGAGTCTGAAACAAAAAATCTAACTTTTAGAGAAATGTTAGACGCTTTTGAAGCAAAATATTTCTACAAACATAAAAAAACTAGAAAATCTAAAGATACTATCTCTCAATATAAAGGTTTTATTATCAGGGCTTTCCAATTTCAAGATAATTTTGATTTTTACTTATCTAAAGAAAATATTGACCAGGCAATCTATTCAACTGAAGCTGGTTCTTGTAATAGAATGAGGACAGTAGTTGCTTTCCAAGTTTTTTTTAATTGTTTTAAATTTCAATATGAATTTGCTGAAGGGATAACTTCAGGTTATCAACCAAAAGTGCGAGTCTTACCAAGTGATGAAGAAATTATAGATGCTTGGTACAAAATGAAAGTTGAACGCAAAGGGTGTAACAAGAAGCATATAGGTAATGCAGCATCCTGGGGTTGGATATTGGCAGTGATTGCTACTTACGGTTTAAGACCTCATGAAGTGTTAGCAATAGATTATGGGAAATCTTTTCAACCTCCATATTTTCCTCTATATATTAATGAAAAAATTACTGGAGGAACTAAAACTGGTTCTAGAATTGTTTACCCACTGCCATTAATTTGGGTAGAGCTTTTCGACATCGCCAATCCTAAAACAAAGTATTTGGATGAATCGAGAGAGATTCTTCATGCAAGAATCCGAACACTTGCAGACCGTTTTGGGGAGAGATTAAAACTCAAGGGAGTGAACTTTAACGCTTATGATCTACGACACAGATATGCTATTCGGGGACGTGAAATTGGATATGAGAGCGATGATTTAGCAAGATGGATGGGTCATACTTTAAATGAACACACACAAACTTACCAAAAATATTGGACTGACAATTCACACTCTATTGTTTATGAAGCAGGACTAAGCCGCATAGAGGAATTAGAGAAAATTAAGAACGGAGGATTATCAATTAGCCAATTAGAAGCTGAATTAAATAAAGCCGAGCTTCGCATTGCTCAACTGGAAGCAGAGTTAAGTTTCAAAAAAATGCAGGCAGCACACCTTAACAACATTGACAAAAAGATTGATTTGTAGTTTGTTTGCACCTTAAGCATTTGTAGCTAAATCTACCATAGTCTACATCTTAGATTGTTAAGATATAACAGGATAATTATTAACTAAATTCACAATTATCTTGTTTTGCAATAACTTGAAAGAACAGAAATATTTGTAATACACAGGACATTAGTTTATGTCATTCATAGTTGATATGATCTTGCCCTTGGCAGAAGGTCAAAAACTCCCAACAATTTACACCCTATCTAATTATCAAATAGCTGATAGTAATCCTCCAATATGGGAAATAGCTGTATTTGCTGCTAGTGGACATCCACAGCAATTCAAGAAATTAAAAATTTCTACTCTCTGGAGTTTAGCTCCAAAGAGCCAAGTCTATATAAAATCCTGGTCAAATAAAGCTAGTTTATTTGGCAAGAGTCAAAATTTTTCTAATCATATGTTGATGGACGATGAGCTAGATAGATATGTACAACCTTTAGTTCTTATTTGTAAATCTTTAGATCCATATGATGGGATTGTAGAAAAACATTTAAACTCCGGGGGTATTCTTAATAATTGTTCATTTAAGCATAAAAAATAAACCCTTTACCATCAGGCTAAAATCAACGCATATAACTAGATATTCTTACCTTTTTCTTATCAAGAAATATCTCAAAGCCTTATTTTCTCATATTGACTAGCTAGTTAGCGATGCTTGCACTTGCATCTTGTGAGCTAGTTACAGCAAAGCTTTGAGAGTTTTCGGAGATGTCTTATATCTAAGTTCAACAATCATAAAAAAGCCTGCATATATGCAGGCTGAAAACTCGCTTATGAGATGAAAATAGGTTTAACTGTTTTCTGCAACAGGTTCTTTTCTGCACCAAGCAATGACTATTTCTCTGAGTGTTCCGTTACTATCTCCGCTGGCGGACAGAAATTTTTGGACACTGAACACAACCCAGTCTGAATGATTGGAGATATACTCACCTGTGGCTTGATTTGTAATTGTGAAATTCTCCAGTCTTTGCCCTATATAAGGATGCTTTCGCTTTGGAGTATAGTCTGCTTCGTGACGTAACAGCAAAGAGGTTTTTTGCCCTATCAATGGCTCATTTGATGAAATTTCAACGCCTTCTAGCGCCATGTAAAGATAGAGAGAAGCATCTTCAAAACATTCACGCAACTCTTGAATATCTGTATCCATTATTAATCACTCCCAAAGCTGGTTTGTTTACCTTCAAAAATGCACCAGGTTCCACCACCAATCGCCGCTCTATGGTCTTTAACTACCCATCCATTCTTTTTTGCCATCTTGTAGCATTGTTTGAAATCTCCAGCTACCCAATGAGCATTTCCTAGTTTGGCAGCTTCAATTCCAGAGATTTCTCTGGTTTCAAAAACTGTTGTGCCAATCAATCTTTCAGAATTATTTACTTGTCCATTAGCATCTGCTGCATAATTTCGTCCGTCCTTGGTTTGCCAGACATAGTAGATGACCCCACCTACTACCGCCGTCCCAATCAAAATGCATCCCACTCCTGCTGTACCTGCACAAAAAGCGGCAGGTGCAAGTATTACCGCAGGGTTAGCATTAACTGGGCGCGACAAAGTTGAACAAAACAGCGCAATTGATATTCCAACAGCACTAGCCTGTTGAAGCTTGGTTTGAAATTTGGTCATAATGTGAATATCCAAATGGAACAGAAATAGCGGCTTCTACTTTGGTCGGTGGTAGTCGCTTTTTCTGTGGTTTAATACTATAACGAGCGTTATATATATGTCAACTATCGTTATATAATTACTGTTATATAAGTGAGGTAATGAGTTCAAAATATGGCGATGTAATCATGCGGCTGAGAGCTAGAGCCGGGTTAACTCAAAGGCAAGTAGCAGAAGCTATGGGGCTGACAGTCCAAACTGTCAGCAATTGGGAAAATGGTGTCAGAATCCCCAAATTATCTCCAAAAGAAACTATGTCGCTTTGCAGGGTATTAAATTGCTCACTTGAAGAGTTGGCAGATGAGTTACCTGGAGAAAAGGAATCTGGGTAATGCGAATCTTTTACTAGGGTTAAGGCACCGAACCCACCACTATACTCGGCTTAGTCACAGCTTTAGGCTTCGGCGATCGCCAAAAGTAAAATTACGCCTCAAATAAATTGAGGCGTATTTGCACTGAGGGATTTTTGAGTGCTGCTGCTTTCTTCTTATTAAAATTTTCCCTCTCATTCGGTGAGAGAGAATTTAAAAAGTCTAAATCAGTCTGATTTATCTGAGACGAATGAGAATCCTGATTTTGCAATGGTTATACACTCTTCTTGAATTCTTCAGGTTTCTTTAAGTCTTTGGAACTATTTCCAAGAATTTCGCCATTTCTGAGGCACTTCCTCTTCTGATCTGAGAAACATTTAGCCCCAAATATGAATATAACCCCATCGGAAAAATCCCTCTGGAGTTATACTTAGATCTAAACTCATTCGATAAAAAACTTGCATACACGAGTGCTGACTCGTTGGTATGCTATTTCTTATTATATTGTAGCAATGAAGGAGTAAAAAGCGATTTTCTTTTCTTTGTCTTTTATCAAGTTGCACGCCGATAGCGTACCTTGCCTTTCTTTTTTTCAAAGATATAGCGGTCAATCAGGGACAAAGACTAAGATTTTCCTTCTTCACATGACTACGATTTAAGAGACTAGCATTTCCTACTCCAAAGCGCTTGGGTGTGCAAGAAAGGAGATGAAATGACCGCATTTTCCACACTACACCCTGCACCTAATGCATCCGCTGCTTTTGAGAGTTTTGAGGGATTTAAGGCATATATTCGCAGGACATTTATCGAAAAAAGCGGCATTGACGCTGCATTATTTGACGCTTGCGTTACTTTTCATCAAGACATAGAGCTGACTGACGGCAACGATGTAGAAACCCCTATTCACGATGCCTTAGGCTGGCATTATACTCGCTTTGGGGCTAAAGCGAATGGGACACTGTACGCCGCATTCCTGATGAATGAAGATGGCTCATTGTGGCAAGCAGTTGTGAGTGTCTGGGATGAAGACAAGCAACGTCACTACCGCTACTTTGCACCGACGGCTAATGGAGATCGCGCATTTTTACCCCCAGTGCCACCAACAATTCGTCGGCGGATTGGCGATCGCTTTGGGATCTCCGTACCAGAAGATGGCAGTTTTTGGGAGTGGGTGAAAGGGGTAAATGTACCACGCCTGCTCACCGAAGGCGGAAAAAAGGGATTAAGCGGCTTATCGCATGGCTACATTACGATTGCCCTGTACGGCTGCACTTGTGGGGTTTCTACCAAAGATGAGGAACAGCATACCGTTGAGCCTTACTTAATCAAAGACTTAGAGCAGTTTGCCACCTTTGACCAGCAATGGCTGTTTGCCTTTGACCGCGACACCAAGCCAACGGCTATTCGAGCCGTAGCGCATGGCAAAAAGCGGCTACGACAGGCGCTTTCTACCGTAGGATGTGTTGCGGCGGATATTATATGGAGAGGTGAAGAAGACGGCAAAGGCATGGATGATTTTATCATAGAAAAGGGCAGTGGTGCATTTGATGCCGCCTACGCGAAGGCGATATCGCTGCTGGAGCGCCAGTTTACCTCCCGTGCCAGGTCTGATCAGCCAACTCCTATTCCGAAAGCGGATATTCTGGCGGCAGAGATTGTCGAAGATTACCGCGACATTATTGTGTGGAACAATGCCCACCGCACCTGGCTCAAATATGAGTTAACCCAGGCAGGGGTGTGGGGGATGGTAGACGACCACTACGTAGACACATTAATTCACAATGTATTAAAGGCGCGTGGGATTCGGGGTTATGGTACTGATGCTTACATTACGAATATTCGTAAATTCTTAAGCCGGGAGTTGGTAACTTTTACCTGGGAAGAACGCAAAGGGGTGTTGCCTTTTGAAGATGGGGTCGTATCTATTGATACAGTAGTTTTTGCACCGCATTCCCCCCAGAATCGTCTCACCTGGTGTTTGCCGCGCCAGTATGAAACCTCGCTGATGGCAGACTGGGGAACAATTCGCGCCTGGTTTGAGGAGGCGTGGAAAGATGAAAGAGATCGGGAGATGCTGCTCTGCTTTGCGGCGGCGGTGATACGGGGGCGGTACGATTTGCAGAAATTCTTGTACCTTGTGGGCACAGGCGGCAGTGGCAAAGGCACCTACACTCGTTTACTGCAAGCAGTCATCGGCGAGCGAAACGTCTGGGCGGGAAAAATTGAAAGCTTAAACGATAAAAATGACTGTGCGCGGTTAGTAGGAAAACCCTTAGCCGTGTTTGCTGACCAAGATAAAGTCACTGGCGGGTTACAGCTATTTAAAAACTTAACTGGGCAAGATGACATCACCGCCAAGCGGCTGTACAAGGACGGCTTTAACTTTATCTTTCAAGGATTAGCACTGATTACAGCAAATGCACCCGCGCTTTTAGGGGCGGGAAGCTGGATGAAGCGCCGGGCGATTGTCGTCAACTGCAATCACCAGCCGACAAAAGAACGAAATTTAGATGTAGAGTTTGCCCCAGAGATTGCTGCGTTTACTCGCTACCTGTTAAGCATTTCCAATGAGCGTATTGACCAAGTGCTACGGGATGAGCGCCCCACCAGTGGTGCGGTTGCTCCTGCCTACTGGGAGATGGCGCAACGCCAAGATTCGATTGTAGCGTGGTTAGAAGAGTGTGTGGTCTGTGATCCTCAGGCATTTACCGCCGTTGGCAAGAATAAAGATGAGTGGCGAGAAGGCGGATATACCCCAGAATTAAGTACACTATTTGGTTCTTATCACCATTTTTGTCGCCATACGGGGTTACAAGGAAAAAGTTTAACGAATTTCTCTCCAGAACTCGAAGAGCTGTGTCAAAAGGTATTAAGCTACCCGTTTGTCCAGCGTACCCGCAATAGTCAAGGGATACGGGGATTTCAAGGACTTCGCCTCCGGCGTGAAACAGAACCACATATCTCTGACAACCTTGTACAGGCGACTGACAATCATGCTGACAACCAGACTGACAACCAAAAATCCTTACCAATCAAGGATTCTGACAACCCTGACAACCTTTTGACAAAAATTATTCCCAATAATTTATCTTCTGTTCAAAGCGGTGACAATTCGCCGCCTAAATTTCCGCCTCATGCTCCCCCTGTGACTGCCATAACTTCTCCAATAACAATAGAAAATGGTTGTCAGGGTTGTCAGAGCCATGAGGAAAACCACGGCATAGTCAAGGATGTAGCCTCTGACAACCCTGATGTGGTTTTGTTGTCAGCCAACAACACATCAGGAGATTGCCTCCCTGAGGAAGCAGTGCCACCCGCATTACCTACGCCTGGTGTACCTTCCTGGGTAGTTAAGCTTTGCTCAGGCTCGTTGGTAAGGTTTCAGCACGATGATTTTGATGGATGGCGCAATGGGGTTATTCAGGAAGTGGTGGCTGAAGCAGGGGTTTTCGTTCACGCGGTGGTAAAAGCGAATATTAAAAAACGTGGGGTGTTCGTGGAGCGGACTTATACTGTGGGACGGATGGATTGGTTACAGCCGAGAGGGTAATAACACGCGCATATCATATAAGCACCATAATGGGCGCTGGCAAATTTAAATGCAGCTGAGACAATTCCTGACTTCCTCATGCATCTGAAGATGAATTAGCTATTGGTAAAGACAGTAGGTAGACAAGGGTACAGAATAATTCTTTTGGCGATCCGCCTATGACTTCTGTTTTTTTGCTGCCTGCACTGCCGCCTGATCATCTTTAGATAATTTAAGAAATCGTGGGGCTTTCTCCTGCGGCGGTGCTAACATCTCCACAAAGCCAAATACATTTCGGTGTGGCAGAAATTTCGCTTTAATTGCCACAAACACCGGTTGCCCCTGGTCTCCCTCTGCCTTAGGGTTAAACCGAAATGGCTTGACTGGTGCATCCTTCCACAGCGTAGGCACATGACTTGCCTTCATAAATTTCACATTTTGGGAAGGTTCCGCCTGTTTCATAAACTCTAGCCGTTGACGAGTGAAATTACGAAACACGCTAATACACGGCGTAGGGCATACGGGGATAAACTGCCACAATCCTGAAAGTTTAAATTCATTGTCTCCTAACTCACTTGAAACCGCGTGAGCTTCTCTTCCCATATCAAAGCCCACTACTTGGAAGGAAATGACGTGCGGCTGGTCTTTCTTCGGAAAGTGAATTACCTTTGGGTAGACCACGAGCCGTTGCCTATGGTTGCCTGTGGTTTCAATCTCACGTTTAAGCGACTCAAATGCTTTGCGCTTTTTGGTAATGTAAAACAGCGGGTAGGAGGTCTGCCCGATCGTCATCGTATTCCCTGACTCAGAGAAATGAACATCTCCTACGATGACCCCCACCGCTTGAAAGTGTGCTTGAAACTCATTATCCGCACCTGCATGGGGAGTATCTGTATCTTCTGTCATAGGCGTATGTGTCTCCTTGGAGGAAACAGGAGAAGGAACAGCTTCAGTGAAGGACATAAGAGTCTAAGTCGAACATGTGAGGGAAAGTCTGCATTTATCTATCGTACCCACAGAGATGACAAGGTGCCGTGAATAAGGCAAGGTACAGGTTAACACATGGGTGTAATTGGGTGTCATTAAGTGAGAATAACATTCATCTTGTTGCCATCGCATTGAGCGGTCTTAATTAAAGATGCAGCTAACAATATGTGGCGACCTGGATTTAATCGAGATGGAGACTATAACGGCGAACGAGTTGAGATTTGGGAAGCAGGTAGCAGTAGTCGTCAAATCACCTGCCGTATCAAATCTGGTGGCACAATTAAAGTCAAGCGAGGTAATCTCCGACCTTGGCTAGGGATTTGAGCGACAGACAACGCCATTGTTAAATTAGTGTTCAAAGGGGGTTAGGTTCGATTTGCTGGCAACAGTAATGTATCTTCAATCTCCTGGCGAACTGAACGGCTTACGTAACATTCGCTATTGAGACAATCGACTAGTAACTTATTAGCGTCATAGTACTGCTGCAACAGTTGCCGCTGGGCATTGTTGAACTGCCAGTCATGTCCAATATTGCGATGCTCAATGATCACAGTTCTGAGTTGTTCAGTCCAGGCTTGACCATTTGTCTGCCACCACTGTTGGAATTTTTCTAAGTTTTCTTGGGTTCTATCCGGTAGCTGATTTTTGAGTTCTTGCAGCTTACACTGCAATTTGGGGTTGAGGGAGCGGTCGAGGGAGCGGTCGAGGGAGCGGTCGAGGGAAATGAAGAGAGAGCCGGGGAGGTCGAGGAAGACGAAGACGGAGCGGGAGCGTTCGAGGTCGAAATCGAAGTCGAGGGAGCGGAAGCGGTTGAGGGAGTGGTCGAGGGAACGGTCGAGGGAGCAGGCGAGGTCGAGGTCGAGAGAGCGGTCGAGTTCGAGGGAGTGGGAGAGTTCGAGGTCGAGGGAGAGTTCGAGAGAGAGTTCGAGGGAGTGGGAGAGGTCGAGGTCGAGGTAGAGGTCGAGGTCGAGTCCGAAGGAGCGGTTGAGGGAGCGGGAGCGAGAGTGGGATAGCAAGAAGTAGAAGGCTCGAATAGCAGATCTTTTATAAGACGCTCCCACAGAACTGGATTTTAGACTAACCCAGGTGAGGAACTCCTGTAATCTTTCATCATTTGCTATGAGTTCATCAATCCGCTGTTTCATTAACTGCAAGAGGTCGTCAGCATCAGGCAATATCCCTACCGTCAACAAAAAGACTTCTCGCCAACGTTTGTCAGTGATATGACTAACTAATTGTTGAAACATCTGCTGAGGATTACGGCTCAAGGCGATATTTCTAGCGGTAAAAAACTCATGAAATGTCAAATGGGAAAATGAATAAATTCTCCATGCCCGTTCTACTAGTAGTCCATGCTGTGCTTCAATGGATTTTAGTACTGCTTTGCTATCTAGTAGCAGTGCTTCTGGATCTGTTTGAGCATCAGGTAGATTTTGGATGTAATCACTGATGTATCCTTCCACAAGCCTTTCTTTAAAAAAGTAATTTCCTTCCTCAAAGGTTTCTAAGGCTATCTTGCTGAGGAGGTCTTCTTTGCGTTTGAGAGATAGTTTTTGGTATACCTGGTCACGCTCAATGCTGCGCGTACCATCCCACTTTTTCAGCAATACATCTACACCTTCTTGGTAAAGTTCAGAACGATTAGAAGGAAAATCTGTAGATTCGCCAAAGAGCAAGCACAGCAGTGTCAGGAGCAAGGGATTGGTTGCTAGTTCTTTAATCCGCTTGTTTTCTTTAAGTTTTTGGATGAACTGTTGGGCTTTCTTTGGGTCTTTAGTCTGAAACCATTTGGTAGCAAACTCCCCAATCTGCTTATCCTCAAAGTCGGCAACCTCAACCTCAGTAAACTGTTCAAATGTATATTCCTTTGACGCAATTCGGCAGGTGATTACAAAAGAATTGGCATCGTATTGAGTCGAAAAGTCACGAATTTCTCTTAAAACCCGGTCATTGTCTGCTTGCTTAACTTCATCCAACCCATCAAGCAACACGATTGCCCAACCCTGACGCAACAGCGTTTTAATTATTTCTTGGTCTGAGATATCATTAAGAGCAAATTGGTCGTTAATATATTGCAATAAACCTGGTTGCTGGGGTGCTTCAGCAAAGTCTTTGAGAGTGATGAAAATCGGGACATGATCTGCAAAAAATTGCCCATTATTACATTGAATTGCTATCCGCTTTAAAAAAGTTGTCTTGCCTGCCCCTGGCTTTCCTAAAATCATTAGTTTGGAGTGTTCTGCAACAGCCGTCAGCCCTGGAACTCGCTTTTCTATCACTTGATTTAATCCAAAGCGCTCAAAGTCTTCTGTGTTGCAGTTTTCTAAGAGTTGAGCTATCTCTAAGCGTCTGCGTCCTGTAATTTTCTCCAGAATGTTGACATCAGTGTAAATGTCATTTAAACCGATGGGCTTAGTCATGTCCAGGACGCGCATCCATCCGCATCGCTTTTGGATGTCTGCGCTGACTTTTTCACGTACCTGATTTACTAAAGCATCAATTGTTGTTGGCAGGATGGGTTTTTCTTCCCCAGTTTCTAGTTCGGCGATTTCTCCCCACTCCAAGCCCAATTCATTGCAAATAGCTTGGAATTTGTTCTTGTCAACATTTCTCCTAGCAAAAAAATTATTGATGGTTTGGCGAGAACATCCTACACCCCCAGCTAAGTAATCTTGAGTCCACCCCTTCCGCTTAAATGCGTTTTTAGCTTTTTCTAGTCCTGCTGTCGATGCTCGGAGTGACCTTTGTGACCTTGCCATTAACTCACCACAACTTTTACATAAGTCTTACATAACCCCAACGCCTTTGTCTGACCAAGGGTTAAGAAATCTGGGGTCTGATGGTAATTGAAGACAACCACAGTTTAACCCCTGACTTTAAAGGTATCAAATGAATAAGTTTCCCAGACACACACTCACCCGCCGCCCAAATCCCAGAAGAAAATCTTTACTGTGGAGAATCAGGCAGCTATGCCGATTCTGGCAACCAATTGTAGCGATTGTATTGGCGGTACTAGGGTTTTTGATCAAATCTTGGCAACCAATTTTGCAAGTCATCGCCCACATATTTGAGTGGTTATCCAATTTTTTTTAGGAATTAGGTAGCCAATAGGGATGTCTTCATCCCATTATGTCTAACAACTGGTTAGAGCAAGCCCTTGACAGCCATCGTCAGGGGCTTATTTATTGCTCTGTGGAACTGGAGTGTAATTTATTTCTCAGTACTAACCCAACAGATTCCCTTCTCTTTAGCTGGATACCTAAGCTAGGCGGGTGATTTCCTGACTTAGGTATTGACTTACTGAATTCCACAAAACTTTTCTGAGAATCTAGCCAAACAACTCTCAAGTCCTGTAATGTCTAATCTTCAGGATTAAATAACACTGCATTACAGATTCTCTAGTGTAGAATCTACAGAGCATTAATGTCTTCGTATACGGCGCTGTTGTGGAAGCACACAGGGCGCTGACTTCTGGAGTAAATTGGATGATCACAGGTGAGATGAGGTCAAAGGTTGACCGCCTTTGGACGACTTTTTGGAATAACGGGATTAGTAATCCCCTTTCAGTCATTGAGCAAATTTCTTACCTGTTATTCATCAAGCGCTTAGATGACTTGGAATTGGCGCAGGAGAAGAAAGCGCAAAGGTTAGGTAGACCCGTTAGTAAACCGACTTTCTCGGCGACTCAGCAGCGCTGTCGCTGGTCTTACTTTAAAAACCTCACCGACTCCGAGGAAATGCTGCGAATTGTGCGGGATGAGGCGTTCCCATTCATCAAAACTTTGGGGCAAACCGGGGAAGACAGCGCCTATGTCCGCCACATGAAGGATGCTGTGTTTTTGATTGCTAACCCGGCACTGTTGTCGAATGTGGTGGGACAAATTGACCAAATCCCGATGGAAGACCGGGATACCAAGGGCGATTTGTATGAGTATATGCTGTCCAAGCTGACCACAGCAGGGACTAATGGGCAGTTTCGCACCCCGCGCCATATTATTAAAATGATGGTTGAGTTGATGGCACCGGGTTCAAGAGAAATTATTTGTGACCCAGCTTGTGGTACAGGTGGCTTTTTGGTCGCAGCAGCTGAGTACCTGCGCGATCGCAAAGATGGAGATGGCAATCTAATTCTCAATGCACCAGGGAACCGGGAACACTTTAATCAAGAAATGTTTCACGGCTTTGACTTTGACGCGACCATGCTCAGGATTGGCAGCATGAACCTGATGCTGCACGGCATTGAAGACCCCAAAATTGAAGCGCGGGATTCGCTTTCGGAAGACCATGCCGGGATTACTGAGGCATTTACGCTGATTCTGGCAAATCCGCCGTTTAAGGGGTCACTGGAAAAATCCACCATTGCCAAGGATTTAACTAAGGTTATTTCGACGACTAAAACCGAACTGCTGTTCATCGCCCTGTTTTTGCGCCTGTTGAAAATTGGCGGACGGGCGGCGGTAATTGAGCCGGATGGGGTGCTGTTTGGTTCCTCGACCGCACATAAAAAGATGCGGGAGGTGTTGGTAGAGGAGCATAAACTGGATGGGGTGATTTCTATGCCTTCCGGGGTGTTTAAGCCCTATGCCGGGGTGTCTACGGCGGTGCTGATTTTTACCAAGACCGGGGCAGGGGGGACGGATTACGTTTGGTTTTACGATATGGAGGCGGATGGTTTATCACTGGATGATAAGCGTCAGCCAGTGGAAGAGAACGACATCCCCGATTTATTGCAGCGGTGGCAGGTGCGAAATCCTGAGACGGATACAGACCGCAGGGGGAAGGCGTTTTTTGTGCCAAAGGAAGAGATTAAAGCCAATGGTTATGACCTGTCGATTAACCGCTATAAGGAAGTTGAGTATGAGGAAGTGAAGTATGAGCCGCCCAAGGTGATTTTGCAGAAGCTGCGAGATTTAGAAGATGAAATTCGGGCGGATTTGGATGCTTTGGCGGAGTTATTGGGATGATTCAACTTGTCGCGATTGGAAAAGTAGCTGACGTAAATCCAACAATTCCAAAAGAACTTGGCAATTTACTCGACAATGTGGTGACTTTTCTGCCGATGGCAGCAGTCTCGGAGGAAGGTAGGATCACCATACCTGAAGAGCGTCCAATAGGTGAAGTTATTAAAGGTTATCGATACTTTGAGCAAGGTGATGTTTTACTAGCAAAAATCACCCCTTGTATGGAAAATGGGAAAGCAGTTTTTGTCGAAGACATTCCGCACAAGATTGGATTTGGTTCGACTGAGTTTCATGTGCTTCGTCCAAGTTCTGAAATAGATGGGCGGTATCTTTTTTATATGCTTTGGAATCCAATTTTTCGTGGTATTGCCGAGCGAAATATGACAGGAACTGCTGGACAGAAAAGAGTTCCAACAGATTTTTTAAAGCGTTATAAGATTCCCCTCCCACCTCTGAAAGAACAGCGCCGTATTGCAGCCATTCTCGACAAGGCTGATGCTGTTCGTCGGAAGCGCAAAGAAGCGATCGCACTCACAGAAGAATTACTGCGATCGGCTTTCCTCGATATGTTCGGCGACCCTATTACAAATCCAAAGGGGTGGGAGGTCGTTAATTTAAAATCACAAGTTGCAGAGCTTCGTTATGGAACTTCAGTGAAATGTCATGATGTGAAAAAGAATGGTGATTTACCTATTTTAAGAATACCAAACATTATTGGTGAGGAAATTTCTTGGGAAGATTTGAAGTATGCTGAACTTGAAGCTAAAGAAACATCTAAGCTCCTCTTAAAACCGGGGGATATTCTATTCGTTCGGACAAACGGAAATCCCGAATATATAGGTCGGTGTGCATTGTTTGAAGAGAATTATGGTAATACTTTGTATGCTTCCTACCTAATTCGCGCACGCTTGAAACCAAATGCTCAATTTTACCCTGCTTTTATTCGGGATATTATCTCATTTCCAACTTATCGCTCTCATGTAGTTCGTGAAGCTCGGACTACAGCAGGAAACTATAACATTAATACTGAAGGCTTAGGTCACTTACATTTAATTAAGCCTCCTTTAAAGGAGCAAGAAAGTTACTTACAGTTAGAACGTAATCTTAAGATTCGTGCTGAAAAGCAGAAAAAACAACTTGAAGAAATTAACAACCTCTTTAACTCCCTACTTCAAAAAGCCTTTAGGGGAGAACTCTGAGCGATTGCATTAAAATTTAACTATTCTCCTGCTGTTCTAATAAAGTTAACAAATCAGATATTGCAGAAAAATCTATAGATTCCTCTCCTAATATTTCCAATTGTTCAGTAGATAATACTTGAATCCGTTCAATTATCGACGAATCTATCTCTCCAAAACGTCGATTTAACTGGAGCATCAAAAACCGAAAGGCTTCTTGTTGCATTCCTTTCTGGAAAATATCCTGATAAATTACCGACTCTTGCATCACATCTTTGCTTGATAGTTGAAGAATTAAATTTGCTGTAGCCAACTTACTAAATCATCTATCGATGAAATTCTTAAAAGCGCCCTACCTAAAGCTTCTAACTGTTCCTTACTTAAAACTTCAACTTGCTCAACAATTGACGCATCAATATTACCAAAGCGTTCCTCAAGTAAAGACATACAAAAAGTCAGAGCTTCTTGTTGCTGTCCCTTCTGTAAAATATCCTGATAAATTACCGATTCTTGCATCGCATATTCGTTGAAAAATGACGTATCAATTCCTGATTTTGTGGTGAATATTTCAACTATTCTCCTGTTGTTCTAATAAAGCTACCAAATCAGAGATTGTAGAAAAATCCACAAATTCTTCACCTAAAACTTCCAATTGTTCAGTAGATAATACTCGAATCCGCTCAATTATCGATGCATCTATCTCACCAAAACGTCTCGTTAATTGACGAATCAAAAACCGAAAAGCTTCTTGTTGCTGTCCCTGTTGCTGTCCCTTCTGTAAAATATCCTGATAAATTACCGATTCTTGCATTACATCCTCCCTTAAAAATTGCCGAATCAATTCCTTTTCAAACTTCAAACCAGCTAAAATCTCGGCGTAAGCTGCAATATCCTGTTGAGTATTCCTATCGGAAATTCTAGCAACACTCTGGGCAACCTGGGATAACAACCTTTGCGGTGAAGTTGTTTGGGTTAATGGTGCTAAAGGTAATAATGCCGGGTTATCGAGAAACATCGCTGAATCTTGTTCCCACATCCGCAAAACTCGATAACGGTGAGTTGTCGTCTCATTGACATATTCTTCGGTATAAGCGATTTCGTTACTTGTCTCCTGCAAAAAAATCACCACCTGCGTCACAGGGACATTATATTGCCGGATTAACCTCACTGAATAATCCAGCATCCTGAATGGTAGCGGCGGATTTGAAATGGTGCGTGTCTGAAATTCAATATGTAAAATCCGATTGGCTGTTTGCAGAAAAGTCACAGAATCAGCACGGATTGGTTCTAAACTCAATTCGGTCTTTAGTACCTTAACTTTTGTCGGTGCTTCGCTCAGTAACCAACTCACAAATTCGCTTGGGTATTTCTCAGCTAATACCTTACAAACATTGTCAAAACTCACAATTTACACCCCATTTACCACCAAAATTATCGTTACATGGGAAAGGGAAATTGCATAGTTGAAGAAGGCAGGAGGCAGAGGGCAGAGGGCAGAAGGTTTTGTTTGGAAAGGGATTCCGATCTCTCCCAAACAAGAGCCACTAAATTTTCAATTTGTTGTGGTGTTTCACCTTACCCCCAATGAGAGTGCAAAGGAGCCACCTGCATGGGTGGGTTTCCTGACTTGTGCAGAATGGCGTGGCTCTAATCAGAATTCCCTTCTGCCTTCTGCCTCCTGCCCTCTGCCTTTCTTGATAAATCCACCGAACACCTTAGCAACAGTTTACACTAGTAAAATCAGCATGAGTGGTAATTACTGGGAGTGAGTGGGGATTTATGGCATCCAACTTTGATTTTCTGGGCGACCGTTACCCTGAGCTATTTAAGCACGCCACCCACGCCGAAACCTTAGTTTACACTGCCCCCCGTGCCAGTTGCTTTTATACACGCTTCACCCTAGAGCAAGCAGTTCTCTGGCTCTATGATCACGATACCTACCTGCAAATTCCCTACGACACCAAACTCAGCGCCCTTATCCACGAACCAACCTTTCAAGACAACCTCAAACCAGGACTATTCCCGAAAATCCGCACCATCCACAAAGTTGGTAACATCGCTGTCCACGAATCCACCCCCATCAAAGAAAAGGACGCACTGCATTTAGTTGAAGAATTGTTTCATTTCCTCTACTGGCTCTCCCGTTCCTATTCCCCGGACGCAAAAAATCACCCGACTGTTAACTTTGACCGCCAACTTATCCCCCGCCCTACCGCACCTAGCACCCCAGATTTATCACTGCAACAGCTGCAAACCCTAGAAGCGCAACTTTCCCAAGCAGACGAGATGCGCCGCATCGCCGAGGCTAGACAACAGCAAACTCAACAAGAACTAGCCGCCCTGCAAGCAGAAATTGCTGCCCTGAAACAGCAAAATGCCGCAGTTCCCGACAGCCATAATTACAATGAAGCCCAAACCCGCCACTATTTAATAGATGTCCTGCTCAAAGAAGCCGGCTGGAACATTGCCCAAGCGGGATGGACTGAGTACGAAGTCCAGGGAATGCCCAATGATACAGGTACGGGGTGGGTCGATTACCTACTGTGGGGAGATGATGGTAAACCCCTGGCTTTAGTAGAAGCCAAACGCACCCGCACCAGCCCAGAAGCCGGGAAACACCAAGCCAAACTCTATGCCGATTGCCTAGAGCAGCGCTTTGGTCAGCGTCCGGTTATCTTCTATACCAATGGCTATGAATATTGGATTTGGGACGACCTGAATTATCCCCCCCGGCAAATCCAAGGGTTCCTGAAAAAAGACGAGCTAGAACGGCTAATTTTTCGCCGCAGCCACCGCAAGCGTCTGCATTTGGTGCAAATCACCCCCAGCATTGTGGAGCGCAGCTACCAAAAAGAAGCGATTCGCCGCATCGCCGAAACCTTTGATGATCGCAAAGGACGTAAAGCGCTGCTAGTCATGGCTACTGGTACAGGTAAAACCCGCACCGCCATCGCCTTGGTTGACTTGTTAATGCGCGCCAATTGGGTGAAGCGAGTGCTATTCCTTGCTGACCGGAACGCCCTGATTACCCAAGCCCTCCGCGCCTTTAAGTCGCACCTCCCCACAGCCACCGCCGTAGATATTACCAAAGGCGGCGATGCCCACAGCGCCAATGTGGTGCTTTCCACCTATCCGACAATGCTCAACCGCATCGACCGCAGTGATGGCAATCAAAGAATTTTCGGTTCTGGTCACTTTGATTTAATCATCGTAGATGAAGCCCACCGCTCAATTTACCAAAAGTACCGCGCATTATTTGATTACTTTGATGGGCTATTGGTGGGATTAACCGCCACCCCCCGTGACGAAATTTACCGCGATACCTACCGCATCTTTGACCTAGAGCCAGGAGTCCCTTCCTTTGCTTACGAACTCGACGACGCGATTAAAGACGGCTACCTCGTCAGAGCCAGGGGGGTAGATGTGCCTTTTAGATTTCTCCGCACTGGTATCAGATATGCAGACCTCTCCCCAGAAGAACAGCAGGAATACGAGGAGCGATTTCGCGACGAAGAAACTGGGGCGATTCCTGACCAAGTAAACGCTGCTGCTTTAAATCAGTGGCTGTTTAATATCAACACCGTAGACCAAGCGCTAGAGTTAGTCATGGAACGGGGGCTAAAAGTAGATGGCGGTGACCGTCTAGGTAAAACCATCATCTTTGCTCGTAACCACCAACACGCTGATTTCATTGTTAGACGCTTTAATATTAACTATCCCCACTACCAAGGCAGGTTTGCCCAGGTCATTGACAGCCACAATTCCTATGCCGAGAATTTATTAGATGAATTTTCCTCAGCCAACAAGGAACCGACCATTGCCGTTTCTGTAGATATGCTGGACACAGGGGTAGATGTGCCAGAAGTGGTGAATCTGGTGTTCTTCAAACCTGTGTACTCACGGGTGAAGTTCAACCAAATGATTGGACGGGGAACTCGCCTGTGTCCGAATTTGTTCGGCGTTGACGATCATAAAAGTGAGTTTTTGGTTTTTGACCTGTGCAGTAACTTCGAGTACTTCAACCAGCAAATCACAGCAGCTGAGAGCAAACCGCCGCAAACCCTCACCAGCAACTTGGTGAGAACTCGCCTAGAATTGAGTGAATTGCTCCGCCAACAACCTACCCCAGAACTTGCCGAACTGCGGGGGACACTGCTAGATGACTTGCATCAGCATGTGGCGACAATGGCGCGAGATAACTTTTTAGTTCGCCGTCACCTGCAACAGGTAGAAGAGTTCTCATCTCGCCAGCGCTGGAATTCGCTTCAGGAAGCAGATATAGAAACAATCGCTGAGTCATTAGCCAAACTGCCCAATGGTCTGCCCCAGGAGAATCATCTGGCTAAACGCTTTGACCTACTTTGTTTTAAACTGCAACTAGCGATTCTTAAAAATTCCCCAGACTTTATCAAACTCCGCGACCAAGTACGGGATTTGCTGCACCGCTTAGAAGCAAAGCAGACCATTCCAATGGTGAAAGCAAAACTCGCCTTGATTGCCGACATCCAGGCAGAAGCATGGTGGCAAGATGTCACCCCAGAGATGATTGACCAAATGCGCCGTCAGCTGCGGGATTTAATTAAATTCATTGACCCTGAAGCACAGAACATTGTCTACACCGACTTTCAAGATGTGCTAGGAGAAGTCAAGGAAGTCGCTGTCCCTTTCCCCCAAACTGGTTTTAGTCCTTACCAGTATCGTAAGAAAGTTGAAGCGTATATTCGAGAACAGGAAAACCATATTGCGATCGCCAAACTCAAACGCAATCATCCCTTAACCGACGCTGATTTAGCCTCACTGGAAGAAATGCTTTTCGGTGCAGCAGCCATCGAGAGTCGGGAGCGTTTTGAAGAAGTGTATGGGAAAAATCTCAAGCTGAAGATATTCATTCGCGAACTCGTGGGGTTAGATAGGAACGCCGCCAAGCAATCCTTCGCCCAATACCTGGAAGGTAACAGCTTTAGTGCCAATCAAATTCGCTTCGTGGAAACTATTATCGATTACCTGACTCAAAATGGTGTCATGGACCCTGGGTTGCTCTATGAACCCCCCTTCACAGACTTGCACTATGAAGGATTGGATGGAATTTTTGAGCCTGATGATGCCGACCAAATTATTTCCATTGTGCATTCCTTTAATGACACTGTAGGGAAAAAGTTTGGCGCAGCATGAGTTATTTCAGTCCCAACGCCAAATCTTGATAGTTTTCTGAAGCACAATTTTTACAACACAACTATCAAAACAAAGACAGTAGCCCTCTAGGCAACTGTCCCTGCCTCGGTTATGAAAACTTTCGTTGTGTCCACCTTTATTTTGAAAACAGGTCTATTAAATCTGCTCCCGGCTATCTTGCCCCTGGTGACAGCCTCGCTATATCTACGCATACAGAGTAGCTGGGAGAGTAAACGTAAAGCCATGACTCGCAATCAATTAGAACGAGTAGAGCGTGATGGACTTCCAGGCGAAGAAATAATGCGAAGAGCAATTGAGCAAGTGGCTGCAAATAAACCCACAATGCCAGAGTTTATTGAGCGATTATGGTCAAAACATCAAATCAAAGCTGTTGTCAGTTATTACAGTCATGGTGGAGTCAGAGGCATTAATTTTGGTATTGATATCGGCTCGGTTAATGAAGATGGTTCCCCTGGCTGTATAGGTGGAGTCAATATGCCACCGCCCCTATTAGATGTATTTTCATTATCAGAGGAAATCGCTCTTATCAAACTAGCCAAAGATTGGTTGTAATTCACAATAGACTGAACTCGATTATTTTCAGATATTGTTAGTGTATTTTCTGCTTGAATCACATCAGTTTGAGTACCAACTCCTGCTTGAAATCTTAATCTTGCCAGACGCAAAGTTTCTCTAGCTCGTTCTAAAGCTACGTTAGTGATTTGAATGCTTTCTAAACTAGATTCCAGACTAATATATAATTGTTCAACTTCTAACCTTATCTGGTTCTGTTGCTGCTTACTTCTATTTTGTAGAGCAAGAGCAATAGTTTTTTCTAGTGTTAAGTTCCAAAGACCATTTAATTTTACAGGATCTGCTACTGAGACACTAACTGACTCTGGAAAACCTAACCGAAGCGATAGCCTACGTCTCGCTATTTTTCGCCGAAGTACAGCATTTGTCAAACCTTCTTGGGCAATCCCCAAATTCAACTGAGCTTGCAGGACATCAAACCTTGTACCTGCTCCTGCTCGCTCTTGAGCTTCAGCATCCCTCAAACTAGCCTGAGCATTTGTTACAGCAGACTGGGTAGTCCTTACCTGTTCATCTGTTTTTTGCAGATCGTAGTAATCAAGAGTAATTTGGAGTTGCATTGCCGGAGATAAACCTTGGTTTTTGCGCCGTGTCAAATCTAAAGCCTGCGCCAAAGTAATCGGTAGATTTCCCTGTAATTTTCCGCCTTTCTGTGCGGGAATAAAAGTTGGAGAATTTGTTAGAGATTGGATATCAGTATTAGCTGAAGAGGAAATGGTGAGATTTACACAATCGCGGTTGGATACTTTTCCATCAAACATGGTAGTACTGCACTGCAAAGCACTATCTAGGTATTCACTATTGAGTTCTACAGCACTTAGTTGAGCATTTTTGAAATTGGTTCCACTAAGATTCGCATTGTTGAACTTGACATCGTTGAGGATAGCACCTCCAAAGTTGGCATTGCGGAGATCGGCAGCCCATAAGTTGGTTTTGCTCATAATGGCACCACTGAAATTAACTCTGTTAAGTTTAGAACCACTTAAATCTGCACCACTTAAATCTGCACCACTGAGGTCGGCATCTCTAATATCTATTCCTCTGAGGTCGGCATCTCTGAGATTAATCTTAGTTAAGCTGGCACGGAATTTTACTAGTTCTTGAAGAGCTTGATTTCTTTGTTGGCTCAGTTCTTTTCCCTTAGCAGCATAAATGATCTGCCAACGTTGCTGTATCAATAGCTCTCTTGCGACAAAAACTCCCAAGAATATAGCTAAATTGAGAGGAATAATCAGACCTAGTCCAATGGACTTTATGCGTCTGTTTTGTCTGTATTTCAAGCTGCGTTGAATAAACTCTTTAGCCAGATAAGATAATTCCAGGTTCCCTAATTGCGCCGATTGAAATATCAAAGCATCTTGCAACGGTTTTCCCTGAAGTAAATAATCCTTTGCCTTTTCTTGATTTCGCCACTCTTCAGCTGCTACTTCAATTTTGCGCTTTTGTCTCAGGTTGTCCCGATTTTCATCAATCCACTTGCGTAACAACGACCAGTAACGAATCAACGCCTCATGAGCCACATCCACTACTGCCAAGCGCCCTGATTCTGCCCCTTTCTCTACTAAAGTACTCGTCACCACTAGCCGAACATTTTCAGCTGCCAGCTTGCCAATTACTCTTTCTACTAGCTCCTCTTCTTGCGGTGATGACACCAAATTTTGCAGCAGCACTCGTCTACGGGTATCCTCTATTCCTTCTCCTAGCTGCGTGAGTTCTAGAAAAATTCGCTTGGCAACGGGCTGTTCTTCTGGTGATAAAGACTCATAAACCTCAGTAGCACGTTTTTCTAAGGTTCCCTTGATACCTCCCAAACGGGTGTATGCGGCATAGGTAAATTCCTGCTGTTGCCAAAGTTCTGTCAGCGTGTACTGCAATAACGGTAAACTCCCCGGTGAACCCTCTACATCGGCAATTATTTGCTGCACGAGTTCTTTTTGTACCTGCAAACCCACCTTCACTGCTGGTGCAGTAATTGCTTGTTCTAGTTCATCCCGTCTCATCGGTGTCACCGTCACCAGATGTTGCTGAATCTGTTGTGCCAGCCCACTATATTCTTGTTCCGCGCATTTCCCGAAAAAGTCCGCCCGCATTGTCAAAACTAAGCAGAGCTTATTATTAGTGTGATGTAAAGCACTAAGTAAGCATTCAAAAAATCTCTGTCGCTCTTCAATATCCTGGCATAAGGAAAAAGCTTCCTCAAATTGATCTGCCAGCAATACTACCCGCTCAGTATCAGCAGCATTAATCAATTGCCCTAAGCCAACTCCGCCCTTGGCTAGCAGTTCCTCTGCTTTAGCTAACTGGGATGCCCTATCAATTACTGATAACCCAGAATCTAAAAAAGCCAGTGCTAAACTCTGGAGGGGATGCTCACCAGGGCGAAAAATCTTAATTGACCAATTCTCGCTACCTGATAGCCGTCGTCCTAGTTGAATTTGATACAGTAAGCCAGCCCTAACAACACTCGATTTGCCACTACCTGATGCTCCTAAAATCGCCAAGAAATTGCCAGAGCGAACTTTCTCTAATAATTGGTCTGTTAACGCTTCTCTGCCGAAAAAATATTCAGCGTCTTCTTGTTTACAATCAAAGTATTGCAAACCACGATAAGGACAAACGGAGCCAGTAACAGCATAACTAGACTCTTGCTTTTGTACTTCCCAAATGCGTGTCAGGTCAATTGCACTACCAGAGTTAGCGAACAGGGGACGTTGCGGGTAGTTTGCCCAATGATGATGGAGAAAATCAATTAAAGTATAGTTAGTTACCCATTGCCCTGGCGATTGTTGCGGGTCTAGCCCTTGCAATAAAGCTTCTGTTAATACGCTATGTCTGCTACCGATAGCTTCATAAGCGACTTCAAAATCTCTGGATGCCGCAATAAAACATCTATCTCTTCCTTTACCTCTGTCTCCAGGATCTGCTTCAGCAAAATTGAGTAACTCACCACTGTAACAACAGTCCAGCCAAATAATCTGTTGTTTTACCTCGCTGTCTTGCAGCAGTTGACGTAACCATTGCAAAGACAAACCCCAGTTTCCAAAATCTGGATTAACATCACTGGTTGCCAAAAATCCTTGTTGAATCCCCCGGTTTTTTCGCAGCCCATGTCCTGAAAAATACAGCAGTGCTGTATCTGGAACGTTCTTCCCTTCTGGCTTAAACAGTTGAACTATAGCATCTTCTAATTGTGTTAATGTAACTGAGGTTTTTTGACCAACACGAACAGTATTATTTTCCTTATCTTTGACGCTTGGTAGCCGCCTAACGTTAAATTGACCATACCGTTCTAGTAGTTTGGCTATAGCTTCTGCATCTTGTGCTGGTGCTGTCAGATTAGGTAGACGTTCATAGCTATAAGTATTAATCCCTACTACTAGCGCGTCTTTGATCATAAGTAGGAGAAATTTTTAGAGATTCTTTGTTTTCAGCATTATCGCTCAGTAACTACAAAAAAACTCAGAAATATTCCGTAAAAACTTCTATAAAGTTGTGGTAGTTTCTTAAATTGCTGCTATCAGGAGTTCATTTGATGACAAAAGTTATACCTATCAAACTCGATGACAATACGGTAATCTACATCGAAGCCACAGAGGATGTAAACGTTCCTGTAGTCAACAATGCGGTATTGGAAGAGGAAGAGGAAGAAGAAGCATTAGTTGATAAAGGGATGAGTCCTGAACAAGTACGACAAAAAATGATGCAAAATTTCTTGTCGATTCAAAACACAATTCGGACTTATACAGTTTATACCTTGAATGCCTTCAAGCAAATTCCAATTGCTGAAGTTAACAAAGTTACCTTAGAGTTCGGCATTGAAATGGGCGGTGAAGCTGGTGTTCCTTATGTTACAAAGGGTACTGCTAAAAGTAATATGAAAATTACTGTGGAATGTTCGTTCCCTAAAGAGAATACGTAGATTATTCGAGAGACTATCGAGCTTGCCGTTTATTCTGAACACTTTTTCAGTAAATATGCTTGGTTTAAGGAAGTTTGATAATAATTCCAGCCATTTTTACCCTATAAACCAACAGGCTACTGTCTAAAGTATGAGATTACCGGAGTGAAATTAAAGTAAAAGCTTGCCATTCTGGCAAACAATTCCTTTAAGTCACACATTAGCTGTGAAATCTTCTTAGCGTACAATTTTCCTTTTCTGGCACGGTGATGCCTTGCCTTATATAAGCCAGGATTATCAATCGCCCTCAATGAATTTAACAAACGCCTCCAAGTGCTTTAGCGCTTTCTTATACTCTGGCGATTGTTTACCTAACTTGAGACTAGCAAGGTAGAGATCGCGCAACGCTTGGTAATCTGGCTGTGATTCCTGCCTGGGAGATTCAGCCTGCTCTCTCAGGCTAATCGCTCCCCCAAGGCTGTAAGTCTTTCATTCAACTCTTGTCTTACACCAGTAATTTCTTGTCTTACTAGTTCGTTAAGCTCAGACAGTAGCTCATCTCGGATTGTTGACTTGAGTTCTTCTGGCTCAATAGTCTTACTTGTCTTACCAGTCTTACCAACAGGAATTTCAATTGACCCATCTGACAGCACTTGGATACCAGCAGCGATGATGTCGATTAAAGTTTTCGAGCGATCGCATCCATTGTTATTGTCTGCTGGATAGCGCTGCCGCCCTAATTCGTCTATCGCCTCTAGCAAGTCGCTAGGGCAGCGAAAGTTGAGCATCTTAGCCATGTCTTACCTCATGTCTTACTTAGTAAGACTAGTTTCATCTCTAGCCTTACATACAGTGTAAGACTTTGGCGTAATACATAATCATAACCGTAAGACTTATTATTCATCATGTCTGACTTGCTCTGTTGAGAGTAAGACGGCAATAGTCTTACGTTTATGTAAGACTCATTAGCCATAATGTCTTACCCTTTCTAGTCTTACAGTATCTCAGGCAGTAATACATGATTGACAGATTTGAGGGAATAATTAAGTTTTCTGATAAAGTCTATCAACCACTCGCTTAACACTGTTAGCGTGCCACCGCGACCCGTACTTAGTCTTGTACCCGTTCATATTCATCCAAGTGGCGATCGCCCCAAAAGACTTACCAGATTTGTGATGTTTGCGGATAGCTTCAATTGCGTCTAATTCTTCCAGATCAGGAATTAATTCACCGTCAACAGCTTTCTGACCAAAAGCGGGAGCGCCATAAGCATAACCGCCTTTGTCGGCTTTGGCACGTCTACCGCCTTGGGTACGCTCGTTGATAATATCTCTCTCCAACTTGGCGACCGCAGACATGACAGTCAAAATCATGTATCCCTGCGGTGTGGTAGTGTCCACCTGTAAATCTAGAAGGATTAAAGCTTTCCTTTGTGGCTGCAATACATCATCAACCAGCGCTAGTACATCTCTAGTATTTCTAGCTAGTCTGTCTAATTTTGCTGCAATGATTCCATCAGCTTGTTCGCTTACAAGTTTTAAAGCTGACTGAAACTGGGGGCGATGAGTCGTGTTTTTACCGCTGCCCACCTCTTCAAAGATTTGTAACAGTTCATGACCAAAAGCGTAGCAGTATGATTCGATTTTCTGACGTTGTTCAGTTAAAGAGGTGTTTTCTGCTTGTGACTCGCTGCTGACTCTTACATAACCAACCAATTTCATTGGGATTATTTACTCTGCCTGTGATTCAGGGATTATAGCATTACAGATAGTTCAATAATCGTAACAACGCAACTGGCACATATAGAGAAAACTACTGGTAATTACACAAAATATCTTTAATCTCTCTATATTAAAATTTTCGAGCGATCGCATCCATTGTTATTGTCTGCTGGGTAGCGCTGCTGTCCTAACTCGTCTATCGCCTCTAGCAGGTCGCTAGGACAGCGAAAGTTGAGCATCTTTTCCATGTCTTACATAAATTAAGACAAAGTAAGACAAGATTCATCTCTAACCTTATATACAGTGTAAGACTTTAGCGTAATACATAATCATAGGCGTAAGACTTATTAGCCATAATCTCTGACTTGCTCTGTTGTGAGTAAGACTGCACTAGTCCTAAATTTTAGTAAGACTTGTTACTGATAATGTCTTACTCTGTATAGTCTTACAGCATCCCAGACAGTAATACATCAATCGTAGGACGATCGCGAAGTATCCCAACCTCCACAAGAGCAACCTGAAAAAAACTTGTTAAATGATATCAATATTGATATCAAACTCGCGGCAAGTGCAAAGCACTACTATCACCGGGTCGAATGTGAATGTAAGCTGATGTAGTAGCAATATCCGCGTGACCCATCGTTTGCTGAATTAAAGGAACTGGCGTACCCCTCTCAGCGTTGTGCGTAGCGTGACTATGCCTCAACCAGTGACAGCTAACTTTCTCCGTCAACCCTGCCCGTTCTGCTGCATCCTTAATTATGGGGTCAACATTTTGACGAAGCAGTGGCTTCATCCCCTTACCATTGCGACTGGGGAAGACATAGGTATCCTTAGTTGCTTCCCCCCTATAGTTCATTAGTTCGACCCACAGATATTCTGGCAGCAGCACATGACGCGACTTATTCCCCTTCCCGACAACAGTAACTTGCCCTGTCCTGTCGCGAGCAGTAAAATCTCTCCACCTAAGCCCTACCAACTCCGACACTCGCAAACCTGCGACATATAGCAATTTCAATATCAACAAGTCTCTAATTTGTTGACCTTCATAACGATACTTAGCCCGTTCGGTCAGCCGAATCATCAGCGCGATATCAGTTTCAGTAAGAACTTTCTCATGCAATCGCTGGTCAATCTTCTTTAACTTGATCGCAGCACCAGGGTTTTGTTTAATGTAACCAGTCTTGTAAGCAAAGGACAACAAACTTTTGACTGCTGCTATGTAAGTTGAAATCGTAGGCGCTGCCAATCCCCGATTATGCAAATACTCAGAAAATTCCACCATATCCTCAACAGTTGTGTGGCAGATAGCTTTGCCCACTCCTGCCAAAAATGCGGTAAAAGAAGCAGCATACCGCAAATAACATTTTTGAGTAGAAACTGGCTTATCGTGCAACCACAACTGAATTAAACGCTGTTGAGCGTTAACAGGGGCTAATTTCGATAATTGCTTGCCTCTGGGCTTGACTGCTACTACTGGTGTCATAGTTAATCGAAAACTCTAACGGACAAAAGCTAACTTTTGTCTGTTTTATACTCATACAGCTGTTCCACAATACCAAAATCATTTCGCCGCAATTCTTTACCAAAATCCCCTCACTCTCTCATCACATCAGCTAAATGCTCTTCCTTACCGTGTATTCACCTGGCGCTAATGTACGGGAGCAAGCGTTTATGAGATAGCTAATGACAGCAAAACCTATTGGGGCGATCTCTAGGGTGTTGCGATCGCCATTGAGATTAATGGCGCTCTTAGAGCTATCTGCTTTCCCTGGATGTCCAGTTGAGTCAGAAAGCGGGAATTACCAAGAAGATGTCGCCGCACCGCATTCGTCACAGTGCGATTACGGCAGCGCTGGATGCCACGGACGGGAATCTGCGTAAGGTGCAGAAGTTGAGCAGGCACGCCAAGATTGATACGCTGTTGATTTATGATGATAACCGCTCTAATGACCAGCAGGAGTTGTCGGATTTGCTGGGGGATATGGTTTAGGGAGGCGAGTGCCTCAGCGAGGAATTAAAACGCCAGAGCGGTCTCCTGGGGAATCTTCAAATATTGCCCCTCGCCGTATCAGGTCACGTTTCATATCCTCAGTAAGTCCTGAATTTCCTCCGAACCGGGCGTTTTTAACTATGGCACGGCTCAGGTCAGCACCGCTCAAGTCGGCACCGCTCAAGTTGGCACCGCTCTGGTTGGCAAAGATCAGGTCGGCAAGGCGGCTCAGGTTGGCAAGGCGGCTCAGGTCGGCACCGCTCAAGTTGGCAAAGATCAGGTCGGCAAGGCGGCTCAAGTTGGCAAGGCGGCTCAGGTTGGCATCGCGCAGGTCGGCACGGCTCAAGTTGGCAAGGAGGCGCAGGTCGGCACCGCTCTGGTTGGCAAGGCGGCGCAAGTTGGCATCGAGCAGGATGGTAAGGAGGGTCTGGTCGGCACCGCTCAAGTTGGCAAGGAGGCGCAGGTCGGCACCGCTCTGGTTGGCAAGGAGGGTCTGGTCGGCACCGCTCTGGTTGGCAAGGAGGCGCAGGATGGCAAGGAGGCGCAGGTCGGCACCGCTCAAGTTGGCAAGGCGGCGCAGGTCGGCACGGCGCAAGTTGGCAAGGAGGTTCAGGTCGGCACCGCTCAAGTTGGCAAGGAGGTTCAGGTCGGCACCGCTCAAGTTGGCAAGGAGGTTCAGGTCGGCACCGCTCAAGTTGGCATCGCTCAGGTTGGCATCGCTCAGGTTGGCAAGGCGCAAGTCGGCAAGGCGCAAGTCGGCACCGCTCAAGTCGGCAAGGCGCAAGTCGGCAAGGATCAGGTTGGCAAGGCGCAAGTCAGCACGGCTCAGGTTGGCATCACTCAGGTTGGCACCGCTCAGGTTGGCACCGCTCAGGTTGGCACGGCTCAGGTTGGCACCGCTCAGGTTGGCACGGCTCAGGTTGGCACGGCTCAGGTTGGCACGGCTCAGGTTGGCACGGCTCAAGTTGGCACCGCTCAAGTTGGCACCGCTCAAGTCGGCACCGCTCAAGTCGGCACGGCTCAGGTTGGCACCGCTCAAGTTGGCATCGCGCAAGTCGGCACGAAACAAGTTTCTAAAAATCCGAAAAGCACTACCTAGATTGCCACGAATCAGGTTTTTAATAATCAAGTTGACATCTATCGAATTTTTACTAAGAATCAGATTTTGACTCTCAGATGTCTGAACACCAGATTCTGTAGTATATTCATTGATCTCCTCATCATTATTCTCTAAAGAATATTCAAATATTGCCCCTTGCCTCACAAGGTCAAGCTTTACATCCTCAGAAAGTCCTTCATTTTGTCCAAATAGAGTATTTTTAACTGTTGTACCCATTAGGAAGACACCACTCAGGTTAGTTCCTCTTAAGTCGGCACCGTCCAGGTTGGCATTGCTCAGATCGGCACCACTCAGGTCTCGACCCGTAGATGGCTGATTGATAATTTCCCACACCAACCGCCATTTGTCGCTAATTATTGTTGCCTCGTCAATGACAGCATCATGCAGAGAAGCACGATTCAGGTTAGCATCGCTCAGGTTAGTACCTCTCAAGTCAGCACAATTCAAGTCGGCACGGCTTAGGTCGGCACGGCTTAGGTCGGCACGGCTTAGGTCGGCACAGCTTAGGTCAGCATTACTGAGGTTAGCGTCCCTCAGGTCTGCACCACTCAAGTCAGCATCGCTTAGGTCTCGACCACTAGCTCCCTGAGCAATAATTTCTTGGACTAGACGAATTTTATCTTGCTCTTCATCTGTAGTGCCGCTAGGTAATAACTGTACATTTTCAACAGGCATACCCAATACTTCTGTCAAGTTGCCTGATGTGATTTGCTCCTCCAGCCTTTTCAGACCTTCTGGTGAACCACTGAAGGTTATTTTGATACTGCCTTTTTCAATCTTCTCAATTTTTAAACTTGTATCCCCTGAAACTGCTTGCATCATGCTTAGAAAAGCTGCCTGAAAAGCAGGATTTTTTTGGAGACTTTCTATATCGCCTGTAAATGTAATAACGAGTTGTTCTTTACAGTTAGCATTTTGTTTTTCTACTAGGGATACTGGAGAAGCCAATACCTGTGTAGCGCTGCGCTCCTCCTGGAGAACCTCACAGTTTTTTTCTCGTTCTGTGTCCATACCAAGATTCCTGCTGGATTGCTCTTCTTCTGGCTCTAGTTCTGCAATCTCTCCCCACTCCAAGTTTAATTCAATGCACATAGCTTGGAATAAGTGCTTTGCAACAGGTCGCCTAGCAAAAAATTTGATGACGGTCTGTCGAGTACAACCTACAGTCCCCGCTAGGTATTCCTGCGTCCAACCCTTAAGTTGGAACGCTTTCTCAGCCTTTTCAAGCCCTTCTTTTGATGCTCGACATGACCGTGGCATTACGAACCTACAAGAACTTTTACACAAGTCTTACATAAGTTCGACGCTTTTATCAAACCAAAATTCATGAAATCCAGAGTCCAATGGGGTTATTGAAACAAAATTCTACACAGTTACCCCAGACACTGAGCTATGACCAAGAATATCGTACTTTCTCAGCCTAACTCTCATCCAGATCCTTACTTGACAGTAAAATTGACTATTGTCCAAGAACGTTTGCGTCAAGCACGTTACAGTTTTAACCTCGCCCTGATTGCAACAGGGGTATCTTTCGGTATTAGCCTCATAGGTGCTGGACTTTTGATTTCCAATCAAGCCTCGGAAGGTACTGTTACTGCTGCTTGTGGTCTAGCTGCTAGTGTGCGATCTATTCAGATAGCAAAGGACGCAAATAATAGGCTCGACAAAACTTTAGCTGAGTTAGATGAGGAAGGTTAAAGTTGTACCGCTAATCCTTCATTATTGAGCCACATATATAGTTACTCAGGGTGTGTCAGGGAGATTTTGGGAATGCATAGATAGTTGCAGCAATTCCCAAAATCTCCCATAACCTAAGATTTACGTGGCATTCCTTGGTGTTGCCAGTATGTTGCAGAATAAACCAGAAAACCAAAAAACCAGATTTCTGGTTTTCCATAAATCTGGTTAACCAGAAGCAAGTTGTCACCGAAGAGGAGGGCACTTGAAGCTATTGAGGCTCTTGAGGTAGGGGGAGGAAAGAAACTTACTGTCCAATAACTCTTTTCTTCCCCTGCTCCCCCATCTCACCTCAACAAATAAATTTCTTCACCGAAGCGTATTGCATTTACCCCCGCTTACCACTACCAACATAAAAATGCCCCCGTGAACATAAAGGGGGCTTTTGATGTGGTTCATATTTCTTCAGAGGAAAGAAGAGGATAATTTAGGTTCGGTATAAGGAGTTCTGTATATGTGCCCCATAGTAGCAACTGTGAATGTCAATCTTTGGGCGATCGCTGAGTCTTCAAGATAGCTTTACAAGAAATTATCAATCTACTCATTTTCACCCCAGGGCGATCCGCATTGTGTCAGGGAGATTTGGGGGATGCATAGATAGTCACAGCAATTCCCTGTCTGATCCATAACCTAAGATTTACGTGACAAAACTTGATGTTACCAGTATGATGCACAACAAACCAGAAAACCATAAAACCAGATTTATGGAAAACCAGAAATATGGTTAACCAGAAGCGAATTGTCACGATCACAGGATATAAAGGCGGGGTGGGGAAAAGCACTACGGCGGTGCATCTGGCGACGTTCTTAAGCGAACAAGGTAAAACAGTCTTAGTTGACGGCGACCAGAACCGTACTGCTCTGGCTTGGTCAAAGCGTGGGTCTTTCCCTTTCCCCACTGTGGATGAACGCCAAGCTTTAAAGGTCATCGCCGATGCTCAATTTGTGGTCATTGACACGCCAGCTAGACCAGATTCAGATGATTTAAAGGAATTAGCCAAGGGATGCGACCTTTTAATACTGCCGACTAAGCCAGATATTGTCAGTCTTGAGCCAATGCTGGAAATGGTGAAGGACTTAGGTGAAGCAAATTATCGCTGCTTGCTAACTATTGTCCCCCCCTATCCCAGTAAGGAAGGTGAAACCTTGCTTTCTGAGCTATCAAAGGGGGGAATCCCTGTTTTCCAGGCGATGATTCGGCGAACTGTGGGTTTTGAGAAAGCAGCAATGGCTGGTGTCCCCATTAGGGATGTTGATGACTCGCGTTTAAAAACAGCTTGGGCTGATTATATCTCTCTAGGTCAGGAAGTTATGGAGATTTTGAAATGAGCAAGTACGGAGATTTAATTAAAAAAGTTAGAGAGACTGAACCAGAAAACCAGGAATCTGGTTTACCAGAAGACCAGAAAACCAAAGAACCAGAAAGCCAAAAAACCAGAAAACCAAAGAACCAGAAAACCAGAAAGCCAGAAGACCAGAAATCTGGTTTACCAGAACAAGAGCTAGAGCAGGAAGAGATGGTCAATCTGTGTGTCAAAGTCCCTATCTCCCAGCGCCGCTACTGGATGTCGAAGGCTAAAGAGCAAGGGATTACTGTAACTTCGGTGATTCTGGAAGCGCTCAAAGATAAATTTGGTTTACCAGAAAACCAGAAAACCAGAAACCCAAATCAATGATTTTTCAGTTCTGGAGATTTTTCAGCCCCCTTCAAATTCAACGGTATTGATGCAGTAAAGTCTAGGCTGATGAACCTCGGTTTGGCGGTATTGTGATTGAAACTCTGATATATGATGTGCGTCATTACAAAAAATGCACTCATATTCAACCATGACCAAGAAAAATTTGCTTGGCAACGAAATTTTCACATTGGATAATATTCTCTCACCAGAAGAATGTGCTGAGTATATTACTTTAACCGAAAACATTGGTTATACAGATGCGCCGATTACTACCATCCGAGGTTTTGAAATACGTCCCGACATCCGCAATAATCAGCGTGTCATTTTAGATGTTCCGGAACGAGCTTTTGATTTATGGCAGCGAGTGTCAAATTATATACCTAGTACTATGGGCAGATGGCAAGCTGTGGGGCTGAATGAGCGTTTTCGTTTCTATCGCTACGATCCAGGTCAAAGGTTTGCGCTTCATCATGATGGTTCTTATCAGCGACCTAACGGCGAGGAAAGTTTATTGACTTTCATGATTTACCTGAATGAAGGTTTTGATGGTGGTGAAACCCGTTTTCATCTTTCGCCTCGATATTATGAACATTTACCTACTATGGCTGTGGTTCCGGTTACAGGTATGGCTTTGTGTTTTGTCCACGAACTAGTACATGAAGGCGCTCCTGTGATCCAAGGACGAAAGTACGTTTTACGCTCAGATGTGATGTACCGTCAACTGTCGAAAGTCTATTGAACCGTCAACATGATATTTCTGTTGATTGTCCAAATCCTAAATCTCAAAAGACTGCGATCTCCTTCCACCTGAACTATTGAAAGGTTCGGTGACAAAGCAGACACAGAGTTATACGAACAAGCTCAGTATCAGGCAATCGCTAAAATCAAAGAAGAAGCCTGTGCTAACCATATCTTGGAAGCAGCGAATAACAATGCTGAAGTGTTAATTAACAATCTCTTGAGTAAAGCAGGCTTTAACACGATTCAAATTGATACTCAAGCACCTTTACCCAATGCTTGCTCTGTAGCATAGCCCTATATTCTGCTGGACATGTTTCAATTAAGTTACGTTTTCTAAAGTAGAACCACCTAAATTTACCTTTGCGATCACCTCCGATGAAAGCACCTTGTCATCATCGCCAAGTGCGTAAGACATAATTAGCAATGTAAGACTATTTTCAAATACGTCTTACTAGATTCGGAGGTTCTTTTTTATGTTTTAGGCAGCTAAGGTACAGGCATAGATTTTAATCAATGATGGTTTAGTATTTATTAGAGATAAACTTATAAAACTGAGTGCAAGTAAGAAAAAAGTAAGCAAGAGAATTGTCTTACTTACTAAAAAGCTTGAATTATAAGGAATTGGCATGGGTGCAACCGCGCAAGGTTGCGCGGTTGAGGCTAGGTTTCCTCTTCTTTTTTGCAACTCCGATCTCACAGAAGCGGATATCTCGGTGGCTACTGTTGGCTCCTTCGGAGAAACTCTCTTCCTTTGCCAGAACTAAAGAATGCCAAAGTGGCATGTCTACCTGCTTGATAGAGTGAGAGTTTTTGCGCTTTGGTGATTCCGAAGTCGGTTACGCCAATGCCAAGGGTCGGTAGATGAACCGTATAGAGATTCTTAACAGTTGCTTGGTGATAATCGGCAGCAGCACCAATTGCTGAGTCCATTAATCTGCCAGCCAAATCAAACCACCCCCTAGAATGTGACGGTTGTTTTCCTGACTGGAGACGGAAGCCCAAAATAGGTTTATCGGTTATTTGCCGCAACAGTGGTGCGGGATAATTATTTACAACGCCCCCGTCCACAATTTCCGAGGAGCCAAATTTTACTGGTACAAATAAAAATGGAAGACTCATGCTCATCCTTACAGCATCTGCTACAGGCAGTACCTTAGAGTTACTCTGGCTGGCAACAAACTGCTTTTTACGGGTGATATCAGTTGCCGTGATGAATAACGGTATAGGAATATCTGCAAAGATTGGCGACTCTTCCATTTTGATGCTGAGATTATCTACCAACCATTCGTAAAAATGATCGCCTTTGTAAATACCTTTTTTGAGGTAAAAAAGGAGCAACCTAATTCCTGGAATGTGGCAAACTGGATCTAAGAACTCGCAAAACTCCTTATTTTTCATAAGAAGCAGCAGTTCGTCAGCACTATAACCAACCGCTAATAAAGCGCAAATGATCGCTCCAGCTGATGCTCCAGCCAAGGCAGAAGGAAGAATGTTAAGTTCCTCTAGTGCCTTAATTGCGCCAATGAAGGCTGTTCCTAAAACTCCACCTCCTTGAAAAACGAGCGGTACTCTAACTGGATTGACGGCAGCATTTTCTCTGTGGGATAGTGATTTCATATATTTTTAAGGCTCGGTATGGGATTTTCAGAGAAGTAACTTCTCTATACCCAATATTCCAGAACCCCAAAAAGACTACAAAATCTGATCAGGATCTGATCAGCATCTGTTTAAACTAAAAGATTCTTGCAAGGCAATGGTAAAAATAAATGTTGCAAAAGATAAAATTGAGACAGTTAAACAAAAAATAAAAACTAAGGGCTGGACAATAGATAGAAATACTAGCCAACTTCTACCAGAAGCGAATAAATATAGATTTAAAAAGATATTAGAAGAGCAAGAGATAAATGACTGTATTGAAAAAATAAAAATTACACACCTGAAAAAAATCAAAGGAATTGTCATAAAAGAAAAAATATTTACTCCTGAATCTGAGAATAAATTCAGGGATTACTTAGAAAAATTAGAGCAAGAACGAAAAGAATATATTGATATTGATGATTTGGTAAATTCTCAAGAAATTCGTATTAAACGATTCACTCATAGAAATTTAATGTATTTTCTCGAGGGAAAAGAAATTGAAAAAGATGTCTTCATAGTTTTTTGTAAAGTATTAGGGATACCCTGGCGTACAATCGTTCCTAAAGACTCAATTTATTATAAAGATTATAGTTTACTTAATTATTTAAAGCACTTCGATCATCACCAACAAGTTAATTTGTTAACAATAGAATTATCTAAAAATCATCACCAGCAAAAATTATTTTTAGCAAATAATAAGTGCCAGTGCAGTCTCACATGGATGTTGAGACGGTTGGATGCAGAAATTTCTAATTTTACTAAATTAAAATGCAGAGCATTATCTCTATTAAAGTCGCAATATTTGTCATTAGTAAATAATAATATTGAAACTTTTTTAAATGAAAATTTAAGTATTACTAGTTTAGAAAAAAATAATATTTTATTGATTTTAACCATAGAAAGATATGAAGATATAACAGAAATTAATGAGCGTTTGCGGTTGTTAATCCAAAACCAACCAGAACAAAGCAAAGGCAAATTAGTTGTGCTCTTAATAATTAACCAAGACAATTATTTGGTATCAGGTGATTTGCAAAAATATATTGTTCAACTAGATACATCACTTGCGTATACAAAAGACGATATGGCAGGATTAATATCGAAAATCGCGATAAGCATGGGCAAAATTTTAAATGATTCACCACATAAAGCCGAACAATTAATAAGTAAAGCTCAAGGTAACTCTTTAGTTTTACTTCGAGAAATTTATCAACTTTTTGAGTGTGATAGAGACCCAACCTGGGAGAAATTATGGACCCAATATCCTTAGAATATACTGGTAAAATTCATCCTCCGGTTGGCGGAGAGTGGAATGAGCAGTTACAACGCAAGCTTTATCATTACTATCCTAGTGAAGAACTTAAAGAAGCAGTAAATTTGGCTATCCGCTTGAATCGCCCTTTGCTACTTGAAGGTGAACCAGGGTGTGGTAAAAGCGATCTTGCTCGTGCTGTATTCTACGAATTTAGTAGTCAAACAAAACTAGGAGTTAAGTGGAATTACCGTTTATGGAATATACAATCAACTAGCAAAGCTCAAGATGGTTTTTACAGTTATGATTACATTGGCAGGTTACAAGCTGCACAATTAGCAAAAGTGGATATTCAAGATGAAAACTCTAATCCTGCTGATTCCGAAAATTATCTTGAATTGGGTCCACTAGGCTATGCTTTTGAGGAAAGGAAATTTATAGACAGACGAAGTATTGTTTTAATTGATGAGATTGATAAAGCTGATAGAAATTTTCCTAATGACCTTCTATTGGCCTTAGAAGACCAGCGTTTTGAAATTAAAGATGTGCGTCCCCGACGTTATTTAGGAGACATAAAAAAGGAACAACAAGAAATTTCACAAAAAATTCCCCCAATGATTATTGTTATAACATCTAATCAAGAAAAGGAGCTTCCTAATGCTTTTCTGAGGCGTTGCCTGTATCATTACATAGAGTTTCCTGATAAGGAGCAATTAACCCAAATTATCAAGGCTAGGTTTAAGAATCCCCCCGAAGAATTAGTCAAAGCTGCTATCGAGCGTTTTATCGACTTGCGGTCAGAAATGGAGGACAATAAAGACGAAACAGCGAAAAAAGTTAGTACTAGTGAGTTAATTGATTGGTTTACAATTTTAAATGAATATCCAGATGAGAAGATTATTGAAAAATTGAACAAAAAGGAGCTACCTTTTGTTAGTACATTGCTCAAGAGTCGCCAGGATAGGAGTGAATATGGCTTTTATGGAGAATAACATGAGCATTATTGTAGGTTGGGTTTCGCTGAAGCTTTACCCAACCTTTCCGAGACTTGATTGGGTTTCTTTGTGAGAAGACCATGACTACTCCCCCCCTGCTGGATTTCTTTTTACGGCTGCGAGAAGCTGGTTTGCCCCTCACAACTGACCAGTATTATTTAGCAGTAGAGGCATTATTGTGCTCAATTGAAGCAGGATTAGATATTTCTGACCAACAGGCTGTAAAACAACTGTGTAGGACTGTATGGATTAAATCTAGACAACAAAAGCTATTGTTTGACGAGTGTTGGAATGAGTGGCAAGAAAAGTCTCTTAGTCAAACAATATACAGTAAATTACCTGTTCCAGGCTCGCTCCCAACTGAGTCGAAAATTGGACTCGAAACCTCTTCAAAGTCAAATTCACCAGATCAGCCAAGTGAGGAATTGGTTACCTCAATTCCTAAAAGTAACGTTAATGACGTTGATGTTGTTACATCCATCTCTACAAAACTGAAAGAGAGAGATTATTTTCCTATTAGTCGAAGAAAATTACAACAAAGTTGGCAACTGCTGATGCAAAAGTTGCCAGAGACTATCCCCAGTCAGTTAGATGTTCTCGGTACAGTTAAAGATGTTGCCAAGCAGGGATTTTTTGTAAAACCTGTTTTAATTCCCGCTCAAATCAAATATAAAGAAATAGTATTACTGATTGATCAACAAGGTTCAATGGCTCCTTTTCATCCTTTGTGTCGTCAATTAGTGACAACATTCAAGGATGCAAAGGTTTACTACTTCCACAATATTCCTACAGATGAATTATACCAAGATCCCAAATTTTTGCAGGGTGAATTAGTTCAGTCTATTTTGGCACGTTTTTCAGAGGAGCATACTTTAGTCATCATTGTCAGTGATGCCGGTGCTGCGCGTCAGCGTACAGTAGTTTCAAGATGGGAAGAAACTGTTGACTTTCTAAAAATACTAACGCCCAAAGTACAACGGTTAGCATGGCTTAATCCCCTACCTCGCTTTCATTGGCAAGATACCACAGCAGAGGAAATTGCCAAAATAGACCCGTTGGTACCGATGTTTGCCCTAGAGCCTGGGGAATATGAGCAAATGGTGAAATGGTTGCTCTACGGTCAAGCGAGTGTAAGGAAATTCTTGCAAGATGCAAATAAGAATGCCAAGAAAGAACGGGAAAATAATCGATTTGATAGTTCAAGGTTGTGGGGTTTAGGATTTGATACTGTTGGTAAGATAGAATCTTTTAAAGAACAGTTTGGTGAGCCACATTTGGATTTTGCTTATCATGCAGCGTTTCCTTTAGTTTTAACACCAGACTTGCTTTATTGTCTGTGGGAGGAGTTGGTTAGAAAATCGGGTAAATCTTCAACTCAAAAAAAACAATTCCAAGAATCACCAGAAACTCCAAATTTGGAAGCTCCCTGGTATGCAGTTTCTGATTTACTACTATCAGGTTTGTGTCAGCAGGTAGATTCGGAATTGTATGAAATGGAGCGTGAAATTCGTAATGAACTGCTAAAAGGCTGTCAACAGAAATTTGGAGTCCACACTCTGCAACAAATTTCTGAATTTTTAATTGAGTATGTTAATTGCCAAGTTAATAAAGAATCATTAAAATCTTGGAAATCGGAATTTTTTCAAGTGCAGCAATGGACAGCTTTAGCTTACACCGAAAAGCGAAATCAAGCCGCCCAGGCGCTGGCTAAACAACTACAACAAGTCTATTTGCAAAATAATAAAGCTGAGTTGGTACGTTTGTCGTCGGTGATCGAAACCTTAGCAGAACCCCTAGCAGAAGAATATGAGCCTTTGCTGGTTGTTGCACAGGGTTACAACGCTTTAGTACGTGGTGATGAAACAGGTGTGAAAGCGAGTCAAGCTCAACTAGAACGATTATTAGGTGCTGGAAAAGATATCAATATAGAAGGAGTTTTGTTAGAGCGGCCAAAAAACCCTGTTATTCCAGAACCAGAAACCTTAGGCACAATCGACCCAGGGAATCAACATGCGATCGCTGCCTTGGTGCAACTGCTGCAATCACCTGATGTGGATGAGGACACCCTTTTGCAGGCAGCACAGAGCTTAGGGAAAATCGACCCAGGGAATCAACATGCGATCGCTGCCTTGGTGCAACTGCTGCAATCACCTGATGTGGATAACTACACCCTTTTGCAGGCAGCACAGAGCTTAGGGAAAATTGGCACAGGCAACCCTGATGCGATCGCTGCCTTAGTGCAACTGCTGCAATCACCTGATGTGGATGAGGACACCCTTTTGCAGGCAGCACAGAGCTTAGGGAAAATCGACCCAGGGAATCAACATGCGATCGCTGCCTTGGTGCAACTGCTGCAATCACCTGATGTGGATAACTACACCCTTTTGCAGGCAGCACAGAGCTTAGGGAAAATTGGCACAGGCAACCCTGATGCGATCGCTGCCTTAGTGCAACTGCTGCAATCACCTGATGTGGATGAGGA
>NZ_CAWPNJ010000066.1:0-43589 GCF_963889195.1 Calothrix sp. FACHB-168
CCGATAATCAAATGTGTAATGTTTTGGCTAACTAGCTGATTAATAATCAATCTACTAGCTGTGTGGAGGTAATAATCCACTTTGTGATTGCGTTTAAGTGTCAATACTTCTATTTTTCTAGAAGTTTTTTGACTGCTCGGTAACTGAGATTGGAGACTTGCTTTAACTTTATTATAAAACTGATTACAAGATTTAATAGCTTTACCGCAAATAATAAAAGGTCTAAATTCTAAACAATTACTACTAACAGTAGCTAAGTTGTTTAAACCTATATCAATCGCTGCTATTCTATTATTGCGCTCTCTGGTGGTTTCTTTTTGCTCATAAACTGCCTCAATGATGTAGACATTATTTTTTGGGATGATTCTACAGGATTCAATTTGTGTAAGTTTGGTTTTCACAGATATTGCTAATCCCGAAGGGGAGATTAAACCTTTTTTTAAGGATTTTTTGGAAACAGCCTGATTATTAAAAGTTAAAATATTTCTCCCATGAAGCTTATGTTTGTATTTAGGTAACTTGGGTTCACCTAAAAATTTTTCTGGATTTAATTTGTATTCTGCTTTCGCTGATTTGTAAGATTTAAAGCATTTATCAACTTGTCTAAATACCAGTTGAGCAACTTTACTAGGTAAAGCTTTATAATCATCACTCTTTTTCAGTGAGTGATATATTTGATTTAATGTTGGTATTGGTTGACCACTAAAAAAAGCTTGACGACATAGATAAACAGCACAGTTGAACAGGTTCTTTGACAAGAATGACATTTGATCAATTTTTTTGAACCATTTATGATTCTGCTTGATTATATGTCGCTCAACTAATCGCATTCTGACTCCACACAGTCTGATAACTGATTCATGGGTGATTTGGTCTAGTCAGATAATTTCATTTGGGCAATCATACCATAGATGTTAATATCTGACTATTTCTGACTATATTTTTGTTATTTAAACCCAATACCATGGTCGTGGTTTTGTTACATTCAAAGCCAATTTTTTCATAAAATTCTTGTTGGTGAGTCGTCATCAAATATACACGCTCAACCGACCTCACGCGGGGATGGCTGAGGACTGTTTCCACTAATTTGCTACCCAATCCCCGACCGCGATATTCTGGATGAATTACCACATCCCAAATTGTCGCGCGATAGATAACATCGGAAGTAGCTCGCGCAAAGCCTACGAGCCGTTGCTCATCCCACAGAGAAATTACAGGTTCGCTATTGGCGATCGCTATACTCAAATCTTCAATACTCCGTTCTCTCGCCCAAAAAGCCGAGAGATTAAATAGCTGTTGCAGTTGTTCGAGATCGATATCCGACTTGCGATCGCTAAATTGAATTTGAGAATAGTTCATTGACAACACCCAGAGCAGTATTTTTACTACCTTCAACCTTATTTTTACAGATTTTGCTAAATATGCAGCGTCTATTTTGGCTCTGCTTATGGGGAAGCGATCGCATAACTATAGCAGTCCTATTTGATATGCAAACAAAAGAGACAAGGAAGACAAGGAAGACAAGGGACATCCAATTTTTTAAATATCCAATAAATTTGTAGTGCGAGCATCTTGCTCGCTGGTGTTCAAAAGCGAGCAAGACTTCGGCGTGAGCGCTCAGTCGAACGCTGCTCGCACTACGAAATATAGGTAATTTATTTTTTGTAAGTTATGTTTAATAGCACCGTCCTACTTACCCCAAATTGAATAATTAATCTTTAATTTCTTTTACTGGCTGACATACCCACTTCCACAGAGGATGACTAGGTCCTTGCTGACGGATGCGAAATACTTGCTTTGCTAATTGTTGCTGTTCCTTTTCTGGTAGTCCCATCAAAATATTGCGACTTTGCCAAATTAAAACAGCTGCTGTCATTCCCATACAAAAGGCTAAACCAAAGGTAGACAGTGGATGGTATGCAAGCCCATACCTCACTGCTACCCAAGTAAAGTATTGTTGCCATAAAGCAATTTCTGCTTGTAGGTTCCACAAACAAATAGGCGCGATGGTAAGCCACAAGCAACCGACAAACAACCATCTACCGTAGACTGTCAGCTGATGTAGCCTTTGCACTTGTTGAGCAAAAGTTGGGTCAGGATTGTGCAAGTTATCGCCATTAAGTGACGGTTGTTCCGATTGATCCATAGGGCTGAAAACGGGAGAATATGGGTGATATTAATGGGAATTGCGGATTTGCGATTTTTGATTGGGGATACTGTTGTTGAAGATATGCCACCAATCGCAAATCATCCAATTTATCGCAAATTCACCCAACTAGAAAATAGCGGCAAGTTTAGGTATTTTGGGAACCAGCAGAAGTATCGAGCATCTCCGCACTAGCTCCGCCACTAGATTTACCAGTACGTTCTCGCCAGAGAGTTAGTAAAGTACTGGCGATGAAAATACTCGAATAAGCCCCCGCACCGAAGCCAATTAGTAAAGCTAAGGCAAAGTTTTTCAGGGTTTCTCCCCCAAAAAATAAGATAGCTAACAACGGCAACATAGTTGTTAATGTGGTGTTGATGGATCGGCCTAAGGTTTGGTTAACCGCATCATCCACAATTTCCGCTATGGGACGGTTGGGATTAATTTTCAGGGTTTCGCGAATGCGATCGTAAATTACTACGGTATCGTTCACAGAAAATCCTGTAATTGTCAACAGAGCAACAACAAACAAACTGTCTACTTCCGTACCGATTGTTAAACCAAATATCGAAAAAATCCCGGCTGTAATGAACACATCATGAAATAGCGCCACAATGGCAAATACAGCATAGTCCAACTGAAAGCGAAATGTTAAGTAAACAATGATACCTATAAATGAAACAATCAGGGCAATGATTCCCGATCTAAACAACTCTTGTCCTAAAGATGGGCCTACGGTATCAATTTGGTTTTTGGCGTCATCAAAAGCACCAATTTTTTCGCTTAAAGCAGTTTGTAGCTGAATACGCTGTTCGCGATCTAAGGTTTTTGTTCGGATTAAGATGCCATTTTCGGCTTTAGTTTCTCTGTCTGCGACAATTTGGATACTGCTATCTCCCAGTCCCTTAGCCTTAGCTACATCTCTGACGACATTAATATCAATTGGTTGGTCGCAGTTACCAGGTTTACCACAGTCCCGTTCTAAGAGCAATCTTGTACCGCCGACAAAATCTAAACTGGGACGCAGGGGTGCTTTAATGTTGGGATTTTGCCAGGAAATTACCATTGCGACAATACCCGCTATGGTAATGGCAGACGAAACAGTCCACCAAAGCGATCGCGATTTGTTAATACTTAGTTTCATGGCGCTACCTCTGCCTTATTTGATGTTGGCAGGTTGGGACAGTATAATTCTGGTTTGCGTAGTGAGGAAATGGAAATTGCGACAAACATTAAGGTGCGGCTACAGGTAATAGCACTAAACATACTCATCGCTACCCCTAAAGCCAAGGTGACAGCAAAACCTTTAACCAAGCCAGAACCTAACCAGAATAGTGCAGCACAGGCAATCACTGTGGTGACGTTGCCATCAAGAATACTAGAAAAGGCGCGATAAAAGCCAGATTCTACAGAACGATATAAGCTTTTACCTGCTTGTAATTCTTCTCTTGTGCGTTCAAAAATTAGTACATTGGCATCCACTGCCATACCAATACTCAAGATAAACCCAGCAATGCCTGGTAAAGTCAGGGTGACACCTAACAAAGCAAAGCTAGCCCAGGTTAACAAAGCGTAAACAATCAAGGCGACATCGGCAATTAAACCCGGTAGGCGGTAATAGACCACCATAAAGATTAAGACTAAAATTAGACCGCCAATCCCCGCATAAATACTGCTTTGAATACTGTCTTTACCTAAGGTAGCGCCAACTGTGCGGATTTCGGCAATTTCTACGGGTACGGGTAATGCACCACCGCGTAGCTGTACGCCTAAATCATTGGCTTCTTGGGGGGTAAAAGTACCTGTAATTACAGCTGAACCACCAGTAATCCCGGTAGCTGCAAATTCTGGGCCGACGCTAGGAGAACTGATTAATTCATTATCGAGAAAAATCCCAATCGCCCGTCCAGTACCGGCGAGATTTTTTGTCAGTTCCGCAAACAGTTCGCCACCTTTGGGTTTGAAGCGAATGGCCACATTCCAATTATTACCTTGTTGGGTGGGTTCACCATAGGCATTTTCTAGATACTTACCAATGAGGGGCGGATTGGTACTTTCAAATAATTCCGCGATCGCTTGATTATTTTTCTCCAACTCTTCTTGATTTTTCGCGATCGCTGCCGCATCTTTGCTATTTCTCAATTCATCTTGCTTTTTCTTCAATTCAGCTCGCGAAGCTCTAAAAGCAAATAGTTGAGGTTCTGTACTCGGTTTTTGTTTGCGAAATTCTAATTCTGCTGTACCACCAAGAATTCTTTCAGCTTGTTCTGGATCGTTTACCCCTGGAAGTTGCACTAAAATTTTATCTGTACCCACAGTTTGAATTACTGGTTCAGAAACGCCGAGTCCGTTAATCCGGCCTTCGACAACTTTCTTCACACCTTCTAATTCATTTTCGGTGATTTGCTTAATTTCTGCCGTCGGTTTCACCTGAATTGTTAACTGTGAACCTCCCCGCAAATCCAACCCTAAGGGAATGGGAATTGTGAGAATCACCGCAATAGCAGCAATAATCAAAACGACAATCAACGCTAATAGCGATCGCTGTTTTTGCATACCATAACCATCACTCGCAACTGACAAACGCTATAATAGCGTTCTTTTCCATCGTTATGAGTTATTGGTTAAGAGTGGTAACTTTTATTGTAAAAGAAGGCAGATGGCAGAGGGCAGAGGGCAGAAGGTTTGGTTCACCTGGAAATTTCACCTCATATCTGAATTAGAGCCAGCAAATTTCCCATTGGCGATCGCACAAAACAGAGGACAGTAAGCTAAATAATCCTGTCAATTGCATCCCTGCATCTTTCTGAGGCTAGGGATGATGCAAATTGAATGCTGATTAACTTCATTCCTTCTGCTATCTGCCCTTCGGGTGACGCTCCTTCGTCGCTAACGCTGCGCTAACGCCACTTGCTTTATGCCGGGAAACCCGTCCACCGCAGTGGCTCACCTCCTGCCCTCTGCCTTTATTATTAAACGCGCATAGCCACCATTTTCTGTACGGCTTCTACAATTTGTTCTGGTTGAACAATTGTCAGACGCTCGAGGTTGCCGTTGTATGGTGTGGGAATATCTTGAGATGAAAGACGCAATACAGGCGCATCTAACTCATCAAATAAGCGGTCATTAATGGAAGCGATAACTTCTGCGCCAATACCTGCTGTACGCATAGCCTCTTCTACAACAATGACGCGATGAGTTTTGCGAATCGAAGCACCGATGGTATCAAAATCTAAAGGTTTCAGTGATATTAAATCAATGACTTCGGGGTCGTAACCTTGTTTTTCTAAAGTTTTCACAGCTTGCATCACGTGATGACGCATCCGTGAATAGGTGAGAATTGTGACATCTTTACCGCGACGCACAACTTCTGCTTTATCTAAAGGTAATACATATTCTTCTTCTGGCAGGTCTTCTTTTAAGTTGTAAAGTAAAACATGTTCAAAGAACAATACGGGATTGTCATCGCGGATTGCTGCTTTCAATAAACCTTTAGCGTTGTAAGGTGTAGAGCAAGCGACAATTTTTAACCCAGGAACTGCTTGGAAGTAAGTTTCTAAGCGTTGGGAATGTTCTGCACCTAGCTGTCTACCTACACCACCAGGGCCGCGAATCACCATCGGGATTTTAAAGTTACCGCCGGAAGTATAACGCAGCATTCCCGCGTTGTTGGAGATTTGGTTAAATGCCAACAGCAAGAAACCCATATTCATACCTTCGATGATTGGTCTTAAACCAGTCATCGCTGCACCCACAGCCAAACCTGTAAAGCTATTTTCGGCGATGGGGGTATCCAGAACTCTTAAATCGCCATACTTTTTATACAGGTCTTTGGTAACCTTGTAGGAACCGCCATAATGTCCTACGTCTTCACCTAGCACAAATACACTAGAATCACGCGCCATTTCTTCATCAATGGCTTCACGGAGGGCGTTAAAGAAAAGAGTCTCTGCCATTTAAATCTTAAATACAACTGTTGCTATAGAATCTTATCGCGCCGCCGTGGCAAATACCGTCAGCGATCGCACTAGTTGAAAAAGTCATTTGTAATTGGGCATTGGGCATTGGGCATTGGGCATTGGGCATTGAAACAATTTTGGATTTTGCGAAAAGTCGGAGCGCCGGCTTCCGGCGATCTGAACTTTTCAAGACGGATTTGCGATTTTGGATTGGGTTTGAATCTAAAATCTAAAATCTAAAATCTAAAATCTAAAATCTAATATTCCTTGTCTCCCTTGTCCTCCTTGTCCCCCTTCCCTTGTCCCTAGCCCCTAAGCTAAGTACAAACTGGCGAATCAGCTACTTGCGTGACAACTTCTGGGAAGCGTTTTGGTCTACCTGGTTTGCGTTTATGGCGTTGGTTAATTGATTTTTCGCTAGCTGCTGCTAACTCTTCTGGTGTGCATTTAAATAGACGCAACGCATCTAAATATTTTTTCGGTGTCATTGTCGGTTCAGTACGCCCAGCTTCCCAGTTGCGCACACTAGTTTCACTGATTGCAAGCCTGAAGGCAACCTCTGCACGGCTAAGGCCAGCGCGTTCTCTCAGGACTTGCATATCCATATCTCATGCTCCCTAGAAAAACTTAGATTGTATTTATTAAATCGGCTGACATTAAATGTCGATTACGGAAATTTTATTAACTATATTCTTTTATAAGCGATCGCCCGCGAATCTGGCAAATGAAACCACCCGATATTTATGTACTATCGCGGATATATTTGACTTGTTTTCATGTCCGCGATTGCTCATGTCCGTAAATATTCTAATTAGGGTAAATGTTGTGTCTGTAAGGATTTCACTCGGTAAATTTCTAATAAATAATCGACAGTCATCACCTAAACATTTTAATTGTTGAGATTTATTGCTTAATGCATCTGGAATCGCTTATGAAAGTGTGGTAGTTCAGTGATGCCAGTAAAAGTTTTACTAGCCCCTCAAGCTGTATAGTTAATGGGGCTTTTTTAGTTTTTTCAGCTTGACACAAGTTTGACCAAGAATTTACAGCGAATTGCAAGTTGGTGAGGTACAGATAATCGTTGATTGTAGGGGCACTGGCACTGCCATGCCCCAAAGCGCGTACCTCATTTACCTGAAATATGCTGTTAAGTTTATTCTTCAACAAAAACCTGAATATATTCCCACAATAATCTCACGCTGAGATACCAAGATACTCAATCTAATTAGCACCTTTGTACCTATGCGTGAGATTAGTTAACAAAAGAGCGATCGCTCTCTCTAATTTACCTGCTAGACTCTAACCAACGGGCTGCGTCTTTGGCGTGGTAAGTCAAAATTAAATCTGCGCCAGCACGTTTAAAGCCGGTTAAAGTTTCCATGACTATGCGCTGTTCGTCAACCCAGCCGTTGAGGGCAGCAGCTTTCACCATAGAATATTCGCCAGAAACGTTATAAGCAGCTACTGGTAGGTTGCTGGCTTCCTTAACTCGCCAAATCACATCCATATAGGCTAAAGCTGGCTTCACCATTAGCATATCAGCACCTTCAGCGATATCCAATTCAATTTCTTTAATTGCTTCGCGGGCGTTACCAGGGTCCATTTGGTAAGTTCTGCGATCGCCAAATTGTGGTGTAGACTCCGCCGCATCTCTAAACGGGCCATAATAAGCAGAGGCATATTTAGCCGCATAAGATAAAATCGGCGTATCTTGGAAACCAGCTTCATCTAAGCCAGCACGAATAGCTTGCACAAAACCGTCCATCATCCCCGAAGGTGCAATAATATCCGCGCCAGCTTTCGCTTGAGAAACTGCTGTTTTCTTGAGTAATTCTAAAGTTGGATCGTTTAATACTCTGCCTGTTAAATCGCCTACTTCTAAGTAGCCGCAATGACCATGACTAGTATATTCACACAGACAAGTATCAGCAATCACAATTAAATCTGGTACTGCTTCCTTCACCGCAGTAGCTGCTTTTTGTACAATCCCGCAATCATGCCAAGCACCAGTAGCATCTACATCTTTATCAGCAGGAATACCAAACAGAATGATCGCTGGAATTCCTAAGTCATAAACTTCCTTCGCCTCTTCGACAATTTTATCTACCGAAAGTTGATAAACTCCAGGCATTGATTTAACTTCATTGGCAATTCCCTCACCAGGTACTGCAAATAAGGGGTAAATTAAATCACTTGTCGATAAACTGTTTTCTCGTACCATCCGGCGCAGTTGGGGATGGGTACGCAGACGGCGGGGGCGGTGAGTTGGAAACATAAAGTTTTATGAAGAATTACAACGCAAATGGACACAAAATAAAGCGTCACAAAAGCAAGGAAAAACCTTACTCAGCTAGGACAGACTACGAGCAGTGCTTAACTGTCCTTTGCCCTACTGTTGATGAAGCTGTGGGGCAATTTCGTATTGTACAGCGTGGCAGACATCTGTTAGACAAGCTACAAAAAAAAGATTACAAATCCCCTCAAATATCTGCCATGAATTTGTCATTAGTCATTGGTCAGAGACGCGATGAACCCTTGTCTATACAATTGTCATTTGTCAATATTAATGACTAAGGAATGAAGAAGAGGGAGAAATAAGAATTATTTGCCTTACAGATAAGCAAACAATTGTCAATTACCAAACGAAAATTAATCACTTATAATTACCACTATTGACGTTAAAAGATTCTGAAACAAAACGTAATAATGGTAAGGTTCATTGAGTGATTCAGTTTGTAGTCAAGACTTCAAGCAATCAATTTTGTATCTTTGAAGTACTTACTAGGGCTAATTACCACAAAAATGAGCCAAATAGTCAGCCTTTAGTTGAGTAGATACCCGATAACTGTTAGGGGAGTTATAAATCCAAAGTGTAGCTCAAGCAATGCTGCCATATATTCTTCCATAAACCTATACATTTAACTGTAAGTTAATAGATTCTTTAGGTGATGGGCATTGGGCATCCCTTCGGCTTCGCTCAGGGCGAGTGGGCATTGGGCATTGGGCATTGGGCAAAAGCCAAATAGAATTCTTAATTTTGAATTTTGAATTTTGAATTTTGAATTGTTTGTCCCCCTTGTCTCCCTTGCCTCCCCAATCGACCCGATCGCGTCCGTCCTTGTTCTAAGATTAAAAGACTTACCAAGTTAAAAAAAAATTACATTAAGTTAACAGGAAGCAGACAAATACAAATATGTCAACTGAACTACAGGTAGATTTGCAACAAGCAGTTGAACTTCGCCGCAACTTTGCAATTATTTCTCACCCAGACGCAGGGAAAACGACGCTGACAGAAAAGTTACTGTTATACGGAGGAGCAATTCACGAAGCTGGAGCGGTGAAGGCGCGACGGGCGCAGCGTAAAGCTACCTCTGACTGGATGGCAATGGAACAGCAACGGGGTATTTCCATTACATCTACAGTACTGCAATTTGCCTATCGTAACTGTCAGGTAAATTTATTAGATACCCCCGGACACCAAGATTTTAGTGAAGATACTTATCGCACCCTCGCCGCCGCCGATAATGCGGTGATGCTGATTGATGTGGCGAAAGGTTTGGAACCGCAAACTCGCAAGTTATTTGAAGTTTGTAAGTTACGCGGTATTCCCATTTTTACCTTTGTAAACAAACTCGACCGTCCGGGGCGAGAACCTTTAGAATTATTGGACGAAATCGAGCAAGAATTAGGATTGCAGACCTATGCGGTGAATTGGCCGATTGGCATGGGCGATCGCTTTAAAGGTGTATTCGATCGCGATAAACAACAAATTCACTTGTTTGAACGTAGCGCCCACGGTAGCCGCGAAGCTAGAGATACCATAGTCGATTTGGGCGATGCGAGAATTGAAGAACTCCTAGAACAGGATCTTTACTTCCAACTGAAAAACGACTTAGAACTGTTAGAAGGTGTCGGCCCAGAACTTGATTTAGATTTGGTACATCAAGGCAAAATGACGCCAGTGTTCTTTGGTAGTGCCATGACTAATTTCGGGGTGGAGCTATTCTTAAATTCCTTCTTAGAATACGCTCTCAAACCCGGTAGCCACAATAGCAGTGTTGGTGAAGTTCCCCCTACTTATCCAGAATTTTCTGGCTTCGTCTTCAAACTCCAAGCTAACATGGACCCGAAACACCGCGATCGCGTGGCATTTATTCGCGTCTGTACGGGTCGGTTTGAAAAGGATATGACGGTAACTCACGCCCGTACTGGTAAAGTAGTTCGCCTGTCCCGCCCGCAAAAATTATTTGCCCAAGAACGAGAATCCATTGATGAAGCTTATCCTGGGGATGTAATTGGTTTAAATAATCCTGGTGTATTTGCGATTGGGGATACAATTTACACCGGGCAAAAGTTGGAATATGAAGGCATTCCCTACTTCTCCCCGGAATTGTTTGCTACCCTGAGAAATCCTAACCCTTCTAAATTTAAGCAATTTCAAAAAGGCATTTCCGAATTGCGGGAAGAAGGTGCAGTACAAATTATGTACTCCACCGATGAAGCCAAGCGCGACCCCATTTTAGCGGCTGTCGGTCAATTGCAGTTTGAAGTCGTACAGTTTCGCTTACAAAATGAGTATGGGGTGGAAACTATCCTCGATTTGCTGCCCTACAGCGTCGCTCGTTGGGTAGAAGGTGGCTGGGAAGCTTTAAATAAGGTGGGACGTATTTTTAATACCACCACCGTTAAAGACAGCATGGGACGCCCGGTATTGCTATTCCGCAACGAATGGAATTGTCAACAATTACAGGGCGATCATCCAGAGTTGGCATTAAGCGCGATCGCCCCAGTTTATTCTGGTCAACAAGAGGAAAAGGGGCAGGGGGCAGGTTAAAGGGCAACAGGGAACAGGGAAAATAAATTTTCATACTTGGTTGTGCCAAAACCTGGCGTGAAAGGAAATAACTATCAACAATTTCCCCATCTCGCTAAAAATCTTGCCTATTAGCGTGTCTAGGCTAAAATGTGGCAATATAATTTTCTTGTGGGATGGGCGTCTCGCCCGTCCTGGGCGGACAAGATGTCCACCCCACAAGAGTTTGACTAATGCACTACTTTAGTCTAGACAGTCTACTATTGCCCGTTACCCGTTACCTGTTCCTTCGGAGCAGGTAAACAACCTATAGAAAGTTAACACTGGATAATTCCGGATGTGATTTGCCACAGCAGGTATCTAAATTTAGGCGCTAAAGCGTTACCTTGGATTAATTAGAACAGATGGGAGTGCCAGAATTTCTATGCCTTCACATGCCGAATTGTCTTTGGAGGCTGGTTTAGTTGCTCTCAAGCAGGGGAATTATCAAACGGCGATCGCCCAGTTAGAGCCTGTTGCTAGTAGTCAAAAAAATACTACTGCTGGCTTACAGGCTCAAGTCGGTTTAGTCATGGCTTATGCGCGCATGGGTCAAGTTTCTAAAGCGATCGCCCTTTGTCAAAATCTGCTTGATAGTCCTAATCCCCAAGTGCAAGAATGGGCAGAACGCGCACTTGGACATTTAAAAAAACGCCAAAAACGGCAAAATACAGCCAAAAATTCTGCCAATGGACATGTCACTGCCGATAGTACCCATAGTAATGGAACTAATGCATCACAGCAAACAATTACAAAAACCAATAGTTCCGCCGTTCCCGCAGGTAGTCTGAGAAATTCTCATGTAGAAACTATCGGCGTCAATGGTTTAGTCGCCTCTGGTTATCGCACAGCAGCTAAATCATTTCAAATTTATTGGCGACATGCTCCCAGGGCGAAAGTTTGGCAACCCCTGCATAAACTTAATTTATTACCTTTAAAATTACTGGCAGCTGGTACCTTTATGGCTCTGTTTTGGGTCATCAGGGAAATGCTTCAGCTGACAATGACTTTAACCAATCAAATTTTCATCAAGCTAGCTCACTTACGCCCATTACCATTATTCAATCGCAATCCGACTGTACTTGTACTTGTAGTTTTAGCGATCGCAATTGCTTTATCACCTTGGTTATTAGATTGGCTATTAGGAAAATTTTATCAGCAACGCGAGTTATCTAAAGAAGTTTTAAATGGTCACAGTCGCGAAACTATTCGCGTACTCCAGCGCGCTTGTCAACAACGCCGTTGGCAGTTTCCTAAACTGCGAATTTTGCCCATAAACGCCCCTATTGCTTTTACTTATGGTAATCTCGCCCGTAATGCCCGAATAGTCGTCAGTCAAGGATTATTAGAGCAATTAGCCGATGATGAAATTGCCGTTATCTACGCCACCCAGCTAGGGCAAATTATCCAGAAAGATTATCTCGTCATGTCTTTGATACTGCTGGTAACTTTGCCTGTTTACAGGTTATATCAGCTATTTTCGGAATGGGGTAATAAATTTTCTGGTTTTGGTCGCTGGCCAGGGATAATTTTAGCAAGTTTCACCTACGGTATTTGGTGTTTGCTGACAGGCCCGGCTTTATGGTTATCTAAGTTGCGAGTTTATTATAGCGATCGCACGGCTGCGGAAATTACTGGCAATCCTAACGCCCTAATTCGCGCCTTACTGAAAATTACCATTGGTGTCGCTGGCGATATTGGCAAACAAGAACACACCAGTTGGCAGTTAGAAAGCTTGAATCTCCTCGCGCCTGTCAGCTATCAACAAAGTATATCTATGGGGAGTTTAGCCGGACATATTCCGTTTACATCCCTGTTGATGTGGGATAATTTTAACCCCTATCGCCGTTGGTTTACATTTAATAATAGTCACCCTTTAATTGGCGATCGCATTCAACGCCTCTGCAAAATCGCCCGCCATTGGCATTTAGAAACCGAACTACATTTAGTCAACGAACAAGCCTTACGCGGTAACCATCAGCCTTTTCTCTTACAAATAGCTCCTTGGCTGGGTATTCCTCTGGGTTTATTATTTGCAGGTTTAATTTGGTTGGTGTGGCAAATTGCCTACGCCATGAAGATTTTAAACCTGAAATGGATCTATGAAGATTGGTCATTTGTTACAGGTTGTTTACTTATCGGCTTTAGCATCGGCATGATTTTGCGGATGAATTCTTTATTTCCCGATATTAGACCTGCTAATTTGCAAACCGACGATCGCTTACCTAACCTCTTAGCCAATCCATCTGCTATTCCCATCGATAGCATAAATGTGTGCCTTGCAGGTAGACTCATCGGTCGTCCGGGTGTAGGTAACAGCCTGGGACAAGACTTAATGCTGCAATCGCACATTGGTTTAGTGAAATTGCATCATATCCCCTGGCTAGGACAATCAATCAATCCCCAAGACTTAATCGGCCGCCAAATTACCATTGTCGGTTGGTTCCGACGCGGCGCAACCCCTTGGATTGATATCCAAACCATCCAAACACAAAATGGTCAAATCATCAACAGCGCCCATCCCATTTGGTCAACTATCCTCGCAGTAGCCGCCCAAGCCTGGGGAGCCTTTATTTTTCTCAAGGGGTGAAGGGGGACAAGGAAAGGGAGACAAGGAAGCAGAGGAAGCAGAGGAAGCAGAGGAAGCAGGGGTGCAGAGGAGGAAAATTATATAGATGCTCTCCCTCTGCCCCTCTGCGTCTCTTCTCCCTCTGCTCACTATTCACCCAATGCCCAATGCCCCATGCCCCATGCCCAATGCCCCATTATGTAAAGAAACATTGCAAAATCTTTCTGCCAGTGTTACATTTATTTACATAATCCCAACCCATAAACATAACTAAGCTAGATTGCTGAGTTATTTATCGCCAACCCTTGCGCCAATATATCTATCTTTGTTATTCTCCCAACACAGCAGTAACCTAACCAGCCACAGGCTGGTTTTTGTTTCCAAATATCACCATGTTGAGAAAAAAAAGTAATTTCTGTTACAATTTTCGTGACGAGTATGCTAGAAATGTCTGCACTGAACTAGCTACGTAGAAAATACCATGATAATGTAAGGAATGGTGTTTTATTCGGCAAACAGGTGTACATCAAAAAAAGTTTACTCGATCGGGTGGTAAGCTATTAGATTTATAATTCTTAGAATTAAGGTGGTATGTAAAATTAGCGTTGTGTGCGCTTTTGTATTAAGCAAGCTTGATCCCAACGAAAAATTGTATTGTATAGGTTGACAGTTTTGAGTAAAAAAATGGGTTATGGCACTTTTTGCTGAATAGCATGTATTTCAAGCCACAGCCAATTCATTGTTTTATCACCTTGCCATTTTCATTCAACTCTGGAGGTATAGTTCATGTCTGTTCGCCTATATATAGGCAATTTGCCAAAAGAAGAAATAGATCGTCAAGAACTACAAGCAGTTTTTGCTGCTGAAGGTGATGCAGTCACCACTAAACTGATCAAAGACCGCAAGACAGGTAAATGTCGTGGCTTTGGTTTTCTCACGGTGAATAATGACGAACAAGCCGATCAAATTATTGAAAAATATAACGGTCAGCTGTTCAAAGAAACTCCCATTAAGCTAGAAAAAGCATTACCTCGCAATAAGGGAGAAGAAGGAGAAGAGCAACCACCCAAACCAGTACAACATGCTGGTGGCGGTAACTCAGCTCCCCCAGCACAAAAAGAAGGTAGTCGCCGTGAGAAAAGTTCTAAGAAGTCTCGGCGCGGTGGTAGCAGCAATGCTGGACGCGAAACTACCTCAACATCTGATTCTGATGCGATTCGTCCAGATCCCCGTTGGGCTTCTGAATTAGAAAAGCTCAAACAAATGTTGGCGGCACAAACAACAAATTAATCTCTCAAGTAGTCTAATTAAAAATTAAAAATCACAAAAATACTGATTTTTAATTTTTAATTGTCTAAATGCAAGTTAAATTTGCATGTTTGTGATGTGATGAGTTGTTCAAGCGGTTATTGCTTGTGTGTGCATTGCTCTGGAGGAGTCCAGTTTTTGTATAATCAAAAATAAGTTTTTCTGCAAAAACCTGTTTCCCTGCTTGACTAAACATGGATTCCTGTAAGCAATGCTAACCAGTATTGATAACAAATAGAAAAAATCTGATTAACTATCCAAGCAAATTAATATTTCTCAAGTTGTCGCCGGTTAGTAGCTTGCTAGTTTTTAGCTGTAACCAGTGACAAAGTTTAGTCCAATGATTCGATGACTCGGCTAGTTTATTCATCGATCGGAGGAATAGTAGGTGATAAAACCTGATTTGGAATTTGCAGCACATATTCACATATTCTGCCCAAAAAAGTCTTTAAAATTTATTAAAATTTATTTTTCTCTGCCGAGAGTTATTAACCGAGAAATTTAACTCATAATATAGCGATCGCTCATCTTGAGAAGATTGCATACAGAAGCATGATTATACTAGGATTTGTGCCGAGCGAACACCCTTGGTATCATCACACAGCCAAGTTACAGAACAGGAGATTCCTAACAGACAAGCTAACGGAGGAGACAGCTACTAAAGTTCTGTCATTTTCCTATTTCCTAGTTAAAATTATTACTTATAAAATTTAATACCTGTTTCAGGGAAAATTTTGTGAAAATTCTTTTAATAGAAGATGACAAACAGATAACTTCGTTGCTGGTAGAGGCCTTTTCGACTCTGAATTACCAGATTGAGACTACTAACGACGGTCAAAGTGGTTTAGATTTGGTCAAAACCTATGAATATGACCTGCTAATCTTGGATGTCATTCTTCCTAGACTAGATGGAATCAATCTCTGTCGGCAAATTCGCCTAGCAGGCTATGAAATGCCGATTTTGATGCTAACGGCTAACAAAGACATTAGCGCCCGCGTCATTGGCTTAGAAGCTGGTGCTGATGATTATATTGTCAAGCCATTTGAATTACCAGAGCTAATCGCCAGAATTCGCGCGTTAATGCGGCGTGGTAGGACAACGGTAGCTAAATTGTTAGTTTGGGAGAATTTACAATTAGATCCTAATAGTAAAGAAGTTACCTATGGGGGGAAACGGCTACACCTTACGCCGAAGGAATATGGCTTACTAGAACTTTTCCTAGAAAATCCCCGGCGGATATTTAGTAGAAGCGTTCTATTAGATAGAATTTGGTCAGCTGATGAATTTCCTGGTGAAGAAGCGGTGACAACCCATATTAAGGGTTTGCGTCAAAAGCTCAAAGCTGTGGGGATGAAGGTAGATTTAATCGAAACAGTTTATGGCTTGGGTTACCGCCTCAAGGAAGAACAAAAAAAGGAAGAACAAAAAAAATCCGAAGGAAAAACCAATGTAACTTCCGAACCGCAACAGGATAATAGCCAAGCGGAAGCCAAGATTATGGCTGTAGTCGCCAAAATGCGGGAAGAGTTTCAAAAGAGTTTCTCGGAAAAGTATGATTTATTGCAACAGGCGATCGCGCAATTATCAACTAAAAGTCCAGATAAACGTATAATTAAACAAGCACAAGCAGAGGCTCACCGCCTTGCAGGTTCCTTAGGTTGTTATGGCTATGTAGAGGGTTCCAACGTAGCGCGAGAAATCGAACAGTTGTTAGAAAACCACACCGATAAACCGCAAAGTACAGCTTTGCAGTTAACCGAATTAGTCAAATTGTTGAAACAGACATTACAACAGCAACCATCTTCACCAGCCAGTGCTAGCAAAACGGCCATAACATCAGCAAGACTATTAATTGTCGATGACGATACTACCCTAACTGAAAGAATTAAATTAGAAGCGGTATTTTGGGGTTTTCAAGTAGAGGTAGCAGGCGAGCCAAAAACAGCCAGATCCAAGATAGCCTCAAATCCTCCCGAAGTTATCTTACTAGATTTATCATTTCCTGACCAAGAGGAAAATGGTTTTACCTTACTAGGAGAAATCACCCAAAATCACCCAGACATTCCTATTCTTGTGTTGACTAGTAGCAATCAACTACCTAATAGAGTAGAAGCTGCACGTTTAGGCGCACATAGCTTTTTAAATAAAACGATGTCTGCTGTGGAAGTTCTCACAGCAGTTAATGTTGCGCTCAACCAACAAACTAGCACCGATGCCAAAGTTTTAGTTGTGGATGACGATCCGGTGATTCTTCACCAAGTAACTACTTTACTATCTCCTTGGGGGCTGCAAGTCACACCATTACAAGAATCGCAACGCTTTTGGGAAATTTTAGAATCGACTAAACCTGATTTATTGATATTAGATATTGAAATGCCAGATTTTAATGGTATAGATTTATGCCAAGTTATCCGTAATGATAGCTATTGGAACCATTTACCAATATTATTTCTTTCCGCTCATTTTGAATCGGAAATACTATATAAAGTATACGCAGTAGGAGCCGATGACTATGTGAGAAAACCAATTATCGAACCAGAATTAGTTGCCCGGATATTAAATAGGTTAGAAAGAACACATTTAAGTAAAAAGTTATTACATCAATAATCAGCACGAGTCTGTTAAAGAATATGCCAGCAAAACGCATCTTAGTAATTGATGATGAAAAGAATCTCTGTACTGTCATTAAAGCTTGTTTAGAAAATATCGGTCGTTGGCAAGTACTGATAGCTGAGTCTGGTAGTGAAGGCTTGACTTTAGCCGATAACGAACATCCTGATGCTATTCTTTTAGATGTGATGATGCCAGACATTGATGGTTTGGCATTGTTTAATCGATTACAAGCTAATTTAGCTACTAAAAAAATTCCGGTAATTTTGCTAACAGCTAAAGTACAGAAGGTAGATTTAAATGAATTTTCTCGCTTGGGAGTTGCAGGGGTAATTTCTAAACCATTCGATCCTTTGCGGCTGTCAGATTTAGTGGCGACAACTTTAGGTTGGCAATTATCTACTTGAGTTGCAATATCCCCGACTTTTTCAAGGATACAGCTAGCGAATTAGGGGTCAGACCCATCAACACTTGATATAAACTGTTCTCTCGCTTACCCGACACACCGCTCACAGGCTATAAGCCTGTGGCTAACGCTACAAAGCCTGCCTCCGCAGGCTAGAGAAATACAGCCTGCGGAGGCAGGCTTTGTTCGGTTAGCCGCACCCTTCTAGGGTGACGGCGGGATTTTGGGATAAGTGAGGGGTTTTACCACTAATTCACCAGCAGCATCCTTCAAGAAGTGGGGGATCTTGACTAACAGCAACTGCTGAGAAAATTCCTAGCTGAGTAAAGCTGGTTGCTTGGTAGATTCCACCGCAGGTGGTACAGCAGGTTGTTCTAAGGTTTGTTCTAAAGTCTGCACTAAAGATTTTGTTCCAGGCTGTGCTAACAGTTGGGTGTAGAGTTCGCTCAGTTGAGCCGCTACACCATCCCAGCTAAACTTGTTAATTACTCGTTCTCTAGCAGCTTGACCTAATTCATTGCGCCATTGTTGATCCATGAGAATTCGGTCAATAGCCTTTGTAAAGGCGGGGACATCTTGCGGTGGTGCTAATAAACCAGTGACTTCGGGAACTACAGTAAATTGCAACCCACCAACATCGCTGGCGACTACTGGGGTTCCACTCGCCATTGCTTCAATAGCTACTAGTCCAAAGGGTTCATAGTGGCTGGGAACAACGCAAACATCAGCAGCAGCGTAGTAAGTGGGTAGAACTGTTTGACAGAGACGACCGGGTAAGTTGGTGATGTCGCTCATACCTAATTCGTTAATTATACCTTCAATGCGATCGCGTTCGATACCGTCGCTATTACCTGGAGTACTACCACCACCAATAATTAAGTGGAGTTTTTGCGACTCGCGCAACTGGGATGCACCCACCGCACGCACTACTGTTTCTATGCCTTTGCGGGGGTCAAATCTGCCCACATATAACACAACTTTCGCTTCTGGGTCGATATTTAATTTCGCTCTTGCTGTTTCTCTATCGACCGAGCCAAACTGCTGCACATCTGTACCGCAGGGAATAATGTCAATATTACCTTTTTTGGAAACGAGCGATCGCATGTGTTGTTTTTCTTGGGGACTCGTCGCCACTATTGTTTCAGCTGTCTCTAAAACTTCTTTTTCTACGGCTAATCTTTTAGTTGCAATTGAGGGAATATTCTCAATAGTGTTGTATTTAACTGCTCCTAAAGAATGATATGTGTGAACTTGTTTGCTTCCTTGAATCTTCTTCAGTTGCATTCCTACCCAACTAGAAAGCCAGTAGTTAGTGTGAATTAATTGATAGGTGATGTTATTTTCTTTTTGAAATGCTAAAAACTTCTCAATAAATTCTGGTAAATAATCAAATAGATTATCTCTGGGGACAAACTCTAAAGCGCCTGCTTGAAAGCGGATAGTACGACAATTTTCACTATGCTGCACAATCTGTTGTTGGTCTGCACTTACTTGGCGGGTAAACATATCAACTTGCCATCCCAAGCGCCCTAGAGCCTCACCAACTTTGCGCACATAAACATTTTGTCCGCCAGCTTCTTCTTTACCAATTTCAATCGCTGGATCGCCGTGAACTGAAATTAAAGCAATGCGTTTTTCAGAGGTAGCGTTCATAGTTTGTTGTTGTTCTTGAATTTAAAAAAGTTTCAGACAAATCAATCCAACATTTCTGCCTAGCAGTTTTAGGCAATCATTTAAGACTTTAATTAAACTTTATTCTAAATTAATACGTCAAATGGTTTTATGTATCTGCTGCGAGGAATAAAGTTTTTTCTTACTATTTAGATTTAATTTATTTATATATCTAACGTGATATTTAATTTTAATGCTTGCGATAGAGCGGCTGCTATTAAATATGGTTTTTGAGAATATGCAGTTTGATAGATCTGGAAATGCATCAATATTTGATTATTATTAATATCTAAGCGTATTTATATACGTATGCCTAAATAAGTAATTACTCTGTCATGGTATACGCAGTTAATTGCTAGCAACATCCAGTCTCATGGTTAATTTTGGTACAAAAACACTTTATGTATTGTAGTTACTTATACTTAATCTTTTGCTCAAATATTTTTGTTACAGCAGATACAGAATTTGCGTAAATCCATGCTTGGTAAGCAAAGTTGATTGTTGACTTTGCTAATTATTCAGTTCATAGTAAAGCCTAATACAATGTATAAGAAAAACTGGTCATTTGTTAGAGACGCGATTAATCGCGTCTGTACATGAGAGACGCGATTAATCGCGTCTGTACAATTGTTATTTGTCCCCCTTCCTAGCCCCTAACCCCTCGCTCCTGAGCATGTTTGAAGCGCCTGGAATCAAATTCTGTCTGGGAAATGCTTAAATGTGTTTGTCAGTTCTTAAATGTCGAGCTTAAATTAAATATCCGCCTTCTGTATGACAGCTATAGTTGGCTGTAAACAAAATATTTTCGCACATTGCTATTTCCCGTATTATGCCGCCATTTTCCCAAACTCAATTTATCCAAAAGCGTGCAATCACCTTAGCACCAGAGACATCAGTTGAGTTTGCGGTGCAAATGATGAGCCAGGAAAGCACAAGCTATGTTTTAGTTGTAGAGCAACATCAAATTCTGGGAATTTTCTCCACACAGGAGTTAGTCAAGGCGATCGCCTCAGGGTTAAACTTGACTATAACTACCCTAGCTGATGTCATGACTGGTGATGTCATGACTGTGAAAGAATCAGAGTTAGGCAATATATATAGCGTTATCTCTTTACTACAAGAGCAGCAAATATCCCATCTTCCAGTTTTGGATGCGCAAGGACAACTTTTAGGTGTGATTACACATCAAAGTATTCAACAAGCGCTACCCCAGAAAATTGCACGTTACGAACAGCTGGTAGAAATACAACATCAGCAGCAAGCGCAGACAGCAGCAGCTTTGCGAGAAAGTGAAGAAAGATTGCAATTAGCCTTAGCAGCTTCAGGAGATGGACTGTGGGATTGGAATTTGCTGACGGGAGAAGTTTATCTGAGCGATCGCTGGTGTGAAATGCTTGGCTATAGCGCCGACGAATTATACCATAATTTGAGTACTTGGGAACAATTGATTCATCCCGACGATCGATCCTGGGTGATGAATGTTTTGCAATCTCACCTCCAAGACAGTTCGATTCCCTACAGCTTTGAATATCAAATGCAAACTAAATCCGGCGAGTGGAAATGGATTGCTAACCACGGCAAGGTGGTGATGTGGGATAATTGCGGTCAGCCATTAAGAATGATTGGTATTCACCGCGATATTAGCGATCGCAAACGCGCCGAACTAGCTTTACAAGAACGAGAAGCTTTTCTCAGAGGAATTGGCGATCGCGTTCCCAAGGGCTACATCTACCAGTTAGTGCAAGAATTAGATGGTAGCAATCGCTTTTATTATGTAAGTGCTGGTGTTGAACAAACAAATGGCTTTAAACCCGAAGCCATCTTAGCTGATTCCAGCCTACTTTTTAACATTATTGTCCCAGAAGATCTGGCTTATATGCTCCAGAAGCAGCAGGAATCTGCCGCTAATATGTCAGTATTTGATGTCCAGGTAAGGGAATATTCCCCAGAGGGAGATATCCGTTGGGTGCGTGTCTGCTCATCGCCTCGCCGGATGGATGATGGGCGGATTTGTTGGGATGGTATCCGATTTGATATTACTGACTTAAAAAATACTGAAGAAACTCTGCGTAAAAGTAAGGCTTTACTTACAGAAGCGCAAAAAGTAGCAAAAATTGGCAATTGGGAATTTGATTTAATTAGACAAAAAATTACTTGGACAGAAGAATTATTTCATATCTTTGAGCGAGATCCAGGATTAGGGGAACCTAATTATGAGGATCTTTTAGAATTGTATCACCCAGAATCTGCGGCAAGATTGTCCAAAGCTGTGGAAATATCAATTACCACAGGGGAATCCTATAAACTCATCCTGCGACGTAACACCGCAACCGGTAAGCCTCCCTGCTATATTGAAGGTACCGGACAAGCAGAATTTAACGCTGATGGGCAGGTAATTCGGATTTATGGCACTGCTCAAGATATTACAGAAAGATTCTTAGCACAAAAAGCTTTGCAAGAACAAGAAAAGTTTTTACGCAGTATTTATAACGGTGTTGAACAATGTATTTTTGTGGTGGATATTCTTGAAGATAATGACTTTCGCTTTGCAGGGTTGAATCCACTGGCGGAAAGACTTTCAGGTATCAGTTCTCTAGAGATCCAAGGTAAAACTCCAGAAAATATCTTTCCTGCGGAAATTGCATTATCAATTCGCCAGCATTATCAAGCTTGTATTGCAGCAGGAAAAACGATTAGCTATGAGGAATGTTTACCATTTCAAGGAGAAGATACTTGGTGGATTACTAGTTTAACGCCTTTATTTAACGAACAATCACGGGTGTATCGGATTATTGGTAGCAGCATAGAAATTAGCGATCGCAAACAAGCAGAAGAAAAACTCAGACAAGCGGAATTACGCTACAGAAATTTATTGGAACAAATCCCCGGAGTTGTATATACTGCACCAATTACAGCTACGGCTGAATTTGCTTACATCAGTCCGCAAATTTACCAGTTATTGCAGATTCCTGCTGAAGAATGGGTTGCGGGACATTTAAATACTTGGTCAGATTATATATATCCAGACGATGGCGATCGCGTCAAAAATAGTTTTGAACATACAATTAAGACGGGAGAACCTTTACTGGCTGAGTATCGCATGTTAACTCGCGATGGGCAAATCATTTGGGTTCGCGATCAAGCTAGCTTAGTCATAGCGCCAGATGGTAAAACTCCGATTCTCCAAGGTATTGCCTTTAATATTAGCGATCGCAAAAAATTAGAACTAGCTTTACGAGCTTCGGAAATTCGCTTACAAAGTATCCTGACTACAGCTAACGCCTCTATTGTCAGTTTTCGCGCCTTTGCAAATTACGACTGGGAATATGAATATCAGTCTATTGGTAGCGAAAGTCTGTTTGGCTATAGCCCAGAAGAAATTATCTCTGATAAGCAGCTGTGGATGTCACAGGTATTTGCTGAGGATCGGGATACAGTTCTCTACCCTTTGTTCGGAGATATTTTTGCGGAACGGACTACTAATGTAGAATTTAGATTTTATCATAAAGATGGTTCTCTGCGTTGGATTTCTGCAACTTACACTTCCCATCGAGATGAAGCGGCTGATTGCTGGATTGTCACAGGCGTTAGCGTTGATATTAGCGATCGCAAACGCTTAGAGCTAGCTTTGCAAACTTCCGAAAAACGTTTAAATAATATTCTTTCCACAGCTAGCGCTTCAATTTTTAGTTTTCGCATGACTAGCAGCCAGGAATGGGAATATGAGTATCAATCTAAAGCTAGCGAAATCATTTTTGGTTATACTCCCGCAGAACTCCTCACCGACAAAATGCTGTGGCTTTCCAGAGTATTTCCGGAAGATCGAGAAAAAGTCAGATATTCGCGATTTCTCCACAGTATTTCTGAAGGTGCTTGTACTATAGAGTATCGATTCCGCCACAAAGATGATTCTCTGCGCTGGATTTCTACTACTTATTCTGCTTATCGTCAAGAAACTGGTGATGGCTGGGTAGTAATTGGTGTCAGCATTGATATTAGCGATCGCAAACGAGCAGAAGAAGCAGTGCGTCAAAACGAAACTTTATTCCGGACTCTCAGCGATTCTGCACCCATCGGCATTTTTAGAACCGATGCTCAAGGTAAAAATATTTATACCAATCCCCGCTTTCAAGCAATTTGCGGCTTGAGCTTTGCAGAATCTCTAGGCGATCGCTGGATGCAATTTATTCATCCAGAAGATTTAGCCGAATTTTTACCCCGGTTACATGCATTAACCACAGCAAATCAAGAATTCTATACTGAAATCCGTTACATTCTGCGCGATGCAACTTGGCGTTTTTGTCGCATTACCATCGTTCCCTTGCTGGCGGATAGCAATGAATTAATGGGCTATGTTGGCACAATTGAAGATATTACAGAAAGTCGAGCGATTGAGACAATGAAGAAAGAATTTATCTCCATTGTCAGCCATGAATTACGCACACCCTTAGCTTCTATTCGTGGTGCTTTAGGTTTGCTATCCTCTGGAGTTCTCAAAACCCAACCAGAAACAGCTCAACAAATGTTAGATATTGCTTACAGCGATACAGAACGCCTAGTGAGGTTGGTTAATGACATTTTAGACTTAGAACATTTAGAATCCAACAAATTTAATTTAGTCAAGCAGTGGTGCGATACTGCAACGATTCTGCGCCAATCTGTAGAAGCTGTGAAGCCGCTAGCCACAGAAAATGATGTTTCTTTAGTTATGGTGCCCAGTTCTGTGCAAATTTGGGTAGATTCAGACAGAATTATGCAAACCCTGGTGAATTTAATTGGCAATGCAATCAAATTTTCTCCAGCTAATAGCCAAGTAACTGTAACTGTAGAAGAATTAAGCGATCGCGTTTTATTTAAAGTTCAAGATCAAGGGCGAGGCATTCCTGAGACGATGCTAGAAAGTATTTTTGGCCGATTTCAACAGGTTGATGCTAGCGATTCTCGACAAAAAGGTGGCACAGGTTTAGGATTAGCTATCTGTCGCGGTATTGTTCAACAGCATGGGGGCAAAATTTGGGTAGAAAGTGCTTTAGGCAAAGGTAGTACTTTTTACTTCACTATTCCTAAATTCGACGAAAGGTAGCCTCAAATTAAATAGTGTTGATGATAGATATAGGATTAATACTTAATTTGTGAAATAAATACAGTAAATTGCCAGTTAGTGAGGTACAGATATCGTTGATTGTAGGGGCAGTGGCAATGCCATGCCCTCTTTATGATTTCTTCAGCCAAGACTCTAAAGCAGTATTAGCTATTTTTGTAGTGACAAGAATGATAAACACGCTCAAAATACTAGTTTTGTAGATATTTTTGTTGACACTGCTTTGAATCTGAGGCTGATATGTGTCAAATGTACGATATTGACAATTTTGGTAGATTGTGCATGTATTAGCGTCAGTAGTTTGAGCGATCGCCAACGTGGCTATAGATGCGATTGTTCCTGCGATAATCAAAGATGCAAAGCGATTCATAAGTCTTCAACTTAGAAACCTGATATTAGTGAATACACTTGCACATTGATGAATTTCGGAAAGGGGAATTAGGTATTGGGCATGGGGCATTGGGCATGGGGCATGGGGCATTGGGCATGGGGCACAGACGCGATGAATCGCGTCTCTACAATTGTCCCCCTTGTCCTCCTTGTCCCCCTTCCTAGCTCCTAGCCCCTACTAGGTTGGTAAATGGAAGACGTTTAAAGCTACAGAAATCAGGGAGAGGAAAGTTAGAAAGCCTATTGTATCTAACATAGTGGTGACTAATGGCCCGCTCACTAAAGCCGGATCTAGCTTTAACTGTTTCAAACCCATCGGTAGTAAAGTTCCCAGGGTGACTGCTACTAGGGTATTTGTCGCCATCACCGATCCAGCAATTAACGCTACCCATCGTTCTTGCGGTTGTGCCCAAATTAAGGAAAGCATAATCATGGTTATGGCTAAAGCTATGGCTGTACCTACACCCGCAAGCAGTTCTTTACGAAGAATTTTCAGGGTGTCTTTGGCTGTAACTTCACCGACACCTAAACCTCTGATTGTGACTGTCAATGCTTGAATCCCCACAGTTCCGCCAGTGTTAGAAAAAATTGGCATGATGACAGCGAGAACAGGGACGGCGGAAATTACTGATTGAAAAGGTGCGATCGCACTAGCTGCACCAATATACAAAGCCATAATTCCCAACAACCAAGGTAGGCGATTGCGAATGGTCAGTAAAGGTGAAGATAAAGCTGCTTCATCACCACTGACACCGGCTAATTTTTGAATATCTTCTGTAGCTTCTTCTTCTAAAATATCAACTACGTCATCAATGGTAATAATCCCCACTAATCTATCTTCCCTATCAACAACCGGGATAGCGATTAAGTCATAGCGCTTCATAATTTGCGCCACTTCTTCTTGGGGGGTTTCGGTTCTGACTTTAATTACGCGATCGCTAGCTATATCTCTAATAAAGACATCAGGAAAAGTAAATAATAATTGCCGCAGAGAAACTACTCTCACCAACGTGCGGTTATCATCTGTGACATAAGCATAGTAAATCGTCTCTTTATCTTCATCCTGACGACGGATTTTACTTAGAGCTTCACCGACAGTTAATCCTTCCCGCAACCGGACATATTCTGTAGTCATTACCCGCCCAGCTGTGCCTTCAGGATAGCCGAGAATTGTTGCAGTTGCTTGTCTTTGTTCGGGGCTTAATTCTTGTAATAACCGTTTAATTACTCCGGCTGGTAATTCATCAAATAATTCTGCCCTTTCATCAGGACTCATCGCCTCAACAATTTGTACTACTTGAACATCGTGGAGCGAATTGATTAGTTCTTCTTGTACCTCTGTTGGTAGATATTCAAAAACATCAATTGCTTGGGCTTTATTGAGCAAGCGAAAGGCGATCGCTCGCTGATTTGTAGGCAGTTTTGTAATATATTCACCAACATCAACGGGTTGTAAATGATTCAAATCCCATTTGAGTTGGTTTAAGTCAGCAACCCCAACAATAGAATTGCGCAAATCTTGCATGAGCATAATACCTCCCTCCTAATGGTCTCCCCCGCGCTGGGAGACTTTCCCGCCAGCTCAGAGGAGGCTAATACTACCGTCTTGTGGACTCTGGTCCATAAACATTCAAAAATTCAATATGGATATCGAATCAGGCATCGCTAAGTCATATATACTATCCTGGAAATGTGTGATCCGAATAGATGCAAAACTTAGTGTGTAGAATTTGTGGTATTCCACACCAGTACTAACTCACCGCCCTGATTGTTGGTTTATTTAGAGTAGATTTTACTACTGTCAGTATCTGTGTCAAGCTAATAGTTAAATTTACCAGTAAACTTTACACAGTTAAAATATTTACCACTTTGGTAGTAAGCTTGTGGTTAGAGACAAAATCAAGTATTGTGCTTTTATCTATCCCTATTGACAGATAGATTTTTGCTGTACTGGTTTTGTTAGTTCCACTTGTTTGTTGGAAAATAAAACTACCATACCATCTGGCAATTATCAAGCTATTAATTTAATTAATAAAAGCTGAGATGGCAGTATCAGTCTGCTATCTTGATAGTGGTTGATCAATCAACTGGGAATTTACTAGATTTTTAGGCAATTTATAGCTAATTACTATATTTTTTGGGCAAAAAATATCAATTATGATATTGATAAGCAATGGCGCAAAATTATATATTAATTGTGGCTAAAATTTGCAAATATTTTATCTATCTTTGGGGTGGTCAATGTCAATAGAGACGCGATGAATCGCGTCTCTACAATTGTCGCAGCTGCCCCTTCTCCTTCCATGCCCAATGCCCCATGCCCAATGCCCCATGCCCAATTTTTAAATCGCTTCGCCGATTAAGGTAAATGCAGCCCAGTTGACAGGATTGGGGTATTTTTTCATGGTGTCTAGCATGGCGTTGCGCAATGCAACGGCTTTATCGGGATTTTGCTGCCATTGCTGATAAAATTCAGTCATTAATTCTGAGGTGGGTGAATCGGGAACTGACCATAAGGAGACAATGACACTGGTAGCACCAGCAGTAATTAAGGAACGGGATAAACCAATGACGCCATCACCTGTAATTGCGCCTCTACCAGTGTCACAAGCACTCAAAACTACCAGTTCTGCATTGATGGGTAAATTGACGATTTCCGCAGGGGTGAGCAAACCGTCATCGTTAGCAGTTGGAGCAAGTGCGATCGCAGTTTTGATACCCTTAGTAGGATCGTCGAGTAATCCATGTGTTGCTAAATGAATGATTCTCGCCGAAGCTAACTTTTGTTTGAAAGCGGTTTTTGTGGCCTCTTCGCCAGTAATAGCTTGAGTTTTGAGTAAATTAGCAATTGTTACAGCTTCTATTTCTGCACCCGACAATGGTTGTAATTGCACCGATGGAGTTCCTACTTTTGGCATGGTAGGATTACCAATCACTAATACATCTTTACCTTTAACTTTTTGTCTTTGTTGACGAGTCAATTCTAAAACTTGAATTGCTGGTGCAGTTAAAATAGTATGTTTTTCAATTAAATATTTATCGTTTTTGGCTTGCAATGCAGGAAAGGGAACTAAAAACAGCGATTGATGAGGAATAAAAATTACTCTTTCATTGGGATTATTAGGCAGTAATGACGCAATTGGGGCAATGAGTATTTGATATAATTCTTGTAAGTATTGTTTTTGCAAAGATTCATCATTAGGTTCGATTTTAATTCCCCTACCACCTGCACCAAGGGATACACGGCTTTGATTAATAATATCTGTCAGAGGTTGATTGAGAGATTGCAGATTAACTGATTTAAAAGTGATTTCACCCTGAGGTTTAATTACCCAAATATATATTTCTGATGTTTGCAATTTTTTTTTATCGTTATTTTGGGAATAATTAACCAGCGAATATGACACAATTGTTGCATTTTGCACTTGAGCAATTTTTCTAATTTTCTCAATTGTTGGTAAATCCGCAGTTAATTGCCGATTTTGCGTTGCAGAAAGTCGTGAAGTTAATAAATTGACAAATGCTCTAGCACGACTGCGTTCAGCTACTTCTAAAGCTTCGTTAACTTTATTTTGTGTAATCAGAATTTTCTGTAATAAACTATAAGTTTGAGCTTGGGTTTCAAAAATAGAGATTTGACTTTTATCTGTGAGGTCTATACGCAGACTTTCATAAACTTTAATCGCCTCATATAAAGCCTCTGTTGCTTCTGTTAGCTTACCTGCTGTGTAGCTAGTATTTGCAAGTTGATTTAACATAAAAACTTCATCAAATTTCTGCTGGGCTTTTCTCGCAGATAATGCCGCTTTTTTGTAAAATTTTATCGCTAAATCGTATTTTTTCTGATTTTCGTAAAAACCTCCTACTTTAAAATAGATGTATTGCTGAAACTGCGGATATTCTTCAGCTAATGCAATAGCTTTTTGATAGTATTCCCAAGCGCGATCGCTTTCTTGTAAATCGGCGTAAGCATCAGCAATTTCAGCTAAAGCATAGGCTATCATTTCCGGTTTTCCTAATGCTTGTGCTTGATTTAATTTTTTCAGCGCTGCTTCTAATTCTGGCGAAGTTTTATTTGCAGATGTGAGACTTTTAACATTAGGAGAAGTTCCTGCACAAGCTTGTTTAGCTTCTGCTGATTGACCTAAAGTTTTATAAATAGCACACATGCGTACATAACTAAATTTAATTACTTGATTCAGTTGTTGCTTGGCTAAATCCAGCAAAAACTTTTTCGCCGGATCGGTAATTTGTTCAGCTTGCTTGAGACTTGATTGTAAAATTACTAACCCATCTTGATAATTTTGAATCGCTTTCTCATACTTACCTGTTTCTGCATAAATATTAGCAAGATTAACCATGATTAATCCTTGCTCTTTATCTTTTTCTAGATTCGCAAAAGGAGAACTAGCGGTGATTTGTTTAGCAATTTCTAATGCTTGTTGATAATATGTTAATGCTTGTTCTGGTTGACGCAAACCTTGATAAACTTCACCTAATTTAGATAAAGTATCGCGCAGTTTAATTGGTGATTTTTTATCTGTTTGGAAAATCTGCAAAGCTTGCTGGAGTGTGGCGACAGCTTCGTTATACTTACTCTTGGCATTGTACATATTACCAAGCCCTAAGAGTGCGTTTGCAAGTTGAGAGCGATCGCCTGTTTGTTTCCCTAGACTCACCGCTTGTTGATAAATCTCAATTGCTTTATTGAAAGCTTCATCAGGTGATTTTCCTTCACCTATACCTTTGTCAACACCAAAGAGATAATAATTCCTCGCCAAAGCGATGAGAATATCCGTTTCCTGCTTGCGGAGATTTAGCTGCTTTTGTGGAGAATCAGCAGATTGTTTGCGTAACAGTACCAAAGCTTGTGCTAAAAAATCAATCGCCTGAGTCAGATCGACAGTAGCATAGACATAACCGAGATTTTCCAATGTATTGGTTTCTCGTTCGAGATCCTGAATTTGACGCGCGATCGCTAATGCTTGTTGATAATAGGCGATCGCTTGCGGCAAATCCCCCAAAGCTCTATAATTACTACCGAGATTATTCAAGGCTCTAGCTGCTAAATCGCGATCGTTGATAGCTTGAGCGATGTCTAAAGCTTGTTGTTGATAGGTAATTGCTTGTTTGTAGTCGCCCAAATCATAGTAAACATTCCCTATCCCCTTGAGAGTTCTTCCTTCTCCCTGTCGGTTTTTGATTTGACGATAAATTGTCAAAGCTTGCTCAAACAGTGGTAAAGCTGCTTGAGATTGATTGCGATTGACTAAATCTTCACCTTGTTTGAGTAGTTTATCAGCTTCGATTTGGCGATCGCTGGAACTTTGCGCCAATACCGGCGATATTCTCAATGGCGCAATGAATGTTCCCAAGGGAAATGTCAGGTACAGCGCCAAAGATGCAACACTTAGACTTTGGAGACTAGAAGCGATTGGGCGATAACGACGACGCATAGCTACAATGCAGATTGTCTGCGAAGATTTACTGTGATATATATCTCATGTTTGAGAGCTTATGCAAAAGTCAGCTATTTGCAGTGCTTGGCTCTCCCATGCCCAATGCCCAATGCCCAATGCCCATTTTTAACCTAAATTAGACTGTAACCATCTTTCCAAATCCGCCACAGTCGAAAAATCTAACAACTCCTCACCTAAAGCCTCAATTTGTGATAAAGACAACTGTTGAATTTGTGACAAATACTGCTCAGGAATTCCACCCAACCGTCGATTTAACTGTCTGATTACCAGGGATGTACCTTCTTGTTTTCGCCCTTCTTCTTTCGCTTCTCGCAAAGCTCTTGGTTCTTCTACATCTAGTCCTAACATATTTATAATCTCCTCTCTACTAAGGTTGCTAAATTTGTAAACAATAATAGTCGCAATTAAATCTATTATCGCTATTTCTGATTGTTCCTGCGCTTGTTCCAGTAGAAACCTAGCTGTTTCTATGGCTTCTGTTCCTTCTTTAATCGTCAGCAACATTAAGCCTAATCCTAATGGTTGCTGTTGTACATCGCCCAATTCATCTAGATATATTCGCTGAACTTGATCGCCTGCTAATAAAGAACGATGAATCCTTAAATTTGACGGTTCTAAGTTGCGAGAGCCAAAAATTATCACGCCCATCCAGTCATGATAACGGATGGGGTGGCGGTGCAGAAATAAGGATACTTCCGAAAAGAAGCGAAAATATAAATCTTCATCTTTTTGGAATTGCACTTCGGCAAAAAATACTACTTGAGAAGCTGCGTTAGCTGGAGGTAGAAATACTCCATCAATTCGGAATGCGGTTTCTTTCACTTCTACCGATTCAAACTGATAATTGTCTGCTTCTGGGGGTGGTTCGTCTACTAATTCAAACAATAAGCCAGGAAATTGCTTGAATAATTTGTAAAAAATGGTATCTCGCCGCATGATGGGTTTATTTAATTGTTAATTTTTTTGGTTATACAAACAATTACAATACTTTATATTGTTGGGTTTCGTTCCTCAACCCAACCTACATCCTGATATTTGACAATGCACTCTCATTTGGTATTTTCAGGGGTTTCAAAAGCTGTTTATGCATGATGCGATCGCAGTTTTTTTATAATTAAGACTCTAAGATTTCTTTGATAATACCCTTTAAGTCTTTTTCGGCTGGACGTTTTGCAAACTGCTCATGATTATAAATCCAGACGAGTTTGATTACTTGGTCAATCGTGTTCACCAAGTACATCAATCTTACTTGCCCAGAAGCTCCCTTACCAGCCTTTAACTCTAGTTTGTGAAATGTCCATCCTTCAGGTAACTGAATCTTTGCGGGTAAAGGTTCATTCCGGGAATTTACCGGATAAGGATCGTTAATTAAATTTTCTAAAACTTCCCCTAAAAGCTCAACAAAATCGCTTCCTAAAGCTTTGGCAATTTTCTTAAAAGAACGCCTAAAATTATCAGATTCCTCAATCGAGAAGGGATTTAAGCCAGTCACGCACTTCTCCTTTAGAAACACGAGTTGAGGATTCCGAATTAATAGCTTCCTCTACAGTTTTAGACATTACCGATTCATAAGCAGGGTTTTCTCTCTCGATGATGTCTAGCTTTTGATAACCCAAAGCTTTCATATCCTCAAAGCGAATTGGCTCAGTTGAACTAGCTTGAGGTGGTAAACCCTTACGAGCCTTTTTCCACGGAAACTCTCCATGAGTCATATCACTCAATCGATATGCATGATAGCCGCCAAAATGTTCCCAAATCTCTTCTAAAAGTTTTTTCTGTTCATCAGAAATTTGTAATAAAAAATCTTTACTAGGAACAGGTAACTGATTGGCTTCAAATTCACTATAAAATCTGTACGCAGGCGGACAAACCGGGCCATATCGCCAAGCTTGGATTTCTTCATCAAATAATGGCTCATCATACAGTGCCAAATGCAAACTTTGTGAATAATATAGTAGCTTTTGCACCTTCATATTGGTCATTTCAGCTTCTATACCATCCTCATAAGCTTTGACGATAAAGTAACGAGCTACATTGAGGCAATCAATCATAACTCAGATGTGCAATTAGCAAGTTTTTAGAGGAACTTATATATATTATTATAACTGAAGTTTTATCTCTTTAGTACACAGATACTATTAAAATTGCGATCGCGCTTCGCAGCTAAGTGTCTAGAATAATTTTTCCCCTTAAAATGCATTCAGCATCTCTTGAGACAGATGTAGTATATAATACTTTTAGACGAATCACTTACATTACTTTTACTAGTATAAAGTAACATCAATTTACATTATGGACAACTTCAAAATAGCCTTTCTTGCAAAACATCAAGTTGATCAGGATGCGATGCGAGGAGCAGTATTAGTCACAGATAAAGAAACAAAACCACTGGAGTTTCGTGTGACTGAACCAGTGCGTCCTACAAAAATCCAGAGAACGCTTTATGGGGAAATTTTATATGATTATATCCTTGTAGAGCTAATAGCAATTCCTTTACTTAAAGCTCTACAAGAAAAACCTAATATTGTTATGATTGAAGAAACCTTATTAATGGATATTAATAAAAAACAAGAAATTCCTGCTATCCAAATACTCAAAGAAGAGGACATAACATATAAAACAAACTCTATTCAAGAAATAACATCTTCTAAGTTTCCCACACTACGCATCACAACAATAAAAGAATTAGAAGAAAAATTAATAGATGCAAAAAAGCATTTAGAACAAATGTATGCATCTAGAGACTTACTCGAACCATTTCAAAGAATTTATAATACTTGCGAACAAATAAAAGCTTAATCTTATCATAATCTCAATGGTATTAAAATTTCTTGCTATAACAACAATTAAATTATTTTCAAAATTTACTATTCTACCTCAGAAGACGGTTGAAGACTGGAAGATATCTCTTCCCAATCATCATAGAAAAAATTGCCTGATAACACCTGTTTTAGTATCAGATAATATTTGCTTGAGTATTTCACGGATAGTAATTTCAGATAATTTGTTGCTTGTTTATCCTGAAATATTTACAAATCATGAACCATTATCAATAATCAACACTTATGAACCATTCGTAAATTGGTCTTTCAGTTTATTTAAAATAAATGATTATTCTTATGTAATATCAATCCTTTATCCTCAAATAGTAGATTATCAAGATATATTTAGACTTAAACACATATGTTTTTCAGATAATTTATTTGAACCAATTAAAGAACCAAATATAGAAGGTAAAATTTTTTATAGTCCTGTTAAAGGTCAAACAGATAAATTACAATCCATTCCAAAAATACGTAAGGCTTCTTCCCAAGTTGTAGGATTAGATAAATGGAACCTACTTTATCCATCACTCTGTCCACCTCTACTTTTTGACTTTGCTGATATCGATTTTTTTCGACAATTGCGTAATTATCAAGTAGAGGGAATCAACTTCTTGGTTCAAAATACGTCTGCTTTACTCGCTGACGAAATGGGAACCGGAAAAACGGTTCAAACAGTAAACGCTTTACGTATTCTTTTTAGGCAAAGAAAAATACGTTGTGCTTTGATAATTTGTCCTCCAGCAGTTGTTGGTAGTGCTTACCTGAGTGAAGAAACAGGACAATCAGAAGGTTGGGATGGACATCTTTACAATTGGGCAAAGGAACTTTTAGTTACAGTTATTAGAGATAATCGCGAACAACGTAAAATTGATTGGAAAACACCTGCTCATATTTACATTACGACTTATGAAACTCTTCGCAACGACTTAAGAGATCAAATATTAAAAGAAACTGATTGTAGAAAATTTGATTGTGTAGTCATAGATGAAGCTCAAAAAATAAAAAATAAAAGTTCTAAGCTATCACAATCTGTGCGTAAATTATTACCTAAATACCGTTTTGCTTTAACTGGTACACCTATAGAAAACAGCATTGATGACATAATATCAATCTTTGAATTTGTCAAACCAGGTCTTTTTCAATCAGGAATTGATTATTCAGCACAGCAAGTTAAAATTTCTATTGCGCCATATATGCTTCGCCGGTTAAAGCGAGATGTTTTGAAGGATTTACCAGAAAAGATTCATCAAGAAGACTGGCTAGAACTTGATCCTGATCAGAAAGCAGAGTACGAAAATGCTTTAAATGTTGGTCGCAGTAAACTTGAAACTTCTATCCACACTGAAACTGATTCTCAAGTTAGAACTCATATTTTTGCGCTGATTACTAAGCTAAAGCAAATCTGTAACTTTGCTAATAGCAAATCAACTAGCCCAAAAACTGAGATTTTAATTGAGTATATCGAAACAATAGCTGCAAATGGTGAAAAAGTTTTGATTTTTTCTCAGTATGTGCCAGAAGGAATTGATAAGCTGGAGAACCTTTTACGAAAAAAAGGAATTGGCTTTGTTTCATATAAAGGTGGCATGTCTGAACAGCATAAAAGTCAAGCTATCAGTGATTTTAAAAACAGGTCAGATATTTGTGCATTTATAGGCACATTTAAGGCTGTTGGCTTTGGTTTAACCCTAACTGAAGCATCTTATGTAATACATTTCGACCATTGGTGGAATCCAGCGGTAATGCAGCAAGCAGAAGATAGAGCGCACAGAATTGGACAAGCAAATAAATTAACTGTTTATAGCTTTTGGATGCGAGACACCATAGAAGAAAGTATAAAGAAAAAGCTATATGAGAAACGTTCCCTTATTGAAAAAGTAATAGATCCACTAGCAGAAGAGGCTTTCGATAATATTGTTACTACTGAAGAGTGGCTTGATATGCTTGGAGTAAAAGCAAAACCTAAACAATCGCAAATAAAAAATAAAATGTCACTTTCTTCACAGCAGCCGAACACTGAATATCAAGAGGCAAAAATTAACTCTAAAGAACCTCTGATAGATTTTGCAATTATTACAGCTATTGAAACAGAAAGAGAGGCTGTATGTGAAGCTTTCCAAATTACGCCAGAAAATCGAGTTAAAGAAGGTTCGCGTGTATACTGGCGCAAACGCATTGAACTTCAAAACGGTGATTATTATGAAATCGTAGTTGCACAATCTCCTGATATGGCTAATGTGGATGTAGCGCTTTTAGCGTCTGACACAATTCATCACTGGCATCCAGCAGCTATGTTAATGGTTGGCATAGCAGCAGCAGCAACTCAGGAGCAAGGATTAGGGGATATTGTTGTGGGAAATGCTGTTTACTACTATGAACGAGGAAAAATTACACCTGATGGTTTAAAACCTGAACCATACCAATATCCTGTTGATCCAACATTATGGAGCCGAATTATTTCTCTTCCTAAGTGGAATGGAATTATTTCAGTCTTAAGACCTGACGATACGGACACTATTCCGAAGATTCATCCTGGGATAATTGCTTCTGGAGAAAGGGTAATAGCTGACGCAACAATGCGTGATGCTATAGCTGCTGGGCATAGAAAAATAGTAGCAATTGAAATGGAAGGATACGGTGTAAGCAAGGCTGCTTGGCAAAGCTTTGAGCGAGTACGCCACTTGGTTATCAGAGCAATTTCCGATTTTGCTGATTCTAGCAAAAATAGTGAGTGGCATCTCTATGCTGCTTCAGTTGCGGCTGGCTATACCAGACATTTTCTTCTTGACCGACCTCTTGAACCAAGAAATCTAAACCGTTAGCTTTTCATTTTCAATTTATTTCTAAAATATTCACTGTGTCTGTTAGGAAATCCTTATGAGTAACGATAACCCACGAATCTTAGAAGTGTATCTTCAGGAATATGAAAAACTTAAAGATTGTTATCGAAAAGGGAGAAAAGCTAGCAAAGTACTTCTCCCTTTCCTTTCATCAGACGATTTAACTCAATCCAGCTTTTAAATCACTCAGCGCCTGTTCTAAAGCCTCTGGTAACTTACTCGCATCGCGTCCGCCGGCTTGGGCTAAATTTGGTCTTCCACCACCGCCACCGCCGCAAATTTTGGCAACAGCACCGACAAATTTACCTGCTTGCAAACCTTTCTTGTTCACCTCTGCACTAAAGGCTGCTACTATACTCACCTTCCCAGCTTCGGGAACTGAACCTAGCACTACCGCACCGTTACCTAGTTTTTGTAATAACCTTTCGGCTGCGGTTTTCAAGGATTCGGCATCGACATCATCCAATTGGGCGACGATGATTTTATAATCGCCTACAGATTCGGCTGTTTGCAGCAAGCTGTCGGATTTTGCGATCGCTAATTGTCCTTTCAATACATCCAGTTGTTTTTGACTGGTTCGCAGTTCGTTTTGCAGAGTTGTGATTCTCTCTGGTAGTTCTTCGGGTTTAACTTTAAAGCGATCGCTTAAATCTTTAACTACTTTATCCCGCAAATTCAGGTAATCCAACACCGCCGGGCCGGAAACAGCTTCAATCCGCCGCACTCCCGAAGCTACACCAGCCTCAGAAATTACCTTAAAAACGCCAATCTCCGCAGTATTACTTACATGAGTTCCACCGCACAGTTCCATTGATACGCTAGGAAAGTCAATTACTCGCACTTCTTCGCCGTATTTCTCGCCAAACATAGCCACAGCGCCTCTAGCTTTGGCTTCTGCTAAAGGTAATATTTCTATCTTTGCACTGTGTGCTTCCGCAATCCAAGTATTTACCTGTTCCTCTATTTGCTGGACTTCTTCTGCTGTCAACGCACGGGGACAGTTGAAGTCAAAGCGCAATCTATCAAAGGAAACTAAGGAACCTGCTTGAGATATACCCTCATCGACAATTTTCTTTAACGCTGCTTGTAACAGGTGAGTTGCTGTATGGTTAGCTTGCAAACGACGCCGACAAGCGCGGTCGATTTGTGCAGTCACAGTATCTCCTACTCGGATTGTACCGCGTTCGATGCGTCCGAAATGCACAAAGAAATCAGATTCTTTTTTCACATCATCAACGCGAATCACCACACCTGTGTTGAGCGAAGCCGAAACACCATCGCCTGTGATATAACCGCGATCGCCAATTTGTCCCCCAGATTCAGCATAAAATGGGGTCTGATTCAGGACAATTTGCACATCTGTACCCGCTTCGGCTGCTTCTTGCGCCACACCACCCACGAGCAATACTTCCACTTTCGCCGTGGCTGCTGGCTGGGTATAACCTAAAAATTCCGTTGCGTGGATATGTTCTGCCAGTTTATCCAAAGAACCCTGCACGGTTAAATCGATGGTTTCATGGGCTGCTTTGGCACGTTCCACCTGCTTTTGCATTTCCACATCAAATCCGGCTTCATCAACGGTGAGGTTGTTTTCCGCAGCGACTTCTTGGGTAAGTTCTAGGGGGAAACCGTAGGTATCATACAGGGTAAAAGCACTTTCACCGCTAATTACGGTTTTTCCTTGCTGTTTCACCTGTTGAATAATTTCCTCAAGCAGTTTTTCGCCTCTGTCGAGAGTTCTTAAGAAATTGGTTTCTTCTCGTTGCAATTCTGCCTTAATTGCGGCTTCCCGTTGTCTGACATTAGGGTAAGCTGATTCCGAAAGTGCGATCGCAGTTTCTGCAACTTGGGTAATAAATTCACCACCAATCCCAATTAATCGCCCGTGACGCACCACCCGGCGAATTAAGCGCCGCAATATGTAACCCCGTCCTACATTAGAAGCGCGAATTTCATCAGCGATCATGTGGACGACAGCACGCACGTGATCCCCGATGACTTTTAGGGAGACTTTGGTTTTCTCGTCGCTCTTATGGTAGTCAATTCCCGCAATTTTAGCTGCTGTCTCGATAATCGGGAATATTAAATCAGTTTCGTAATTATTCGCTACTTTTTGCAGGATTTGCGCCATTCTTTCCAAACCCATGCCAGTATCAATATTCTTTTTTTGCAGAGGTGTTAAATTCCCTTCTGCATCCTGGTTATATTGCATGAATACCAGGTTGTAGAATTCGATAAACCGGGAATCATCTTCTAAATCAATGTTTTCATCACCCCGTTCTGGGTGGAAATCATAGTATATCTCAGAACAAGGGCCACATGGGCCAGTGGGGCCGGATGCCCAAAAGTTATCATCTGCACCCATGCGCTTGATTCTGGCTTCGGGAACGCCGATTTGATCGCGCCAAATGGCAAAAGCTTCGTCGTCTTCCTCAAACACGCTGACGACAAGGTTGTTGGGGGAGAAACCAAAGATTTGGGTAGAAATTTCCCATCCCCAAGCGATCGCTTGTTCTTTAAAATAATCACCAAAGCTGAAGTTACCCAACATCTCAAAAAACGTATGGTGGCGTTTGGTGCGTCCGACATTTTCAATATCATTGGTGCGGATACACTTTTGCGATGTGGTAGCGCGATTAAATTCTGGCGTGCGTTGCCCTAAGAATATCGGTTTAAATGGTAGCATCCCCGCGATCGTCAGCAGCACCGTCGGATCTTCAGGTACAAGAGAAGCACTTGGGAGAATCTGGTGTCCTCGTTCAGCAAAGAAGTTCAAGAATAAGGTGCGAATTTCGTTACCACTGAGGGACTGGGGATTAGAAGACATGGGTTTTACAACAATAATCTCAATAAAATTGGGAAGGCCGACAAAGGATCGTTTCTTCTACAGAGAAAGTATGCCGCATTCACAATCCCCACGCCTAGACAGTAAGGGATTGCTACTACAGGTTTTTGCTTACGAGTTTAGCCTTAAGTACAGCCGACAGATAAATCAATTCCTATTTTATTGGTCAATTTACTTGTCCAGACAAACCAGGAAGAAAAACTCTCTTCCCAGTCAACCGTCAACTGTCAACAGTACACCATACCAGAAAATCTATACCCTACGTTCCATACATGCACCTAACTTGAGGACGATGAGTCAGCACATTATCAAGGCTAAGATTGATTATTAAGAAGATATTAAGTTTTGTTTCAGAGGTCAGCAATGGCATTAAAACTGAATGTACCGGACATAGCTTGTGAAGACTGTGCCGCAAAAATTGAGAATTCTATTCATGTGATGGAACCAGATGCAAAAGTAGATGTGGATGTCCAAGCTAAAACTGTCAGCGTAGAATCCGCAGCTTCTGAGGAATCCATTAAGCAAATAATTGTTGCTGCTGGCTACAAAATAGCTGGTTATTAATTATTACCACACTTGTTGCCAAAACTCGATTGAAATCTCATGAGATTTACATACATCCTAGTTGCGATCGTCCGTCCTGAATCGGGGGGGACGATCGTGTATTTAAATAATATAATTTTGTTTTTAGGGAAGAGTACGGAGTCAGGATTTATGTATATTTACTGAAGTCTTTTTAAAAAATTGATGAATAACTAATAAATAATATAGAACTACACAACTGATGTTTGCTATATTGAAAATCATCACTTAATCCTAGATGTACAAGGATAAAGCTATAGCTCTCGCCTTTAGATCCTAGAGATATTCAATGGGTTAATGACGTGTTTTCAAGGATATAGAACTATGTAAATCCAATGAAGATATCGGTTTTTACGGGGAATCTAAACTTTATAAAGTTTTAAATATTCAAGCTCAGTAATTTTTTTGATTTAATATATGCTGGTTATTAGAAACTAATAGCTATCATCATTATTCCCAATGTCTCATCCCAGGAAAATACAGAAAAACTTTTGTCTCCAACAATAAGATTCAGTATTTTTACTGTTTTAAAAAAAATATAGAAAAGCCGAAAGTAGGGTCAGAAGTTAATCAGCAAGTAACTGAAGTTGAGGTCAATCCTTAAAAGGAGATTAAAATTGTCAATCAATTATGTATTTTGCAGTACAACAATTAATCACAGGGGAATCTTCCCTAGCCAAAAATACGGACGTATTCAGTATTAATTAAGTAAGCGCTTAGTTTAACAGGTTCATATCTTGAAAATTCAAATAGGGCAAAAAGCAAAGCAATGAATATTTCCCTTCTGGTCTTTGGAAGTCATAAATTTATCTCCACGCTTCCAGATCAGATCCGTTATGCAACCGCTTTTAGTGTAGAGGTAGTTGGCGATCTCGATCGAGCAATTTCTTATATTCAAGCATCACCGCCAGATATTATATTTATCCAGGCTAGCCGAGATGGGAGTATGGATCTGTGCAGTTGGTTGAAAGACCAGCCAAAGTTATCTTGGATATACTGCATTCTTCTAGAAGATCGTTGTCAGCAGATAATTGATAGAGATCAATATGGCTGGGAGTGGGAATTAGAAATGACTTCCTCAGCCTTAAAACAAGGCGCTGATGCTTATATTTGGCAACTTCCAGAAAGTAAAACAGATTATACCTTAGCCGAGGTGACTGCTAATCATCGCCTGATTCTGGCGCAATTAACAGTTGGTTTGCGCAAAGCGAAAAAGTACCGCGATTTAATTCGCACGAACGATTTACTTTCCGCGATCGCTCTAGCTGACTCTTTGACCGAAATCAATAACCGTCGTGCTTTAGAATGGGACTTACCCAGACAAATTAAAAAAGCCCGCGAACAAACCCTTCCTTTTAGTTTAATTATTTTAGATGTAGATTTCTTTAAAAAAGTTAATGATACCTACGGGCATTTAGTAGGCGATCGCCTTTTACAGTTATTATGTGTTCGGTTAAAACATAATTTACGCTTTCAAGATACACCCTTCCGTTATGGCGGCGAAGAATTTGTGATTCTTCTAGCCAATACAACTGGAGAGGAAGCCTTCATTGTCGCCAAGCGTCTCAATCGCATAGTCAGCGAACAACCCTTTGCGATCAACAGCCATCAAACTATTAACGTCACCATTAGCTTAGGTACAGCTTCCCTACAAAGCGATGATGATGAGCAAGGTATCAGTTTATTACATCGTGCCGATCAATGTCTCCTAGAAGCTAAATCCACAGGCAGAAATAAAGTGATTAGCTCCTATGATTTATCTGATATGCCCTATCTTAAAGCTGCGTCATCATAATGGGGCATGGGGCATGGGGCATGGGGCATTGGGCATTTATAACAACTGACAACTGACAACTGACACTTGTACAGACGCGATTAATCGCGTCTCTAACAACTGACCATTAACCAATTACCTTTTGACAATCAGCCACTGAGGCACGTTGCTGCATAGCTGTGACTAAAGCTTGGTAACTTGACCAATTTTCTTGTAACAGAGTTTTGGCTTGTAGTGCATGAAAACGCTGTTTTTGTTGGCTTATATTACCAGAAAAGCCTAATTTTGTCAACACCTCTGCGAGCTTGAGGCGATCGTCAGCACCACCTTCAGCATTTTGGAAAACTAAATTTTCGGCAGCAATTCCAGCCATCCATACAGTACAGTAGCGATCCAAGCTTTGAGCGCTAATTTTACCTAATTCCAATTCTGACGCTAATTCACTATCATCAAAACTGACACCACCTTGTCCGAGTTGTCCCTGTTTCCAAGCTTCCCAGGCGTTGAGAGTATAGCCAGTAACGGGAATACCTAAAAGGTGGGCGACGAGAAAATGACCAGCTTCATGATGGATAATGCGATCGCGATGGGAAGGAGAAAAACCAGCAATCCAATCTAACAGCAGCGAACCACCCCTTCCCTGCAAACTGAAACTATCGAAGGTTGCTATTCCTAAAATTGTAAAGGTGGCGATCGCTGGTAATGTTGGCGAAATGTTTAGTAATGGCCCCAACAACGCCGAGAGAGTCATCAAAAAAATAGATATGGCAATCAAATTCAGGGCAGTTTGGCTCATTGTGAGTTTGCTAAACGAAACTTAATCTTTCTTCATTATTAGCCAAACTGCGAGGGATCTGAACGCTCAATCAGAAAATCTCTGAAATTTGGAATAAGCCAGTGGTTCATCGCATTAATTTCATGGGGAGAATGATTTCTAATTGCAGAACTCAGCCGATGAATTTACCCAACACGTTTTGTGTTGGCAGCCAAATCATCAAAACTTTGACGATGAGCCACTAGTACCGCTTCGCGGAATCCAAAATTCAAACACATATACAGCGTAAGCGTTTCCTTGGGTTGAAAACAGGTAGTTTATTGACGCTGTGGTTGAATAACTTATTAGTTAATAATTAATCTTCTGTATTAGCAGGATTTGTCTTTTGGTTAGCAGCCTGAATAATTCTGACTACAGTGTTGTAAGCTAAACCGCTAATCCGACTAATGCCTCTAAAGCTCATCCCTTCTGCATAAGATTGCAGGACAATTTGGATGTCTTCTTTATTAACTTGGCGGCGATAATAAAGGGTATTTAATGTTTCACTAAAAGTTTGGCGACAACTGGGGCAGAAAAAGCGCTGACTGCCTTTACTAGTCTTACCGTGCTTGCGAGTCCGGGCATAGCCACATAGAGGGCAATTCATTGTCTGCTTGGCAAAATTTGGTTGTTTTTGATTGAGCAAACTCAAATTTTTGTATGGTAGAGAGTAGCTATTTTCGATTTTTTGAACTCCAAGTTGAACTGACATAAATTTATCTACCTTCTAAAAGAATTGATACGCTATTTATTGCTTTGTTGAACCGATTTTTATTCGTTTTTTCTCAAGTCAAAGCGAGAGTGCATATCCACTCGCAATAGTAGAAACAAAAAAGTTAATACCTGAGTTCGTCACTCTCTAGCATCAAAGACTAAAAGATAATTCTGAGGAAATTCTGAAGAAGCAGTATTTTTGACAAAATGCTCGGTGATGAATACATAGTCATCAACTTGCTGCGCTCAAGAGAGTAGCAGCTTTGACTTAAGAAGCTACCTATTGTCAAAAATATAAATAGATACAAGTGAAGCAAAAACAGCAAAAATCTCAAATTTGCAAATATTTAGAAATAATTAAGAAATAAATTATGCAGTTTCTTATCGCGTGAAAGGCTTAACCCACAAGAATTATTAGATATTTTTGATTTATAAACCTCTTAATCCTGTAGATTTACCGTAGTCGAAGAGAAACCATGAAGGGTACGTTATCACCGAGTACACAAACGATACTCAAAAATCAAAGGTTGAGAGGTTTGTAGCTGAATGCCTCAATCAAGTTGAATGAAATGCACAAGGGCTAAGTTGACAACTCCCCGCAGTAAAACGGCGGAGATTCTTCTTTCAACCAACGTCGCCTCTAAAGGCAGTGCCCTTAGACGGTCTTACACGTTGTCCAGAAGCAGTAGCGAGATGCCCTCC